>DATJST010000030.1:0-14444 GCA_035503975.1 Acidimicrobiales bacterium | reverse complement strand
TGCCGAAGAGCCCGTCCTGCGGGGCGTCGACCTTGTCGCCAACCCCGGCGAGGTGACGGCGGTGATCGGCTCGACCGGCTCTGGCAAGACGACGCTCGTAAACCTCATCCCGCGCCTGTTCGACGTGACCGGTGGCGCCGTGACGATCGACGGCGTCGATGTCCGGATGCTCGACGAGCACGCCATCTCCCGGCTCATCGCGGTGGTGCCGCAGCGGCCGTACCTTTTCTCGGGAACGGTGGCCTCCAACCTCCGTTACGGGGGCCCCGACGCCACCGATGAGCAGCTGTGGCGCGCCCTCGAGATCGCGCAGGCGCGCAGCTTCGTCGAGGCGATGACAGACGGGCTCGATGCAGCCATTGCGCAAGGTGGGAGCAACGTCTCGGGCGGTCAGCGTCAGCGGCTGGCGATTGCCCGGGCGATCGTCTGCCGGCCACGCATCTACTGCTTCGACGACTCGTTCTCCGCCCTCGACTACGCCACGGACGCGGCACTGCGCGCTGCGCTCGCCGCCGAGACCAGCGACGCAGCCGTGGTGATCGTTGCCCAGCGCGTGAGCACGATCCGCAGCGCCGACCGCATAGTCGTCCTTGACGCCGGCCGCGTCGTCGGCGTCGGCACCCATGAGGAGCTCATGTCGACGAACGAGACGTACCGCGAGATCGTGCTCTCGCAGCTCACCGAGGAGGAGGCGGCGTGAGTACGACCCCACCGCGCGGCACCGGCGAGCGGGCCACCCCCGAGCGCCGCGGTGCCCAAGTGGGTTTTGGGCCCCGGGGGATGATAGGTAGCGGCGCGACCGAGAAATCGCTCGACTTCCGGCGCTCCGCGTTCCGCCTTCTCGGCGAGCTGGCGCCCGATCGCGTCCGTGTCGTCGTGATCCTCGTGCTCGGCGTCAGCAGCGTCGCACTTTCGGTGCTCGGGCCCCGCCTCCTCGGCGACGCGACCAATGTGATCTTCGCCGGGGTGATCGGCCGGGAGGTCCCGGCCGGGGTCAGCCAGTCGGCGGTCGTCGCCCACCTCCGCCAGACAGGTCGGGGCACGCTCGCCAACCTCGTGCAGTCGACTCCCATCACCCACGGCATCGACTTCGACCGCGTCGGGAAGATCCTCCTGCAGGTACTCCTCGTCTACCTGGCCGCCTCCGTAGCCAGCTACCTACAGGCGCGGCTCACGGCGATGGTGGGCCAGCGCTCGGTGGCGCGGCTCAGGGAGAAGGTGCAGTCGAAGCTCACTCGACTGCCGCTCAGCTACTTCGACCGCCAGCCGCGCGGCGAAATCCTCTCGCGCGTCACGAACGACATCGACAACATCTCCCAGACGCTGCAGCAGACGCTCAGCCAGATGGTTACGTCGCTCCTCACCATCGTTGGCGTGCTCGTTGCGATGTTCCTCATCTCCTGGCTGCTGGCGCTGATCGCGCTCGTCACCGTCCCGCTCTCGATCATCGTCGCCACCAAGATCGGAAAGCGGGCGCAGCCCAACTTCGTCGACCAGTGGCGGACGACCGGGCAGCTGAACGGCCATATCGAGGAGATGTACAGCGGCCACTCGCTGGTCAAGCTGTTCGGCCGCCGCCACGAGGCGGAGGCGGTCTTCAGACAGCACAACGAGTCGCTCTACCAGTCGAGCTTCAAGGCGCAGTTCGTGTCGGGGCTGATCCAGCCGGCAATGACCTTGATCGGCAACATCAACTATGTCTTCGTCGCCGTCGTTGGCGGCCTTCAGGTCGCCTCCGGTCAGCTGTCGCTCGGCGCCGTGCAAGCCTTCATCCAGTATTCGCGTCAGTTCAGCCAGCCGATCTCCCAGGTGGCGAGCATGGCCAACATGCTCCAGTCCGGCGTCGCCTCCGCGGAGCGGGTCTTCGCGCTCCTCGACGCCACCGAACAGGAGCCTGACGCCGCCGCTGCCCGACCGCTCCGCGTCGTCCGGGGCGAGGTGGCGTTCGAGGACGTCTCGTTCTCCTACTTCCCCGACCAGCCGCTCATCGAGGGGCTGTCCCTCGCGGTCGATCCCGGCGAGACGGTGGCGATCGTCGGGCCGACGGGTGCCGGCAAGACGACTCTTGTCAATCTCCTCATGCGCTTCTACGAGGTCGACGAGGGACGCATCACCCTCGACGGGGTCGATATCGCCGGCCTCAGGCGCGAGGAGCTGCGCTCGAAGACGGGCATGGTGCTGCAGGACACGTGGCTGTTCGGCGGCACGATCGCCGAGAACATCGCCTACGGCGCGCCGGGGGCGACGCAAGAGGAGATCGCCGCCGCCGCGCAGGCGAGCCACGTCGACCACTTCGTGCGCACGCTCCCTGATGGCTACGACACCCTTCTCGATGAGGAGGGCGCGAGCGTGTCGGCGGGGGAGCGCCAGCTCATCACCATCGCCCGGGCCTTCCTGGCGGAACCCGCCATCCTCATCCTCGACGAGGCGACGAGCTCGGTCGACACCCGCACCGAAGTGCTCATCCAGCGCGCGATGGCGGCATTGCGGCATGGTCGGACGAGCTTTGTCATCGCGCATCGGCTCTCGACGATCCGCGATGCCGATCTCATATTGGTGATGGAGTCGGGGTCGATCGTCGAGCAAGGTACGCACGAGGAGCTGCTCGCGGCGGGGGGTGCCTATGCGCGCCTGTACGCGGCGCAGTTCGCGAGCGCCATCGCCGGGTAGGGGCCCTTCCGGTCCTCTCATCAGCGAAGGGACCCCATATCTCGTGGACCCCTGACCAGTTGTGGCGCAGTCCATTTAGCGCTCTAATGCGAGACCGGGCTGAGCATCGCCCCGCGTGGCGAATCGTCTCTGGGCTCAGGTGCACGCGAGCGCCGGCAAATCCGTCGTCGAGTACTCACTAAATCTTTGGACACGGCCCAGCGACGGCGCGACCGCTTGCGGAGTCACCGAGCTCGGGTGGCCATAAACTTGGCCATAATTTCGAACCGACTCAGGCCGATCCAGGCCACCCGGAGCGAGACGCCCGTGACAAATGTCCTGTTCAGCCGACTGAGCGGGCCCTGGTAAGGGAAGGGTGACAACTCCACAGCCGCATAGTGTCAGCCTGTAGAACTAAAACAGTTCTAACATACAGAACCTTTTTAGGCTCCTGCTCCTGCCAGCGGGCCATCGGCGCCATGAGCGATGTCCGCTCACACTACCCCCACGAGACGGTCGACTTCGACCCGTCGATCGCCTCTGCCGGTGAGTACCGAAAGCTGCACCGCCGCGTGGCGGATGACGACCTTCCTCGTTTTGAAAAAGAGTTCAAGGACTACCTGAACCAGAACACGATCCGTGACATCGCCAGCTTCGCCGCCCAGCTAAACAAGCAGGCAAGCCTCATACGCCAGCGGATCGAGACAATTAATCGCTCGCTCGTCGATATCGATTACAACGCGGGCCGTTTCATCGCCCTTTTGCCTGAGCCCACCCCGAACACCGGCGTCCGGGAGTTCCGGGCCGAGCTTCGTGCAGGTACCGACCACGTGATCGGAGCCGGCCGGGGCGACCAGTACTCCGAGCAGAAGTTCTTGCAGGTGAAGGGATCATCGACCGGTTCAGGGGCCGGGAAGGTATGACTGACCTGGACCGTACCTGGACGCGGCGAGTGACGGATGTCCGCCAATGGTCCCTTTTCTCGGCCTCCGAACAGTGGCGCGAGGACGACAGTGAGTACGAGCACTACACCGACTCCGCTGGCAAATCAGGCGGCCAGAAAGAGAAATTGGCTTACACGATCCTGGCTGCGTCGCTGGCGTACCAGTTCAAGCTCGATTGGGGGGCCGCTCGCTGCAAAGCCAGGGACCGTGCTCATTGGACTACGGAGGAAAAGCCGACTCGCCGGCCGCTCGCCTATCTGACCGAGCACGAGCGGTCTCTCTCCAATGACCTTGAACGCGGGCATTTATGGCCCTGGTGTCCGATTGGAACAAGAACGGGTGCGCTTCTCCCAACTTCGAGCCGCCCTCTTGCCGTGGCCTGAGGGGAACATCAGCACCATCTAGCACCGAGAGTGCGCGGGGTTCAGCGATTTGCAGGAACTTTGCCCGGGCAGCCGGCGGGGCTGCGAAGTGGCAAACGGGCCAATGGCTGCCGGCAGGAGGGGCCATAGCGTCCGACTGTTACCTGTTCGTTAATTTGGGCTGAGGCGCCCCTTAAGTAACATGACCGCAACATTCCGGTGCTTACTATTCACCGGTGCAAGGCGCCCAGTCGCTACTCCGAGGGTTGAGCCCCTGGTCTTTCAGCGCTGATGAGCTGGACAATCTGGAGGGGTTCTACCGGGCGAACGGGTTCGCCGTCCTGTCCGGAGCCCTGGCCGAAGACGTCCTCTCTCGCCTAGAGCTCGAATGCTGCGACGCGCAAGAGCGGCTCCTCTCGGGCGAGCTGCCTGAAGGCTATGGCACCACTCGGCTCATCGAAGAAGGTGCAGGGCAAAAGGGGGCCCGGTTTGCCAATTACGTCGTTCACATAACGGAGCTGTCGCCAACTGCGTACGACATCGTCCATTCGGAGGCGGTCACCGGCCTCGTCGCCCGCTGGTTGGGACCATCGTGCTGGTCGGCTGAGGCCGGGACTTTCGGGTACGTCTACCAGGACGCCCGGCCCGGCCCCGAGAGCAGCTACAAACGGATCGGTTGGCACAGCGACTGGCAGTCCAGCCCGCACTTGCCCATGTGGCCGGCGACAGCGGTTACGGTCCACATCGACCAAACGAGCCCCGCCAACGGTTTCCTGCGTGTCGTGCCCGGGAGCCACTTGTGGGCTACGCCGGCGCCGTACGAGAACGTGAACGGAGCGGTGGTACCGCCTGGATCTGCGGCCACTGGAGGATACACAATCACGCCTCCGCCCTTCGAAATGCCACTTCGGTTCGAGATGGTCCCCGGGGAAGTGCCACTGTACGCGCAACGAGGCGACATCTTGTTCCACGATTGTTATCTGTGGCACTCGGCTGCGGTCGCCACCGACTTGGAGGCCCGTCGTCGTCATGTACGCGGCAGCTGGTACGGCGGGGCGCGCCCACTTGACTTCGGGGAGAAGGATTTCGTGAAGAACGCAGCCCGCTGAACTCGGGGCGCCGTCCCCTGACCACGGACGCCCCGCGATCCTGAGGGGTTTGCTCCAAAGCCGCGGAACCGTTACGAGAAAGGAAAATTGGCATGAGATTTTCGGACAAGATTGACCGCCGCGACTTCCTCTGCAAAGTGGCCGGAGCAGGCGCGGGCGCGGCCGTACTGGCCATGGCCGGCGCCAGCATGGCGGAAGGCGGGCCCGCCTGGGCGTCACCTGCGCCCAAGTCGCTCGGCTCGGCCAGCTTGCAGCTGGACTGGATCGACGACATCGAGTTCGCCGGGAGTTACATGGCCAAGAGCAACGGGCTATACAGCGGTTCCGGCCTGGACGTGACGTTGCTACCCGGCGGCCCGAACACGTCTGTGGAACCCATTGTCGTCTCCGGGAAGGCCCTGGTCGGCATCAGCGGCCCTGACCTGACGTCTGCCGCCATCGACAGCGGGGCCGACCTCGTCATCATCGGCGCTCAGATGCAAAAAGCGCCACAGGCGATCATGTCTCTCGCGAAGCGGCCTATAAACAGCCCTCAGGCGATGATCGGCAAGAAGATCGGTGTCCAGGCTGGGAACCTGCTTACTTTCAAGGCCTTCCTCAAGCTGGTCGGCATACCGCTGGCGAAAGTGGACGTCGTGCCCGTCCAGTTCGACCCTACGCCTCTGGCCGACGGCGAAGTTGACGGCTGGTACGCCTTCATCACCAACGAGCCTTTCCTGCTCGCAGCCAAGGGCGTCGCGACCAAGTCCTGGCTCCTGTACGACTACGGCTACAAGCTCTACAGCGGTACCTACCTCGCCCGCCGGTCGAGCCTCTCGGACCCCGCCGAACGGGCTCAAGTTGTGGCGCTGATGAAAGGCGAGGTCCAGGGTTGGGAAGCGGCGTTCGCCGACCCCCCGAAGGCCGCCCGTCTCACGGTCGACGTCTACGGCAAGACCGACGGGCTCGACATACCGACTCAGCAGAAAGAGCTGGGTGCCTACCAGAAGTTGTTCGAGACGCCCACCACGGCCCAACATGGCCTCATGTGGATGAGCTCCGCAGATGTGGCCGCTAACGTAAAGACTCTGAGCCTGGTCGACATAAAGAGCAGCCCCAAGTACTTCACGAACGAGGTCCTGCAAGAGGTCCACCAGGGTGCCAGCAAGGCCTAGGTCCCGGCCGGGCCCGTATGCCGGGACAGGCGACCATTGAGGTTCGCCGAGTACCTCCGCCGGGTGCCGAAGGTCGAGCTGCACTGTCATTTCGAAGGGACTGTCAGAGCGGCCACCTTTGCGGACCTGGCTCGCAAACACGGGACCGGCTTGCCGACCGACGACGTGGCGAGACTTTACGATTACCAGACGATCTACGAGTTCCTCGAGATCTTCGCCCTGGTCTCGTCCACCCTGATCGACCGGGAGGACTTCGCCCGGGCTGCCTACGAGTCGTTGAGCGACGGGGTATCACTCGGCAACCTGCGGTACCGCGAGATGTTCTTCAACCCCACTTTGCACACCCGGCGCGGCGTGGCCCTGGCCACCTGCGTCGACGGGCTGATCGACGGCGTTCGTGGGGCCGAGCACGACCTCGGTGTGCAGTGCCGGCTTATCGCCGACATCTATCGCCAGGACGACCCGGCAGAGGCGCGTCAGATGGTCGAGGAAGTGGTCGCCCTGGACCGTCCCGAGGTCATCGGCCTTGGTATGGACGGCGCCGAGGCGCCCGACCCGCCCGAAAAGTTCGTCGAGGCGTACCGCCTGGCCGGCGCCCAGGGGCTGCGGTTGACCAGCCATGCCTCCGAAGACGCCCCGGCACAGAACATAGTCACCTGCCTGGACGAGCTCGGTTGCGAGCGGATCGACCACGGCTACCACATCCTGGGGTCGCCCGAAGTGACGGCTCGTTGCCGCGACGACGGTGTCTTTTTCACCTGCTGCCCAACCTCCACCGCAGTCGTCTACGGATGGCCCGACCTCGCCGATCACCCGATCAAGGGCATGGTGGGGGCGGGACTGCGGGTGACGCTCAATTCCGACGACCCCACCATGTTCCATACCGATATCGGCCAGGAGTACGTGAGATTGTGCGGTGCCCTCGGTTACGGGCTCGAGCAGGTGCGCAATTTTGTGCTGACCGGCGTGGACGCAAGCTGGCTCGACGAGGCTGATCGGGCCGCCATGAGGTCACGCTTCACCGCCGAACTGGCCCAGCTCGACAGGGAACTGGACGAACCGAGCACCATCCCGGTCGGGAACGGGCCGTTATGAAGACAGTATGAGCCAAGCCGGGACCGGCCTGACCGCCGGCCCCCCGGTCGGGTTCGTTGGCGCCCAGCAGGAGGGCCGGGCGGGCCGTGGCCCCCGCTTGTCGAGGGCGGGCAACGGGGTGGGAGTGCTCGCCGTACTCGTGGCCTGGGAGCTCCTGGCTTTGTTCGTATTCGCCGGGAAGCACGTCATGCCGACCCCGTTCGGCCTGGCCGGCGGCCTGTGGGACAACCGGGCCTTGTTGTGGGCCAACGCGGGGACCACGCTCTCGGAGGCGGGACAGGGGTGGTTGTGGGGCAACGCCCTGGCTATTGGAGCGGCGCTGGTGTTCGTCGTCAGCCCGCCGGTGGAGGCGGCCCTGCTCAGGCTGGCCATCGCCAGCTATTGCATGCCTATCATCGCCATCGCGCCGATCCTCAACATCGTCTTCAACGGCGAACAACCGAAGGTCGTGCTCGCCGCCGTCTCCGTTTTCTTCACGACGCTGATAGGGGTCACCGCCGGGCTGCGCTCGGCGGACCAGCTCACCCTGGACGTCGTCCACGCTTACGGGGGGACGAAATGGACTGCGTTGTCGAAGATCCGCCTCCGAGCCGCGCTGCCGAGCCTATTTGCGGCCCTGTGCATCGCCGTCCCGGCGGCCCTCCTCGGTGCGATCATCGGCGAGTACCTGGGCGGGAACGACGGGATCGGTGTGGCCATGATCAACGCCGAACAGTCCCTCGAGGTGACCCGGGTGTGGAGCCTGGCGCTCTTCGCCGCCGCCTTGGCGGGCGCCGGTTATGCGGTCACCGCCGCCGTTGCCCGGCTGGCCACGCCCTGGGCCCGCGGGGCGGCGGCCGGGCCGGGCCCGGCCCGCCCACCGGCGCGCTCGTCCAGCACGATGGCGGGGCGGGTGGCTCGGTCGGCCGGTTTCCTGGCCCTGTCTGTCGCCGCCGCCCTGGTGTGCTGGGTCGGTTTCATCAAGGTTTTCAACCTGAATTCCTATTTCGCCAAGACACCCGCGGACGTGTGGGATTACCTCTTCCAGGGCTCTTCCGCCGCCGCCGATCGCCAGCAACTGTGGGCGGCGCTGCTCACCACCCTGCGCGACGCCTCCCTCGGGTACGCGGCCGGGACTTTGTTGGCAGTGGTGGCTGCCATGGCCGTCGTCAGTAACCGTACCGTTGAGGCCGCGTTCATGCCGGTGGCCGTCGTGTTGCGTTCCGTCCCCCTGGTCGCCATGACCCCTCTGATCGCCCTCGCCTTCGGCCGCGGCCTGTTCAGCGTTACCGTGATCGCCGGCATCGTCACCTTCTTCCCGACCCTGGTCTACGTCGTGAGCGGCCTCAGGTCCCCACCGCTCGAGTCGGTCCTCCTCATGAGAGCGTACGATGCGTCCAACCGGGCCACGCTGTTTAAGCTGCGGCTGCCCAGCGCTCTGCCCTCCCTGTTCAGTTCGGCCAAGATCGCGGCGCCGGGAGCCATGTTGGGGGCTGTCCTGGCCGAGTGGCTATCCACCGGGCAGGGACTGGGCTATTTGATGCTGGAGGCGAGCACCACGTCGGCGTTCGCCCAATTGTGGTCCGGGGTCGTCCTGATCACCGTTGTTTCGGCAGTGATATACGCCTTCGTCGGGCTGGTGGAGGCGCCTGTGCTCAGGCGCTTCGGCCCCGCCGGCTGAGGACGCCTCCCGGCGGCCAAGTTCGGTACCACCCGCAGCCGGCGAGCCGCACCGCTCCTAAAACGCGGCCAAAACCGGCTCCGCCACCAGTTCCCCTGTAGTGCCGTCCATGAGCCCGAGGTCGGTCACGTGGGGGCCTGGCAAACAAGCGAGGCACGAAGCGAAGACCTGCATGAGTGGCTGGCTCAGTACGCCCTCTGGCAGGCCCACCGACAAGGCGGCGGCCAGAAGCGCCGCCTGGGCATCTGCCACCTCCAGCGCCGGCCGGTCGGAAAGGATCCCCGCGATCGGCAAGCCGATGTGGGCCAGCACTTCCCCGTGACGGGCGACGGCGACACCGCCGTCCGAGGCGATCACCGCGTTTGCAGCCGTAGCCATGTCGACCGGGTCACGCCCGAACACGACGAGGTTGTGGGTGTCATGCGACACTGTGGTGGCGATAGCACCCTGCCAGTCGTCGCCCCACCCACTTATCAGCGCCAATCGGGCTTTCGGCGCCAGGCGCCCATGGCGGTGGACCACCGCCTGTAGCAGGTGCCCGGGAGGGACTACGACCAGGGTCCCGTCGAGTTCGACCTCGGCCTCCCCCCACTCGGTGCCGATGATCCCCCGCACCGTGCGCAGACGGGCGCGACGGGGTGAGGGGCCGCCGGGGCTCGCCAGCGACGCCGCGCCTTCGAGGCGCAGCACAAAATCGTCCGGGCTCATCGCCTCGAGGTGCATGGTCTTAAGCGGGGCCGCCGCCGGCGCGTCTACGCACGGCACGACTACTTCTCCGCCCCGGGCCACCAGCTCGCCCCCCGCGTACACCTCCCTGACGCAGAACGTTCCGAGGTCATCCAGCACCACGAGGTCCGCCAGGCGCCCGGCCGCCACCATTCCGAGGTCAGGCCGCTCCAGCCGGTAGGCGGCGTGGTATGTCGCGGCCCGCACCGCCCTCACGGCTGGCATGCCGTAAGCAACCAGACGGCGCACGAGATGGTCCACCCCTCCGTCGCGAAGCAAGGTGGCGGCAAACAGGTCATCGGTGCACAGCACGAGGTGGGCCGGCAGTTCTGGCAGGGCGGCCAGCTCGGCCACCACTTCGGGCAACAACGCGTCGATCATCCCCCGCAGCTCCACCGCCAGGCCCGCCCGCAGCCGGGCCAGGACCTCGCCTGGGCCGAAAATCTCGTGGTCCGAGCCGATGCCTGCGCACAGGTAGGCCTGCAGCTCGGCAGGCCCGAGCCCGGCGGCGTGGCCCGACACCAGCTTGCCGCTATCGAGGCCCGCTCTTACCACGCTCACCATGCGGTCGTCGGCGCCGAGCACTCCGAGCATGTCCATGACCTCGGCCAGCCCGCCCACCTCCGGCCAGGCCAACATGTGGGCGACATCGTCGGCGTGAAGGTCGTGACCCGACAACTCGAGGCCCGGCTGGGGCGGGACACACGACGGGGCTTGCACGATGAAGCGGACCGGAAGGCCTCGGCTGGCGTCAACGGCGTAGCGGACGCCCGCCACACCGGCCACATTGGCCAGCTCGTGGGGGTCACAGAACACAGTGGTGGTGCCCCGCGGGACGACGGCCGAAGCGTAGGCGCCCGGAGTCAGCATCGAGCTCTCGAAGTGCACGTGCATATCGATCAGCCCGGGAGCGATGAATGTGCCGGTGCAGTCGGCTTGCTCCGCGGCGTCTTCGCGCGTTCCGGGTGCATGGACGCTGGCGATGAGCGCCCCGACCACCCCAACGTCCGCGGCTCGCAACTCGCCGGTCCCAACGTCTACCACCGTGCCCCCGCGGAGCAACAGGTCGAAGGGGCTCTGGCCGAGCGCGGCCCGGACGGCACGCGCCCTCTCGCTTGCGTCGACGTGCTCTCTCATGTTCGGCGATCATAAGGTGGCCCCGCTCATGGGCCGGGCACCAGAAGCCGGTTTCACACAGTGTTCACGGTCCCGGGGTCATCGTTCCCGGGTCGGGGCCCCTGTGGGCGCAATGGTTACGAGTCGGACATTGCTCGGCGCCGTTCGTCTCGGCCAAGTAGGCGCGGGCCAGCCTGACCGCCCGTCGTTCCAGAGCGTCGAGGATGGCGGCCCCTTTGCCGGCACTGGCCGAGCTTGGGTCGCCGAGCACCCCCGAGGGCGACAGCTGGGCCAGGTCGGTCGGTACGGCGCCGAGCGTCAGGGGGATCTCCGGGTAGGTGGCCAGCGCGCGGTCCATGTGCACCAGGTCTGGGCGCAAGGCGAGCAGTACTGATGTCTCCACTTCGTCGGCGTGGTATAGCCCCGGTCCGGCCGGGCGCGTCTCGCACACCTCAGCCGCAATTTCTTCCAGCCCCGGGTAGTCGATCACCAGGGTGCTCCAACCTTCCTCCCTGAGGCCGCGACTGGCTACTTGCAGAGCAGCCCGGTTGCCGTAGTCGCCGTTGACGACTATGAGGCAAGGAAAGCCGGAGCGCCTCAGGCTGCGGCCTATATCTGTTACGACAGACCGGACGGTGTCAAACGAGAGCGACACCGTCCCCGGGAACCCGTTATTGCCGGCCGTGTCACCTAGCGGGATGGCCGGCAGCAACCAGCCGTCCACAGCGTCTGCGACCCGTCCCGCCAACCAATCGGCCATGATCGTGTCGGTGGACAGGGGCAGGTGGGGCCCGTGCTGTTCGAGAGCACCGAAGGGGAGCACCGCCGGGGCGCGGCGGCTGGCACTCTCGGCCTCCGGCCAGGTGGCCGCTACTGCTTCCAGTCGCATAGGGTCTCCTGCGGCTCAGGCCAGGCTTGGGCCGCTCCCTGGTCGGTCGACCCGTTCAGATTGTAAAAGGAGCCGAGGCTGCGCATCGCTGGAGTAACTGTATGGGACGGCTGCACTGATATCGGCCCCAGCCGGCTCGAATGGGACACGGACCGCTTGACGGTGGTCGAGCCTTCTCGCGAGTTGCGCTGGCCCGGGATCTGCCTTGTCCCCGGGCTGGTGGACACGCACGTCCACCTCGTCGGCCACGCCGGCCCGGGGCAGGCCGACTTCGCCACCTGGCCACTGGTGACGACGCGGGAGGAGAAAGTGCTCCACGGGCTGGCGCACGCCCAACAAGCTCTGAGGGCGGGGGTCACGACCCTCCGCGACATGGCCGGCGACGAGGCCCAGATCGCCCTGCGCCGGGTCTTCGACCAAGGAGTGGTCCAGGGCCCGCGCCTTTTGGTCTACTGCATGGTGGGCATGACGGCGGGCCACGCTGACCTGTTCCTGGCTCCGGCAGTGACCCAGCGGCCGCCCACAGCAGACGGAGAAGATGGGTGCCGCCGGCTGGTCCGTACCTGGGCACGCGCCGGCGCCGACGGGGTAAAGATAGCGACTAGCGGCGGGGTCCTGTCCATGGGTGACCGCAGCGAATGGCGCAATTACACCCGGGCCGAAGTGGCGGCCATCGTTGACGAGGCTCACGCCCTGAGCCTTCCGGTGGCCGCCCACGCCCACAGCCCGGCCGGCATCCAAGTGGCGCTGGACGAAGGGGTCGACTCGATCGAGCACGGGACCCTGATCACGCCCGAGCAGGCAGCCAGGGCAGCGGCCACCGGGACCACCGTGGCACCGACTCTCCTGATAAACGAGGCCATCGCCCGGGGCTCGGTCCCGGTAACGCTTGAAGCGCAACAGAAGGCCTCGCTGCTCGTGGCGGAGCGAGACCGGTTGCTCGGCGCTGCAGCTGGCGCGGGCGTGCAGTTCGTGCTGGGGACAGACGCCAATGGCCATCACGTTCGCTTCGGGGACCAGATGGCCGAGCTGGCGCGCATGCGAGAGGTACTGGGGATGAGCCCCGAGCAGGCCCTGCAAGCGGCCACGTCGCGGGCGGCGGCGGCAGTGGGCCTCGGGCACCTCGTCGGGCGGATCGCCCCCGGTTACGCACCAGATTTCCTGGTGGTGCGGGGGCGCCCGTGGCTGAGCGGCGCCGACCTCCGCGTGGAGCAACTCGTGGCGGTGGTGTCCCGGGGACGAGTGGTCGCCGGGACGCTACCTGAGAGGTGAGCCCGGGAGAGGCGCCCGAAGGACGTAACACGGCGTTCATCATTGTCGGGCGGGGTTAGGCCCGGGCGGTGGCTACGATCCGCGTATGGCCGTGATGGCAGACCGGGCAGTGGTCTCAACCGAGCCGGGCACCTCCCGAACCGAAGGGATCGCCATTACCGGCCTATGCAAGGACTTCCGGCTGCAGCGGGCCACATTGCGCGCTCTCGACGGCGTCGACCTGCACGCGGCGCGGGGGTCGTTCGTCGCCCTGCTCGGCCCGTCGGGGTGCGGTAAGTCCACGGTGCTGCGCATCTTGGCCGACCTCGAAAGCCCCACCGCGGGCACTGTGCTCGTCCACGGAGAACCGCCGCCGGCCATCAGGGTGGCCCACCGCCTCGGGATCGCTTTCCAGGACCCTGCCCTGCTGCCATGGCGCTCGGTGGTCGCCAACATTCGCTTGCCGCTCGAAATAAGCGGGGTAAAGGTGCCCAGCTCCGCCATATCCGACCTGGTCTCGCTGGTCGGGCTCAAGGGCTTTGAGCAGGCCAGGCCGGCTCACCTTTCGGGGGGGATGCGCCAGCGGGTAGCCATAGCCCGGTCGCTTGTCGTGGAGCCGGAGATCCTCCTGCTGGACGAGCCGTTCGGAGCGCTCGACGAGATGACCCGGCAGCGGCTCAACGTGGAGCTGCTGAGGATCTGGGCTGAACGGGCCGCCACCACCCTGTTGGTGACTCACTCCATCAGCGAAGCCGTGTTCCTCGCGGATGCCGTGGCCGTAATGTCGGTTCGGCCGGGCCGCGTGCAAGCGGTCGTTGAAATTGGCCTCCCCCGGCCGCGAACTCCCGACATCGTCCGCAGCCCCTCGTTCCACGACCTGTGCGACCAACTGAGCGAGCTTCTGTTCAGCCATGGAATGCCGTTGCGCGGGGAGGACCCGGGTCTCCAATAGCCAAAGCCGGGTAGCAGGGCCAGTCGAACTGACAGCCTCAGTGGAGCACCACGCCAGCCAACTCGCCCGCCTGCACCCGAGCGAGATTTTGGCTGACATCCCCAGGTAGTCCGACAAAACCATGTGAGCCGTGAGCGACGAAAGCGGCTCGAGGCAAGCTTCTCTACCTCCTGAAATGCGCCCCACTTATTATCCGTTTCATATGACGTAGGGCCGAGTGTAAGGCGGCTCATTTTGTGTTCACCCCGCACCGATATCCACCGGGACCGTCGAAGCTCAATCGGGAGAAGCGAAGCCTAGAACGCGGCCTAAATCGCGGCGACGCAGTCTTCAACTCGTCGGCGGAAAACCAGCAAAGAACTCAATCGTTTAGGTTGCCCCGCCATCGGTGCAGCCGGAGTGGGTAGGACGCGTCCGGGTGGCCCTTCCCGGCTTAGCGCGCTGGCCTTGGGCTTGGGCCACCAGTTCGACCTGTCTTCGCCTTCAGCTTCTACCCGTAGTCGCTCTCCTTGAACGTCCCAAATGGCGTCGGCAACG
>DATJST010000029.1:0-6310 GCA_035503975.1 Acidimicrobiales bacterium | reverse complement strand
GCGGCAACTCTAAGTTAGCCCGGCGGGCCCACCCCGAGCCCGGGTCTGTAGCCCAACTGTGTGCGGTAAACGTCAGTGCACTCTGGTCCGTCGGACTGCTGGACCGGTCCGCGGACAGCTGGCCCGACCAC
Source organism: Acidimicrobiales bacterium (assembly GCA_035503975.1). Taxonomy (GTDB): domain Bacteria; phylum Actinomycetota; class Acidimicrobiia; order Acidimicrobiales; family Palsa-688; genus DATJMJ01. Next base: position 6,179 of record DATJST010000029.1, on the reverse strand, counting down.
CGACGGTTCGCAGAGGCGCGGGCCGAGGAAATGGGTGTTACCTTCGGTCACAAATGGGTGCTAGCCGCAATGCGGTCGGCACCCGAAGCAGTTAACCTGCGGGTGTACGCGAAGTGACAGAGCTGTTCAGGTGTGGTGCCCGTGATTGGTAGGCGCGCGGCTGCCGTCGCCACAGTCGTGTCGAGTCTTGCTTCCCTCGGCTTTGGAAGTTACACCGGACACTGGCCGGCCCGGCCCCCTGAGGTCCGCTCACTCGCCATGGTGGAGCCGCCGTTGCAAGCGGTCGCACCGCCCGTCGTTGTGGCGTCTGGGCTGTTCGCACAGAACCTTGCCTTGGACGCGCGTGGGGGGCTTTGGGCAGTTTCGGCCAGCGCCGGAGATAGCCCGTCCGCAGGAGTCTCGTACGTGCCTCCCGGCGGGGGCCCGGTGCAGCACGTACATGGTCTCGCAGGCGCGACCGCGTTGGTCTGGAGCGACAATCGCCTCTATGTCGCCGGAGCCACCAAAGCTGGCGAGGGCGAGGTAAGCGTCCTCGAAGACTTCGCGGGCGACGGTTTCGCCCACCGCCACGTGCTGCTCAGCGGACTGTCCTCCGGGAGCCATCCCATCGGGATGGTGAGTGGTCCTGACGGACGCCTGTTCGTCGGGCTGGGCGCATTGGAGGACCATAGCGGCCCGTCCGGACGCGTCATTTCTTTGTCGCCAGGTGGCGGCGCACCCGTGCTGGAGGCCACCGGCCTGCGGACGGCTTACGGGCTCGCCTTTTGGGGTTCACGGCTGCTGTTCACCGACAATGGCCCTGACAACCCAGGCGTGTCTCCGGACCTCCTGTTGGCCTTCGACCCCTCTGGGGGCGTGGTCGATTTCGGCTTCCCCAAGTGTTACGGCCAGGGCGGCAGCGCGTGCGCGGCCTACCCGAAGCCGCTTGTCGCGTTCCCGTCGCACTCGACGCCCGAGGGACTGGTTGTCAAGGACGACGTTGCGTACGTGGCCATCGTTGGGGGTCCCAACGTGCCCGGGCACCCGGCCCCCCGGAGCGCCATCGACAGCATTAACCTCCGCACTGGCCACGTGAGCGTCTTCTGGCGGTCACCGCTGCCGGAGGATCTGGTGGGGCTGGCGTTGGGCCCTGACGGGAACCTGTACGCATCCGGCGTCGTCAGCGGCAAGGTGTTCCGGTTCGACTTGGCTTAGTTCGGGCTCAGGGGCAGGTCGACCGTGAGGTGGGTCCCCTCGCCGGACGGGCTATGGAGGGTCAGCGTTCCCCCGACGGCCTCAACCCGGTCCCTGAGCCCGACGAGCCCGGAGCCGTTTGCGGGGCTGGCGCCGCCGACTCCGTCGTCGTCGACGGACAACCGAGCGACACCTTCAACCGCGTCGACCGTGACGGTCACCTGCGAGGCGTCCGAATGCCTGGCCGCGTTCGTCAGCGCCTCGGAGATGACGAAGTACGCCGTGGCTTCGGTGCCTTCTGGGAGCCGAGCGTCGGTGCGCACGTCGAGTACAACGGGGATAGGGGAACGGCGGGCCAGGGCCTTGATCGCCGGCGCGAGACCACCGCTCGAGAGGATGGCGGGATGAATGCCGCGGGCCAGCTCACGTAGCTCCTCGATGGCGCTCTCGGTGTTCTCGAGCGCCTCGCGGACCAGCTGCGCCGCATCATCAGGACCGTCGCCGAACGCCTGCTCGGCCAGCTTGAGCTTGAGAGCCGTGGACACGAGCCGATGCTGAGCACCGTCGTGCAAGTCCCGCTCGATGCGCCGACGCGTCTCGTCGGCTGTCGCCACAATCCGCCGGCGCGACGCCGAGAGCAGGGCCCGGTTTTCGGCGTTCGCGCAAGCCGTCGCCACCAGCTCGGTGAAATGTCCCAGTCGGATGTCCAAGTCGGGACGGGCCGCTCCGGGTTGGTCCCACGCCGCCACAATCATGCCCCATAGGCGCGCTGAGACGATGATCGGCGCAGTAACCTCGGCCCTGGCTCCGGACGCGAGGCCGTCCCCCGGAGGGTCAGCTGACCCGTCGACGCCCGTCGTGGTCCCGATGTCGGCGCCTGCAGCGGCGTCCGCGGCGACAACCACGGCCGCCCCGCCAGGCTCGTAGCGCACCAGGCTAGTGGCGTCGGCGCCGAGCAACTGGCGGACCTCTATGGCCACGGCCGCGAACACGTCGTTGGCGTCGGCGCCTTCGGCGACGAGGGTCGCCACGCGGCGCAGGGCAGCTTGTTCCTGCAAAAGCGCCCTGGTGTCGGTGACGTCATGTGCCGCGGCATAAATCAATCCGCGCTGAAGCGGCGAGCGCGCGTTCCATTGGAGCCAGCGAACCGTGGCGTCGGCGCACACGAAGCGGCTTTCGAACGACTCCGCGGTATTCCCCTCCCGCAAGCTGGCGAGCGACATGGTCGTCGGCTCGCGATCGTCCGGATGGACAAACGACAGAAGCGGCCGTGTCAATAGCTTGCCTGCGTCGTAGCCCAGGGTGTGCTCGAACGCTGGGTTCACCCGCTTCAGGTAACCGTCGGCCCCCAGCGTGCACAGGAGGTCTGCCGAGAGGCCGAAGATGTCATCAACCTCGCGTTCGGCCCGGCGACGCCTGAGGATTGCTCGACCGATGAGGAAAACGATAAGGGCCGTGGCCAGCGGCCACGCCAGCGCCAATAGTGGCAGGGCCGCCTGCAGTGGGGTGGCGGGGGCCTCGGCTACGTCGACCAGCCACTGCTGGGTCAGCGCCTCAAAGGACTGGGTTGCGACAGGTAAATTGCCGGTGGTGCCGGCAAGCCGCTGGCCGTCCAGGCTGAGGGCGACGCCGTCTGACGGCCCGGTCAGGGCCTTGCTCAGCCAGCCCCCGGGCACGAAGACGACCAGGAGCCCTTGGCTCCATGGACCTCGACCGAACTGGGCGCCCTGCACGAGGAAAAAGCCACGCTCGCCGGCGACCGCCGCTTCTGCCGTGGCCGTGCCGGCGAAGACCGACGTCGGGTTCCGCAGCGTGCTGGCAAGCACCCCTACCTCTGCCATGTCGGCCCGCTGCGCGTACGGCAGGCCAACAACGAACGTGGCCGGAAAGTACACCGGTGCGGGCCCTGCGATCAGCCCGCGCAGTGGTCGGCTGATCACCCCGAAGCGGGCTTCGTACGCTTGCCGCTCGCTTGCGATCACTCTTTGCACCCACATCACGTCCGCTAGGCCACCGGACGCGCCGGCGCCGATCATGGCCTGAAAACGAAGGGCCTCCGGCGCGCGCTCGCCAGCGAGCGCGTAGCTGAGCCCGGTCTCAAAATTTCCGGCCTGCTCGAGCTGCCCCTGGATGCTCTGGGCATCGGTGACGGCGTGCTGATCGGCGGCGGCCCGGCGCTCGGCGTCGACCACGTGCGTTACGTAAACCAAACCGCCAACGCTCACGAAAAGAATGAGCAGCGGCGTCGCGACCCTAACCGACCATACGGAACGAAGCCAACGATGCCACACGGCTACCATCTGCATCGTGGTCGCGGCGACCTTCGCTGTCAAGTCGCCCGTGGCACACTCGCGGGATGCTCGCTGACAGTCCGTCCTTCCGGGCGCTGCGCCCGCAGCACCGACGCTCGGTGAGGGTTGTCCTTGGCGTCGTCCTGGCAGGTGCCGTGGCGGTTGGCTTCGGAGGAGGCATGGGCGACGCAGCCACGCGAGCCGGCCTCGCGCTCGGCCAAGCTCTGGCCGCGATCGGCACTGCGCCGCCGCTGAGCGCATATCGCGGCCCCGTCAGCGGGCCGCGGGCGCGGCCGCCGGCCCAGGTCGTGTTCGTGGCCGCCGACCTCACCGACGGCGACATAGCCACGGTGGCCCGAGGCGTCCAGCAAGCGGTGGCGGCGATCGGCTGGCCGCCGTTGCAGATCCTTGACGGGCAGGGCACCAACGGGGGGCAGGCCCAGGCGCTGGAGTCGGCGCTGAACGCCAGGCCAGGCGGCATCATCCTCGGCGGGTTCGACGCGGCGGGGCAGCAGAGGGCGCTACGGGAGGCGAGGGCGCAGGGGGTCCCCGTGGTCGGCTGGCACGCCGCTCCGGAGCCCGGCCCTGACCCGAAGGCGGGCCTATTCACCAACGTGTCCGCCGATCCCGGGCAGCTGGCACGGGCGACGGCAGATTACGTAATCGCTGGCTCCAAGGGATCGGCCGGCGCGGTCATCCTGACGGACCCTGAGTACGCCTTCGACACCTCGGTGAGCAGTCTGCTGGCGTCAGACATGAGGAGTTGCCGGCATTGCTCGGTGCAGGTGGTCGACCTACCGATAGCGACTGCCCCGGTCCAAACGGTGTCGGCCACGGCCGTGCTCCTGCACGAGCTGGGAGGGCGGTTCGGGTACCTGCTGGCGTTGAACGGCGCGTACATCGAGGGTGCACGCATCGCCCTGGTCGATGCCGGGCGCAGCGGTGATCAGCCTCCGTTTTGCGTGTCCGTCGGCGGCGGCAACGAGGCGGAGTTCTCGCAGATCCGCGCCGACTCCTACCAGAAGGCTTCGGTAGCCGAGCCCCTGGACCTGGAGGGCTGGCAGCTGGTCGACGAGATTAATCGCGCCCGGGCTGGCCGGCCGCCGTCCGGCTACGTGCCTCCCCCCTACGTCATCACACAGTCCGACGTGCCGAACAGCGGGAATTTCGATCCCACCAGCGGGTACCAGGAGAATTACCTCCACATCTGGGGTCGCTGAAACGACAACCGGGGCAATGCCCGGCTAGCCGGAACCAGGCACGAAGGGTAACCCCCATGGGAAATTGCGGCTGACGTGGATGCCAGTTGGCCCCAAAAGTGTGACTATCTTTACAGCACCCTGGAGGAGAAATGCGCCAGCCCATTACAAACTTGCCTGGCTGTTCAGATGGAAAGGCACAGGCTGAGCCAACCGCTTTTGCATTGCCACCCACGAAAGGAGCCATCATGCCGGACAGGGATTTGCTGGACGCGTTCTTGATCGCCCGCAACCGGGTCAGAGGGGCCTTGGTAGCCATTAATGAGCGCACGATGATAACCAACGTTGGGGCGTCCGAACTGCTTCAACCCAGCGACCGGCGCTTGCTCTGGGAACACGTGACGCGCGCTCCGGGCGGCTGTGACCGCGCGCCCATAATGCTGGTCTTGAGCAACGGCGTAACTGTCACCGTGCGTTCGCAGTCAGTTGTTAGCCAGTTGGACGCCCTGGGAGCTGTACTCCACCTCTCCGTGGAGCGCCCAGGGCGGGGAACATCGCCAACGGCGCGAGGTGCTGTGGCGGAAGCGCCCGAGAGCTCAGGCGAAGGCTGGCCTGTGGACCCCTCCCTCATGGCCGGATGGAAGGAGCTCACGGACGCTGAGCGCACCGTTGCCGAGCTCGTGGCCCGCGGTATGACTAACAAGCAAGCCGGACGACGCATGTTCTCGTCCCCTCACACAGTCGACTACCACCTGCGACGTGTGTTCAAAAAAATCGGGGTCAATTCTCGGGTCGAACTGGCGCGGGCCCTGGGGGAGCACTACGAGGCGCTCCAGGGGTAGTGGGAGGAGACGGGCGGAGGCTCACAACCCTGGCGAACCAGGACAAGGCACTGGTGGGAATGAAAAGGGGCCGAGTGGGCTGACCACGTGAACGATGTCGGTCGGCCGCAGGCCCCAGAACGGAGACAGCATGTGCGTGGACCACTCGATCTCGACATCGGCCGAAGGCGACGTCCTGGTTGTCCAGGTGGCGGGCGGGCTCGGTTTGGGCGCCCTGCCCTGCTTCCGGGCCACGATGCGTCGAGCTGAGCGAGGCAGTTTTACGACAGTGATGATCGACGGCTCCAGGCTGGAGTTCCTGGACGCAGCCGGCCTCGGTGCCCTTATAGGCAGCCACCGCCGGCTGCGCCACCAGGGAACTGAGGTTCAGCTCACCAACCCCACTAAGCCCGTCAGGCGGTTGCTCGAACTGGTAGCGTTCGACCGTTCTGTCGGTCTTCTTCAACCGGACGGCGCCAGCGTCGCCCGGGCCAAGGCCTCGTCGTCCCGGTGTGGTGCGGCCTGCGCCGAGCGACGACTTGCCGCCAACTTCTGACCAAGAGGCCCCGGGGTCCCGGCGCAGCCAGCGGACCTCGAAGCCTCTTAGTGTCAAGGGCCTTATCGGGCGGGCACTGGTGGTCGGAGCCGCCGGGTTCACCCTTTACTTTGTCCTGCCGAAGCTGGCCAAGGTGCTC
>DATJST010000028.1:0-2446 GCA_035503975.1 Acidimicrobiales bacterium | reverse complement strand
CCATCGCGAGCCGAGCGCCGACGGCCGACCCGCGAGGTGATGCCGCGCTGGGGTAAGAGACAACCCCCGTCTCCCTCAGGTTCGGCAACCGCCGCGCCCGATCGACAGCCTCCCGGGCCGTGACGCCCGCGGCAGCGATCTCGGCGGCCGCCCGTGCCCGGTCGCGGGCGAAACAGCGCCCGGCGGCGGCCACCTTGGAGGCGACTGTGGACAGGAGACCATCTACCGCTGCCTGCAGCGCAACTGCGGCCCGCAGCCGCTCGGCGGCTGCGGCGAACCGGGCTGCCTGGCTCTGGGCCTCCTCCATCTCGTCGATCAGCTGCGTGAGCCAGATTATGCCGAACGCGGCGAACCCATCGTCAACGAAGGCGATTGCGGCCCAGAGAGCGCCCGACCAGGCCGGCTCCCAGGGCAAGCCTGTCAGCGTCGCGCGCACCGTCACGTCGGCGACGAGCAGCGAGCCCGCCGCCAGCCAGGATGTCCACCCTGAGAAGGAAAGCAGCACAAGGCCAGCCAAGAGCCCTCCTACCCCCACCTGCCAGGTAGAGCCGAAGACAACGAACGGGGCCCAGGTCAGCACTCCTTGGGCGAGCAGCACGGCCCAGCGGTGGCGCGCCAGCACCAGCCGAGGCCCTGGGAAGGCGTAGAGCACCGGCACGAGGAACAACGCGGCCGTCCAAAGCACCTGCAGGTACGACGATGTTGTGACGTTACGAAATGTGATGCCGCCAAGTAGGTCGAGCGCCCTACTACCGAAGACCAGGCAGAGCAGCGTGACAGCGAGCACCCTCGCCCGGCGGGGTGCCCCCTCGGCCAAGACGGGTGCCGTCTGCGTTGTGACGGTGCTGCCCACTCGAGGCCCAGTCATCGAGATCTCAGGCGTCGGTCCTGGCTACGGGCACGTGTGCTTCCTTTCCCCACGAAGGAGCCCGGGCTCTAACAAGTAGGGCCACGTCTTCGGCCATGAGGACCGGGATCCCGGCTCCCGCCGCCGTGGGGGCCATGCTGTGTCGCCGGTTCGCCCTTGGCACTCGCACTCGTCCAGTCTCGTCGTCTGGATCCGTGCGGGCTAGTCATGGCCTGTACGTCGTGAGACGGTCACGCTCGTGCTTTTTTGCACCTCGAGAGCCGGCGTCGCGCTCTCACAGCCAACCCGCTTCAGTGGCGATGCGTACGGCGTCAACGCGGTTACGGGCACCGAGCTTGGTCACCGACGAGGCCAAGTAATTACGGACCGTGCCATAAGACAGGTACAACTGAGCCGCGATCTCCGATGGGTGGGCACCGGTGGCGAAGTGCCGGAGCACCTCTGTCTCGCGGGGCGTAAGGGGGCTGTCTGGGACCTCTAGGGCCCTTAATGCCAGCTGGTGGTCGACGACCTGCTCGCCTCTCGCCACCCGGCGGATGGCGTCGACCAGGTCTGCCGCCGGCGCGTCTTTCGGGAGGAACCCCGCCGCGTGGGCAGCGAGAGCCTGGCGCAGGCTCCCGGGCTTGTTGAGCACGGTGAGGATGAGCACACGGCAGCCCGGGCACTGCTCGTAAAGCTCTGCCGCTGCGGTCAGGCCGTCGGTGCCGGGGAGGTCGATGTCCAAGATAGCCACGTCGGGGCGGTGCGCCTTGACGCTCGGGACGATGTCGCGCCCGTTTGAGATCTCAGCAACCACGTCGATGTCATCTTCTAGGCGCAACAGAGCCGCCAAGGTGTCCCTCAGGATTTGCATGTCCTCAGCAAGCAGCACCCGGGTCACATTGCCTCGGCGAGAAGGTCCAAACGGGGCTCACTGCCATACGCGCGTCGATGGCCGAAGCCTGCGGGCCAGATCGCGGCAGTCCTCACACCTATCATTTTCCACCCGCAACAGGCCCGGCGGGGGCACTGGGGCACCGAAGGTGCAATCGGCAGTGCTCAGCGGGTGCAAACTGCACGCCCGACGGGCACCCCCGCCCCCGTCCCGTGACCTTAAGTCGTGAGGGACCAGGTCGAAGGGTGGAAGACAAGGTTCTCCAGGGCCACCAACCGGCCGTTTTCCTCAGCCACGAACCCGACCATCGCTTCGCTGCCGGCCACGAGGCGGCGGAAGCTCGCGACCCGTCACCTCGTCGGGCACTGAGGCCGGTAGAAGCGGAGGTACCCGGACCACAGTCCCGCCACGCTTGGCATTCCGCAGCTTCGGCGGCGTGCAACGCATGCAGAATGCATAGTGCCCCTGCACAATTTGCACGCTTGAAGGATGCGGCTTCATCACCAACGTTATGCGCGCAGCACTGGTGCGGGTGCTGGTGGGCGCCTAATACTTGTCTTGTGGCCTAAATAAGCCCGCAGGCACTGACAATCCTGCTCCTAGGTTTTGGCTGAAGTCCGCGAACCTGTTTATGGCCATCGGCAAAAAAAGTGCTGTTGCACAACAAGAAAGGAGTGCATCGATGGCGACCATAAGGAACAAGT
>DATJST010000027.1:0-10158 GCA_035503975.1 Acidimicrobiales bacterium | reverse complement strand
CTGCCCTACAGGAGGCAGTTGTGTGCATGGTTCGCGCGCTCGCGGCTTCCGAGGCCCGAGTCGCGTACAGTTATATGCCGGTTTCCGACCGTAGGACGTCGCAACTCATGGGCGACCGGCGACAACTGTACCCGACTGGTCCCTTGGCGGGCCGGTTGGTACGAGTTCCGCGCGCTTGGAGCCTGGGCCGCAGGTCGGGTTGACTCCCGGCACGCCACGCCATTGGCCCAAGGGGGCTATGTACGCCCGACAGCCCCCGCTTGCCGCGCCGCCTGCTCGACTCTTTCCCGGTAGCTTGCCCACCACTCGGGGCTCTCCTCGGGCAGGTTGAGGCTCTCCGCTCGCACGCCCGCCTTGCCGTCGATCAGCTCACGCACGATGTCGGCGTGACCGGCGTGGCGGGCAATCTCGTCGAGGACGTGCACCAAGATGTAGTGCAGGTTGGTGTCCCTGCGGTCTTCGGGCCACCAGGGGACCCTTGCGGGCGCGTCCAGGGCGTGCTCGGAGATGGTCGCGTCGGCATGTTCCCAAACCGTGCGGTAGCGGTTGACGATGTAGTCGCGGCTCTCGTCGGGCTGCGCCCACATGTCGGCGTTCGTTTCCTCGACCTCATCAAATGAGATACCGGGCACCGGGCGCCCGAAGCTGTCCCCAAAATAGCCCGCTTCGACGAAGGTCATGTGCTTGACCAGCCCCAGCAGGTTGGTGCCGGTGGGCACCATGGGCCGGCGGGTGTCGTACTCCGTGAGGCCTTCCAGCTTCCACAACAAGATGTCCCGGCTGCGCTGCAAGCGCCGTTGGAGGTCGCCCTTTGGGTCGTAGACAGCGGTCATCGCGCCCGCCAGTATCGCGCACGCCGGCGCCGGCTGGCGCGCCTCGGCCACCCACACGTGCTGCCGGCCTCACCGTCCGGGAGGGCTCGTGGTGGTAGTGCCCGTGGCTGGCGTGGCGCTGCCCGTGGCGGGCGTCGTGGTGCCCGTGGCTGGCGTGGCGCTGCCCGTGGCGGGCGTCGTGGTGCCCGTGGCTGGTGCGTTCGTAGTCGTCGCCGACGGGCCTGTCGTGGTAGCTGAGCCGCCACCTGAGGTTGTCGTCGTCGCCGCCCCGGGCGGGGTGACAGGCGTGCCCACCCAGACTTCCAGGTGCCCGTCCACGGTCCCCGCGACCACCGGCCGCTGGCCCACGAAGGTGGCCACGTCGGCTTGGCCGAAGACCGAGCCGGCGAATGGTGCCGACGACGTGGCCATCTCCTGCCAGCTGTTGCCGGCATCGGACGAGGACCACAGGCCCGGTTCGGGGACGTAGGCGCCAGCTGCCCCCGCGACCGCGGTGGGCCACACCTGCCAGGGCAGGTCGCTCTGCCCGCTCAAGCCGACCCAGGTCGCTGTGCCGACCGCGATCGCATCGAGCGGCGCCGCCGCCGGGCCGAGCCCCATGGCGCCCGGGAGGACCAAGAAGGGGGTGTTCGCGAGCTGCCAGTTGACGCCGTCGTCGGAAGTCCACAGCGCCGGCCGCTCTGACCCTGAGCCGCCCGTCTCGCCATAGGCGATGTAGCTGTTGCCGGTCCAAAGGCAGCCGTAGAGAGCGGCATACGACCCTGTGGGTAGCGCGGGCCGGAAGGTACCCGGCACCCAGGAAGTACCGTCGGTGCTCATCCAGGCGGTCGGCTGGCTGCCACGCTGGCTGCTGGTCACCGCCCCGACGACCACCGCGCTGTCGCCTGTCGTGCACGCGCCGGTCACCACCTCGGCGCCGAGTTGGGGTGTGGGGTCGAGCGGGCTAGGCAGCTTCCAACCCGCCCCGGCGGCACTGGACCAAACGACCGCATACGGGCCGGCGATGCCGGCAACGAACTGGCTGGCGCCGACCCGGCCAGCGGCCGTCGCCGACAGGGGCCCGAGCAGGTAGCTCAGCCCGCCCCCGCTGACGGTCCCGATCTCGGTCGTGGTGGTCGTGGCGGGCGGCGCCGTCGTGGTAGTCGTGGCGGGCGGCGCCGTGGTGGTGGCCGGAGCGGTGGTGGCGGCCGGGGCGGTGGTGGCGGCCGGAGCGGTGGTGGCCGTGGCGGGCGGGGCGCTGCTAGCCGACCGGGTGGCCGGCCCGGTGCTGGCCGATCTGGTGGCCGGCCCGGTGCTGGGCGTCCCGGTGCTGGGCGGCGTGGTAGTTGCGGGTGCTGCAAGCGACGTCGCGGGGGCGCCGGTGGAGGTAGTCGAGGCCGGTGCCGAGGTGGCTGGAGGTGGCAGGGTGGTCGTCGTCGACGCCGGCGCAGGCGGCGCTGCAGCGGGGCCGGGACCACCGTTGCCGCTGGGGCTGAGCAACGCCACGCGCCAGGTCCGCCCCCCGTTCGTCGACAGCCGGGCGAACGCCCCGGACCACGCCTGCCCCACGCCCTCTGGAACGCGTCGCCTATGGAGCGGCCCCGCACCCACCGCCAGCAGGCCGTCTGGTACGGCGAGCAACTGGTCGACGGTCTGGCCCTCGAAGCTGCGCTTGCTGGCCACCCGCCAGTGGACGCCATCGCTCGACACCAGGATGGCCGCCCAGGTGTGCCCCGAGCCGATGCGCAAACCGGGGTCGGTGACCTGCACGCTCATCGCCAGCTGGCCAGCAGCGTCGGGGTTTACCAGGCTGGTAGGCACGGCGACGGCGAGAGGGGTGCCGAAGGTCCCGCTGGCGCTCGGCTGGTGCCAGCTGGCGCCGTCGTAGACGAGCACGTACGGTTGCCCGGGCAGATTGTCCGCCATCACGAAAGTGTGGCCGCTGGCGGCGACCAGGCCCAAGTGCCAACCACCGGCTGATGCCGCACCGGCGGGCAGGTCCAGGGCGGACCAAGCCAATCCGTCAGACGACACCCACGCCCGTTGGCGGCCCGGGCTCCCCCCGACGGCGACGAGCCGGCCGTCGGACCCAGCGGTGGCGTACACGAGGGCTCCCGGGGTGCCTGGAGGCTCATCGTCCAAGGGGAAGCTCTCCGAGGCGTCGCTCCACGACGAGCCATCGGGCGATATCCACGATGCCGGTTGCCACGTTGCCCCAACGCGGACCCCTCCCACCGCCAGCATCCCGCTCAGCCCGGGGGTGCCTGGTTCGGCGTTGCCCGCCTCGCTCAAGTCTACGAGCGAGGTCAGCGTGCGGTCACCGCCGCCCGCGAACCAGCCGCCACCGTTTGCCCAGTGGATGCCGTCTGACGACCCCCACAGTTCGCCCGAGATGCGGTTGCCGTCGAGGTAGCTGCCGGCGGCATAGATCCCCTGCGGGGTCGACAGTAAGTCATTGACCGTGGCGTCCTGGTAGGCATTGATGGCTGCGTCGGCCCCGGCCAGCACCACCCAGTGCTGCCCGCCGGTGGAGTACCACAGCGTCGCCCTACCGTCCTGGTCGCCCGCCGCGAACAGCCCGAGGGCCCCGGCTGCCACCGCGTCCATGAGTGCTCCCGAACCTGGGCTCAGCGTCGCCGCCGCTGCGCCCGGCGCGGCCTGGAACACCGGGCTGGTGGGGACGGCCACGAACGGCTGGCCGGGGCCGTCCGATACCCACACGGCCGCCACCATCGTCGCGCCGGTCCCCTCCGAGCCCACCACGACCTCCCTGTCCCCCCAGTTGGTGGCTGCCCGGGCCGCGGTTGCGGTCACGCCGGCGGGCGCGGGCAAGGCCGTGCGGGACCAGGTCAGGCCGTCCGGTGACGTCCAGACCATCGCTGTGCTCCGCCCCGAGGCCGATACCCGCGTGCCGGCGATCAGCCAGTCCCCGCTGGCCCCGGGCGCCACGATGGCCGAAAGGGTGGTCGCGCTGCCCCCGCCGAGGTCGAGCGCCGCGCCGGTGCCAGCCTGCCACGTGTAGGGCGCTGCCCCCAGCGGCAAGGTGGTCGAGCTTGTGGTGCTCGCGGGGGCGGTGGCGGTGGTCGTGCTGCTCAGCAAGTGCGGTGGCAGCGACGCTTTGGTGCTCGTCGGAGTGGAGGTCGGGGCGGAGGTCGAGGTCGATGTCGAAGTCGAAGGTGAGACGGTGGTCGAAGATGTGGGCGAGCTGGTCGGCGCGAGCGCGCGTGTCGACGTCGTTGCCGCCTTTGGCCCTGAGGGTGAGCAGCCGGAGGCTACGAGCAACGCCGCGGCGAGCAAGCTGAGCGCTGCGGCGGGCTGAAAGCGGGAGCACCAGCGTGGCCCCCCGGGCAAGTGGCCCACGCGGGCCGGCTCAGTGCGCTCGCAGGTTGAAGCCGCCGTCTTCCCTGCGCTTCCAGACCTTCCACCATGGCCGGTTCTGCCGGTCTCGCTCGACTTCGGCGACGATCTCAGGCCCGGCCGCGGTGACGATTAGGTCAGCTGCGTCAAGAAGCTGTGCGACATCTCCCTCTGGCATGTCCGGCTCGTCCTCCACCCGCGGCCGGCTGAGGCTCCCCACTACGAAAGTGCCGTCAATGATGTCGCGCTGGTAGCGCGGGCAGTTGGCCGGGCACCTCCATGGTTCCTCGGGCGCCAGGTTGAGCACGCAGAACCGGGCCACTTCGCCGGACGAATATGTCCTGCTCTGGAAGTGCCGGCAGTCTTCGCGCATAGCCATCAGCCCAGTTTGGCATGTGGGGGGCGGCGAGCGGGCACGAGCGCACTCCAGCGGGCGCGTTCTTAGGCAGTCCTCATCCAGGGGCCTAGGCCCGGTCGTAACATTCAGGTGCAAGTGAGCCTCACGCCCGCGCCAGCACCGGGACAACGCCCGGCCGGTCGCCGCCGCGCTGCCGCCGGCAGTGTCACTTTTGTCGCGGCCGCCATCTTTGCGGGCGCCCTCGCGGGCTGCACACCGTCGACCAACTACGTCGGCAGCGCGCAGCATGGGCTCTATTTCGAAGTGCCGAACACTTGGCGCACCTTCACCAGCGTCACCCTGAAGCGCCTCCAGCTCGTCAACGAACAGGAGTTCCAAACCGCGGCAGCCGAGGAACAGACATACCCGGTTTACATAAGCCTCTCGAGCCCTGTGAGCGGGGGCCGGTTCAGCAACCTGGCCGGTGCCTACCCGTGGGCGCTCGCTGAGGTCCACGCCCTCGGCGTGGCGGACCAGCAGACCCTCTCCCTGGACGGCCTGGAGGACCAGCTATTCCCGGTGGACGAGGAAGTCGGCAATGAGTCCGAGCTCTTCCCCGCCCGGCTGATTAGTGAGGGAGCGCTGCGGGGTACCGTGATCGGCTACCAGATCGACACGCCTACCGGCTCGCTGGCGTTCGAGCAGGCGGCCGTGATGAACAGTGCGACAACCAAGGCGTGGGTCCTTTCGGTGGGCTGCGCGCCCGCCTGCTTCCGGGCCAACCGTCACATTTTCGACCATATTGTAAGCACTTTTACGGTGACCGGTCAGAAGGGCTGAGGCGGTGGCCAGGGGACGCCTCTCTTGTTTTGCCTTGGCAGCGAGCGTGCTCGCGGCCAGTGCTCTCGTGGGTGCCTGTTCGGACGGGGTCATTTTGGCCAGTGACGCGCAGCAGCTTTACGTCCGCCTGCCTTCGGGCTGGCACGTCTATGGCGCCCGCGCCGTCGAGGCCGGGAACTCGTTCTTCTCCGCCATGAGCGCGAGCCCCGAGCAGTACTTCGAGGGAGCCGTGGCGGGGCCGCGCCCGCACCCCTCGGCCATCTGGTCGCCGTCCGCCTACCCCTGGGCCATCGTGGAGGCGCAGGGCCTGACGAGCGGGCAACAGTTGCAAATGTCGGTGGAGGGGTTGAGCAATGTCCTCATACCTATAGACAGCCTCGCCGAACAAGGCGCCGAGTTCCAGCAACTTTCCCAGCCTCAGGCAATGGTGCGGGGAAGGCTGCGGGGTTCGCTGGTCTCCTTCGAGTACGGCACCGGGCCCGACACCGCCTTCGACTACGAGCAGGCGACTTGGGTCAACAACCCGACGACCAAGGCGTGGGTGCTCATTGTCGGCTGCTCACCTACCTGCTACCAGCTGTACCGCTCCACGCTCGGGCGCGTGGTCAATAGCTTTTACGTTGGAAATGAGGGGACTTGATGAACGAGCAACTAGACAACGGGGCGCCGGCCGCGGGGGGCGCCCCGCAGGGCGGACCGACGGTGGTGCCCGCGCTGCGTGCCGACGTGAGAAGGGGCCGGCCGTTCTGGGTGCGCGTGCGGCTCCTGGTGCTGATCGCGGCCATCTGGGGCATCTTGTTCTGGTACTCGTTGTCCGACCCGCTCGAGTCCGTGCGCAACGGCCTGATCATCACCTGGAACTCCAAGTGGTGGCTCGAGGTCCTTTTTGCCGCCGAGCTGTTGCGCCAGTGCCACTACCTGCTCGCCGAACACTGGGGGCGCTGGAACCACTTCTGGTCGGACGTGGTCTTCGGCGGGCTCTCGCGGCGCACCCTGCACGTGAGCGACTGGGCCCGGTACCGGGTAAAGCGCATCCTCGCCGTTGCCATCGTGGTCGGCCTGGTGGCCGCCATAGCCGGTGCGGCCCAGCAAGAAAACCCCGTGCAAGGCCTGTTCTCACTGCCCGGGCACTTGGTCGCGGTGTTCGGCTATATCGCTTACCTTTTGTTTGTCATCGGCGCCATCGTCTTACAGTTCGTGGCGCTCTACTGGTTCTTGTCCCGGGGGGGCGTCGAGGTGTACTTCCCCGACGACATCAAGACCCGCTTCAGCCACGTCTGGGGCCAGGACGCCGTGCTGGCGCGGGTCAAAGAGAGCATTGTCTTCCTTGAGGATCCCGAGTCGATCGAGGCACGCGGCGGCTACGTGCCTGGTGGGCTCCTGCTGTGGGGCCCTCCCGGGACCGGCAAAACCTTGATGGCCGAGGCCGTGGCAGGCGAGACCGGCAAGCCGTTCGTCTTCGTGGACCCGGGCGCCTTCATCCAGATGTTCGTCGGGATAGGCCCGCTCAAGGTGCGGCGGCTCTTCCATAAGCTCCGCCAGCTCGCCATCCGCTACGGCGGGGTGATCGTGTTCTTCGACGAGGCTGACGCGCTCGGGAGCCGGGGCGCCCTGGCCGGGGGCGGCATATTCGGTCCCGGCGGCCTCGGCGGGGCGGGCCGCGCGCAGCCTGCGCCGTGGGCCAGCGGGGACTGCCACGGTGGCTGTTACCTGTCGGAAAGCACCGTCAATGCGCTGATCAACGAGCAGCGCGCGGCTCGCTCGCCCCAGCCGTCAAGCGCCCCGGAAAGCCCCCGGCGCCGGCGCGACCTCGGGATGGTGATGGGGGCCAACATGGGCGGCGGTGGCATGGGTACGCTCCAGGCACTGCTCACCGAGATCTCGGGGCTCAGCAAGCCGCGTGGCTTTATGAACCGGGTCGTGCGCCGCGCCTTGGCGCTCAAGCCCAAGGCCCCGCCGAAGTACCGGATCCTCATCATGATGGCGACGAACATGCCCAACGCCTTGGACGAGGCCCTCTTGCGCCCCGGCCGCATCGACCGCATCTACCGCGTCGGTTACCCGAGCAAGGCCGGGCGGGTCCGCACCTACCAGGGCTACTTCGGGCGCGTCCGGCACGAGCTCAGCGAGGCGGACATCGACAAGCTGGCCACCATCACCCCCTATGCGACCGGCGCGACCATCAAGGACCTCGTGAACGAGGCGCTCATCGTCTCGATCCGCAACGGCCACGGGCGGATCACCTGGGCCGACGTCCTCGAAGCCAAGCGCACAAAGGACCTCGGCCTGCCCGACGATGTCGAGTACGTCGAGCGCGAGCGCCACTCCGTCGCAGTCCACGAGGCTTGCCACGCCGTCGTTGCGTACCGCGCCCGCAAACACCTCGAGATCGACTTGGCCACAATCGAAAAGGGCGGCACTTACCTGGGCATGGTGTCGTCCATCAAGCCCGAGGACCGCTTCACGAGCTGGCGCTCTGAGTACGAGGCCGACGTAATGGTGAGCCTGGCCTCGCTCGCCGGTGAGCGCCAGTTCTTTGGGGGTGACTCGTCCTCGGGCGTTTCGGGCGACCTCGAAAGCGCCACCACGATTGCCCGCCTGATGGAGTCCTACTGGGGTATGGGCTCGACGATCGCCTCCTCGGCCGGCTTGGGGCCCGGCACCCCGTGGCCTTTGGGCGGCGCAGGCGACACGATGCGGGGCGAGATCGGCCGGCGGGTGGAACGGCGCCTGCATGACCTCTTGGAGCGCACTGACCAATTGCTCACCGAGAACATTGCCGAGATTTTCGCTGTGACCCACGCCTTGGAGAGCCAGCGGACGCTGAGCGGTGAGGACGTCGAAGCGGTGATCGAAGGCCGCCCGAGCCGGGGTATCGACGGCCGGGTCTACAAAGCGCCTGGATTTGTTGAGGTCTTCGGTGCTTACCACGAGCGCGTGCTGCTCGCCCACCAGGCCCGGGCCAAGGCGGTCAACCCCCTGCCAGCCCCGGTTGATTGGGCTCCCGAACTCGTCGCGGAGCTGGCCGGCCAGCCCGACGGTGGGCCCGAATTGGCGGACGCCGTCGCCGATTAAGCGCCAGTATGGGCTCGTGACCCAGCTCCGTTCGCTGCTCGACCACGTCGCCAACCAGGTCGCGACTTACCGCGAAAATGTTGGGGAGGCGCGGGTCTTCCCTGACGCCGACCTCGAGGCCACCCGTGCCGCCTTTGGCGGGCCGCTGCCCGAGGAGCCCTCCCCTGCCCGCCAAGTGGTCGACGCGCTCATTGCCGCCGCCGAACCGGCCCTGGTCAGCACCACTGGGCCTCGCTACTTCGGTTTCGTTGTGGGCGGTGCCCTGGACGCCGCGACCGCTGCCGACATCCTGGCCACCGGCTGGGACCAGCCGGCCTACAACCACTTGTCGTCGCCGTCTGCGGCGCTGGCCGAGGAGGCGGCGGGGGAGTGGTTGAAAGAACTTCTCGGGCTGCCGGCCGGCGCATCGTTCGGTTTCGTGACCGGGGGGCAGGCGGCGAACACCGTGGGCCTCGCCGCCGCCCGCCACTATGTACTTGCCAAGGCCGGTTGGGACGTCGAACAGCGCGGCTTGGCCGGCGGTCCCGCCGTCCGTGTCGTCGCCAGCGAGGAACGCCACGCCACCATCGACCGGGCCCTTCGTTTGCTTGGCCTCGGCGCCGGCTCGGTCCGGCCGGTGGCCAGCGACCGCAACGGAGCGATCGACATCGGAGCGCTTCGCGCCGCCCTGGCGGAGGGAGCAGAGGCTGCAGACGGAGCGCACGGAGCGGATGGGGGGGACGGAGCGGAACGAGCGGAAGGCCCGACCATCGTCTGCCTCCAGGCCGGGAACGTCAACAGCGGTGCCTGTGACGACCTCGTCGCCGGGATAACGGCCGCTCACGAGCACGGTGCCTGGGTGCACGTGGATGGTGCCTTTGGGCTCTGGGCGGCGGCCAGCCCCGCCCGGCGCCACCTTGTCGAGGGGCTCGAACGGGCCGATTCCTGGGCCTGCGACGGGCACAAATGGCTGAACGTGCCTTACGACTCGGGCTACGTGTTCTGCGCTCACCCCGAGGCGCATGTGGCGGCGATGACCTTCACGGCTGCCTACCTGGTCGGGACCTCTCCGCCGCCAATGCGGGTGCCGGCGGACTTCGCGCCCGAGTCGTCGCGCCGTGCCCGCGGGTTCGCCACCTGGGCGGCGCTGCGCCAGTTGGGCCGCCGCGGGGTTGCCGACCTCGTCGAGCGTACCTGCGCCTTGGCTCTGCAGTTCGCTGAGAGGCTAAAGGAAATGGAGGGCGTCGAGGTGGTGAACGATGTCGTGCTCAACCAGGTCTTGGTTCGTTTCGGCGGTGACGACTCCACGACTCAGAGGGTCATCGACGCCCTGCAGCGTGGCGGCGAGTGCTGGATGGGGGCGACCACCTGGCACGGCCAACGCCTCATGCGCATCTCGGTATCGAACTGGAGCACCACCGAAGCCGACGTCGAGCGCTCGGTAAAGGCCATCGCAGCCGCTTTGGGTTAGCCTTCCCGCTCTCGCGCGGGGACCCTGCGCCCCTCGCCGCTGTAGCCACCTTTCGGAGCGTGGCAGCGACGGGCCATTGCCGGCCCTTTGCCGGGTCTAGGCGGCGAGGTCACGGCGTGCTGTCCCGGTGAGGCTGGCAGCGGCGTGGCCTGGGGCAGGGCGGCGTCCCGTTGGGCTGCTGGCCGAGGAAAAGTACGCCGCCTCTTTTAGTTTTCTGGTTGCGTGCCGGGGTTCCGGGAGTCATTTTGTTAGGCAGACTGACGCCAGCGCGACCAGTTCCCTCGGTC
>DATJST010000026.1:0-3137 GCA_035503975.1 Acidimicrobiales bacterium | reverse complement strand
GCAGTCATCACCAGCCCGACGGCCAACAGGGCGAGCGCCCCCGGGAGCAGCCACGACGCCTGGCCGCCCATAAGTGAGTTGAACAGGCGGAAAATGCCGGCTGCGCCGGAGAAGTTCCCGCCGCCCGCACCGGCACCACTGCCCTCTACACGGCTCAGCCCGTTGTAGCCGACAATGAGGTTCCAGATGCTGTTGGTGGGTGAGCCGTCGATCATGGGCCGGTCGCTCGCCGGCCAGAGGCTCACGGCCAGCACCCACCAACCGGCGCTTGCGACCATTGCGGCTCCAGCCGCAACCAGGTGGCTCACCCGCCGGGCCAGCGCGGTTGGCGCGGCCACCAGGTAGACGAGCCCGAACGCGGGCACGACCACGAACGCCTCGGCCATCTTGGCCAGGAAGGCAAGGCCGACCAGTGCCCCAGCCAGGACCAGCCAGCGAGCACGAGCCCCCTCGACCGCCCTGGTCACGGCGTACGCGGCCGCGGCCAGGAGCATGACGAGCATGGCGTCTGGGTTGTTGAACCTGAACATCAGGGCGGCTACCGGCGTGAGCGCCGTGGCCAGCCCCGCCAACAGTCCGGCGACGGGCCCTGCCCAGCGCCGCACTGCGGCATAGACCAGGGCCACGGTGGCCACTCCCATCAACGCTTCGGGGACGAGCATGCTCCACGAGCTGAAACCGAAGATGCGCGCCGACAGGTCCATGAGCCACAACGACGCCGGAGGTTTGTCAACGGTGATGAAGTTTGAGCTGTCGAGCGACCCGAAGAAGAACGCCTTCCAACTCCGCGCACCTGCCTCCACGGCTGCCGCATAAAAGGAGTTGGCGTAGCCCGAGGCGGAAAGGCCCCAGCTGTAGGCCAGGGCGGTAAATGCTAGAAGGCCAACTAGCAGCTGTGTTTCCTTGGGATGCCAGCGCGCAGGGAGGCGCCGCGACGGCCCTGGTCGGCTGTCGTCGCTTCCTACGGATTGCTCGGTGGCTTGCCACGCGACGGTCGCGGGCTGGGGAGGGGCGGTAATGGTCATGCACGCAAACCTGCCGGGCCAGGCTGAGGCCCGGGACCGGGCACACTGTGAGCCCACTGGGAAAATGTAGGAGGGTCCTGGCCGACATTTGGCCCGTTCCCAGCCGGCTCCCCGTTGGGCGGCCGACGATCGGTCCATGAGCAACCAAACCATTACCGAGCCCGCCAAGGGCGATCTGAGCGGGCGTGCCAGTGGCATTGCTGCGGCCAAAAGCTCCGTCACTGTCGAGGTGGTCGTGCCGGTGTACGACGAAGAACGTGACCTCGGGCCCAATGTCCGCCGCCTGCGCCACTACCTGGACCACGAGTTTCCCTTCTCCTCAATTGTCACCATCGCCGACAACGCCAGCACCGATGGCACGTGGGTGATCGCCTGCCAGCTGGCCGCGGAAGTGCCCGGCGTGCGGGCGGTCCACCTCGAGGCCAAGGGGCGGGGACGCGCGCTGCGCGCCGTATGGTCGGCCAGCGAGGCCGACGTTGTGGCCTATATGGACGTAGATCTCTCCACCGACCTGGGTGCCCTCTTGCCCCTGGTCGCCCCGCTGCTCTCGGGCCACAGCGACGTGGCCATTGGGACCCGCCTGGCCCCCGGGTCGCGAGTCGTACGCGGTCCAAAGCGCGAGATCATTTCTCGCGCCTACAACACCATCTTGAAAGTCGCGCTGCGGAGCCGTTTCAGCGATGCACAATGCGGGTTCAAGGCCCTGCGCACCGCCGATGCCCGTGCCCTGCTGGCCGCTGTGGCCGACAACGAATGGTTCTTCGACACCGAGCTGCTCGTGCTCGCCGAACGTCGCGGCTTGCGAATCCACGAGGTCCCGGTGGACTGGACTGACGACCCCGACAGCCGGGTGGCGATCGTCAGGACGGCGCTGGCCGACCTGAAGGGGGTCTGGCGGCTGATGCTCGCCAGGCCACGTTCTCAGCCGGATCACAGCCGATATTCAGCCCCAGGCGCGGCTCGCTCGCCAGCATTGCCTTGTGGCCTCGAAGACGCATACGGCAGCACCGGTCGCGACGGCCAGGATCCTGGTCGTAGACGACGAACCGTCGATACTCGACGCCGTCGCCACGGTCCTGCGCTACGAGGGCTATGACGTTGACGTGGCCCAGAGCGGCCGGTCCGCCCTGGGCAAGGCCCAAGAGGGCGGCTTCGACCTGGTGATCCTGGACGTAATGCTGCCCGACCTCGACGGCCTGGAGGTCACTCGGCGCATCCGGGCCGACGGGCTCGACGTGCCAGTCCTTTTCCTCACGGCCAAGTCCGACGTCGAGGACCGCATCGCAGGGCTGACCGTCGGTGGCGATGACTATGTAGGCAAGCCGTTCTCCCTGATGGAAGTCGTCGCCCGGGCTAAGGCGATCCTACGCCGCCGTTCCGGGCCCGACCAGGACCGGGCTTTGCGTTTTGCTGACCTTGTCATGGACGAAGAGCGCCACGAGGTTTGGCGGGGAGGCACACCCGTCGCCCTGACCGCGACGGAGTTCAACCTGCTGCGCCTCTTCATGCTGAACCCACGCCGTGTGCTGTCCAAGGACCAGATAATTGACCACGTCTGGCATTACGACTTTGGGGGCAACCAGAACATCGTCGAGACCTACGTGCGCTACCTGCGCCGCAAGCTCGACGCTCTCGGCCCTCCTTTGATCCACACGATCCGCCTCGTCGGCTACGTACTGCGCGAGGGCGACTGACCCAAACCCTGCCTGTCAGGCGGCCTCTCAAGCCACGGCTTGGCACTCGCCCTGGTCCAGGGCGAGCGACCACTGTTCGTGGCCCGGTCCGCCTCGCTCGGCCGGACGTGAGAGCTGCTCCGGCCGGCTGCGCCCTCACCGAAGGCGAGGGGCGCCGCCGGCCAAGGCTCCTCCGGCACCCGTAGGGCTAGAAGAGCCCGTCCCTCATTTCTTTTCTGAGCTCGTGCTCGGCGATGTCGCCCTCGATGCGGCCGGCGATACCGCCGCCCATGCCACCCATCATGCCGCCGCCCATCATCCCCCCACCCATCATTTCGTCACGCATCTCGTGGCGGGCAATGTCACCTTCGATCGCACCGGCGATACCGCCGCCCATGCCACCCATCATGCCGCCGCCCATCATCCCCCCACCCATCAT
>DATJST010000025.1:0-6489 GCA_035503975.1 Acidimicrobiales bacterium | reverse complement strand
TAGACGGCGAAGCGTTCTCTCTGCAGCTCCTGCCCAGCGGGATCCTGTACCCGTTCATCACGCCGGTGATCGGCAATGGTGTGGTCGTCGAGCCCAGGGTCCTGCTCGAGGAGATCGACGCGCTCCAAGCTCGCGGGGTTGACTGCTCGCGTTTGGTCATATCGGGCAGCGCCCACCTGATCATGCCCTACCACTTGGAGATGGACGCGCTCATCGAGCGCCATCTCGGTAAGAACCGGCTCGGGACCACCAAACGCGGTATCGGGCCCGCCTACGCCGACAAGGCCGCGCGCATCGGCCTGCGGGTGCAGGACCTGCTCGACCCGAAGATATTCCGCCAGAAGCTCGATATCGTCCTCAAGGAAAAAAACCTTATATTGGCGAAGATCTACAACCGTTTGGCGCTGTCGGCCGACGACATTGCCGGCGCGTACCTGGACGCGTACGCGCCCCGCCTGGCGCCGCACATTGGCGATGCGGTCGGGCTTGTCCACGACACTCTGGCCGCGGGCGGAGGCGTCCTGCTGGAGGGCGCTCAGGCCACGTTCCTCGACCTCGACCACGGCACATATCCCTTTGTCACCTCATCGAACCCCGTGGCGGGAGGCGCTTGTTCGGGGGCGGGTATCGGCCCGCGCTACATCAGCCGGGTGATCGGGATCGCCAAGGCCTACATCACCAGGGTCGGTGCCGGGCCCTTCCCGACAGAAGTGGGTGGTGACGTGGGCGACACCCTTGTTGACCGGGGGCACGAATATGGCACCAACACAGGGCGGCGCCGGCGCCCAGGTTGGTTCGACGCCGTCATGATGCGCCATGCCGTGCGGCTCAACTCGCTGGACGAGCTCGCCATCACCAAGCTCGACGTGCTCGACCAGTTCGAAACGTTGAAGGTCTGCGTCGCCTACGAAGCGGGCGGGACGCGCTACACGTCGATGCCGTGGCACCAGTCCGTGCTGCACGAGGTCCAGCCCGTGTACGAGGAGCTGCCGGGGTGGCGGACAGATACCTCGGGCGTGCTCCAAAAGGGCGGGCTCCCGCGGGCCGCCCTCGACTACTTGAAGTTCGTGTCGGAACAATCCGGCTGCCGGGTCACGTACGTGGGCGTGGGGCCCGAACGCGAGCAGATCATCGACATGGACGCTGAGTGAGGACCTGCGTCGTCGGCAGTGGCCGCCGCGAGCATGCGCTGGCGGACGCGTTGGCCCGCACCTCGGACTTGGTGGTCGTGCCCGGCAACCCGGGCATGGAAGGTTTCGAATGCCGCGAAGTCGCGCCTGAGACGGTCGAAGCGGACCTGTGGGTGATCGGGCCCGAAGCACCTCTCGCCGAGGGTCTGGCCGACCGGCTCCGGGCGCGGGGTGGCCTTGTGTTCGGCCCGGGCCAGGACGGTGCCCGGCTCGAAGGTTCCAAGGCCTGGATGAAGGAGCTGCTCGCGGCGGCACGGGTGCCGAGCGCTCCCTGGCGGGAGTTCAGCGACTTCCAGCCCGCTTACGAGTACCTAAGGGCAACCCCGGGCCCGTGGGCGGTCAAGACAGATGGGCTCGCCGCTGGCAAGGGGGTGCTCGTGACCGGCTCCCTGGAGGAGGCGGCCCAAGACGTGGCCGCGAAGCTGTCGGGCCAAGCCTTCGGCGACGCCGGCCGGCGCGTGGTGATCGAAGAGGCGCTCGTGGGCCAGGAGCTTTCGGCCTTCGCCATCTGCGACGGCCGCAGCGCCTACCCGGTCGGCGCCGCCCAGGACTACAAGCGCGTCGGGGACGGCGGTACCGGTCCCAACACCGGAGGGATGGGCTCCTACTCCCCAGTCCCCTTCGCCGGGGAACACTTGATGGGCCAGGTCATGGAGAGAGCCATCCTGCCTACCCTGCACGCATTGCGCAAGCGTGGGATCGACTACCGGGGTGCGCTGTACGCGGGGCTCATGCTCACCGAGGAGGGGCTCAAGGTGCTCGAGTTCAACGTGCGTTTCGGCGACCCCGAGGCTCAGGTCCTCATGCCCCGCTGGACTGGCGATGTCACCGCCAGCCTGGCCGCGGCGGCGTCAGGTGCGCTCAGTGACCACAATGCCCCGACCTTTTCCAGTGCTGCTGCAGTGTGCGTAGTGCTGGCCAGTCCCGGCTACCCACTCGAGCCCCGGTCAGGAGACCGCATCGAGGGCCTGGCTGAAGCTCGCAGCGTGGCCGGTGCCGTCGTGTACACGGGTGCCGTGGCCTCAGCCCCCGGTCCGGGCGCCGGGGGCCAGCAGGAGCTGGTTACGGCCGGTGGACGGGTGCTCGATGTGGTCGGGACGGCCTCGGAGCTGCCCGCGGCCCGCCAGCTTGCCTACCGGGCGGCTTCCATGGTTTCGTGGCCGGGTATGGTTTACCGCTCTGATATCGCGGCCGACGCATGAAGGTTGCAGTGCTCATGGGCTCGGCCAGTGACAAGCCCAAGATGGCAGCGGCGGTCGAAACCCTCGAACAGCTTGGGATCGAGGCGGTCGAGGAGGTGATGTCCGCCCACCGTACTCCCGAGGTGGTGGCCGGCTTTGCGGGAGACGCTCGTGGCCTCGGCTACGGGGTCATCATCTGCGCCGCGGGCATGGCCGCCCACCTGGCGGGAGCGGTCGCTGCTCGCACCACGTTGCCGGTCATCGGGGTGCCGCTTTCAGGCAGCGCCCTGTCGGGGGTGGACGCCCTGTACTCGACGGTGCAGATGCCACGGGGTTGCCCGGTGGCGACGGTGGCCATCGACGGCGCCGTCAACGCCGCCCTGCTGGCGGCAGAGATCCTCGCCGTCTACGACGGCGAGGTAGCCGAGCGCCTGGCCGAGTACCGCGCCGGTTTGGCCCACCGCTGAGCCACCCGTTACCGCCGCTTGGGGGACAGGAACCCCTCGTCGCGGCAGGCGACGACGATCTGCGAAGCGAGCGGGCCGCGGGTGACGGCTTCGGCGGCACACATCTGGCGGGCGGCCGCGCCGCATTCGTGGATGTACGCCCCGCCGGTCGAGCTCGGGATGCTGACCGAAAGGCATTTACCTTTGCCCGCGCTCGGACCGCTGGCCGCTTCGTAGGCCCAAGTCCCCCCGGCGATGGCCACGACCACCGCGGCCAGCACGACGAAACCCTTGCGTTCGTGCGGCTGGAGGGGGTGGCCCTGCTGCTCGCGATAGTTCGGGGGCACTGCGGACGAGATCCTAGGGCGGCGAGCGCCTCGGGTAGGTTGGGAAGGGAGCCGAGGAGGCAGAGAGCGCCATGAGGCACATTTATTCGGGGAAGGTCCGCGACGTCTACGAGGTCGATAGCGAGCGCCTGCTGTTCGTGACCTCGGACCGCATGTCGGCTTTCGACGTCGTCATGGCCGAGGCCATCCCGGACAAGGGGCGCGTGCTGACCGCGCTGACCGCCTATTGGCTGGCCGAGCTGGCTGGTTTGGCCCCCTCCCACCTCGTCGAGGTCGGGACCGGGGACGCCGACGTGCACGCCGCGGGAGTTGACCCCGACTATGCGCGCGGCCGTGCGATGCTTGTCCGCAAGGCCCAGATGCTCCCCATCGAGTGCATCGTGCGCGGTTACCTATCCGGCTCGGCGTGGGCGGAGTACAAGCGGGCGGGCACCATGCACGGCCAACAGTTGCCGTCGGGCATGGTCCAGTCTCAGCAGTTGCCTGCGCCGGTTTTCACGCCCTCGACCAAGGCGGCCCAAGGTCACGACGAGAACATCTCGTTCGAGCAAGCCGCCGACCTGGTCGGCGACAAGGTCGCTGCTGCGGCCCGGGAAATCTCGCTCGAGGCGTACCGGCTGGGTGCCGAGCGGGCGCGCCGGCGCGGGATAATCATTGCAGACACCAAGTTCGAGCTTGGCCTCATCGATGGCGAACTGGCTATTTGCGACGAAGTCATGACGCCGGACTCGTCCCGGTTCTGGCCCGCCGACGGCTGGCAGCCGGGGACGGTCCCACCCTCGTTCGACAAGCAGCCTCTGCGCGACTGGCTCGAAGCCTCGGGTTGGGACAAGGCCCCGCCACCGCCAGCCTTGCCTCCCGACATCGTCAGCTCCACCTCGTCGCGCTATGTCGAGGCCTACGAACGTCTGAGCGGCGCCCACTTCGCCAGCTGGCCCGGGGCGGGAAGCTAGCTCGGTGGCCGGCTTCGACGTGCTTGTCGAGGTGCAGTTGCGTCCCGGCATCGCCGACCCGCAGGGCGCCACCATCGAGCGAGCCTTGCCTGCACTGGGCTTTTCCACGGTCAGCGGGGTCAGGGCGGGCAAGGCCTTCCGGCTGCGGATAGAGGCGGCCGACGCCAACGAGGCGCACCGCACCGCCGTTGAGCTCTCGGCGCGGTTGCTGGCCAACCCGGTTATCGAGGATGCCCTGGTGTCGGTGAGCCCGGCGGCAACGGCGACGGCCCGGGCCTGAGGCGCGGGGACGACCCGGGTTGACCTGCCGCACCGCCGTAGTCGTGTTCCCAGGCACCAACTGTGAGCACGACGTCTGCGAAGCCCTGGAACGAGTCGGCGCAGGCCCCGAGCTCGTCTGGCACGCGGCCGGCTCGTTGGCCGGCTACGACGCGGTAGTGCTCCCCGGCGGCTTCGCCCACGGCGACTACCTGCGCCCGGGGGCGATCGCTCGCTTCTCTCCGGTCATGGCCGCGGTCGCCGAGCTGGCCGCAGCCGGCGCCCCCGTGATCGGCATCTGCAACGGGTTCCAGGTGCTCACCGAGGCGCACCTACTACCCGGGGCGCTGCAGAAGAACAAGGGCCTTACGTTCCTGTGCCAGATGACCGAGCTCGAGGTGGCCAACGAACACTCGGCGCTCACCGCCGGGCTCGCCGCCGGCCAGCGCCTGCGCATCCCGATCAACCACTTCGAGGGCAATTACACCGCTCCTGCTGCCCAACTGGCCGAGCTGGAAGCCGAGCGCCGGGTCGTATTGCGCTACGTGGCCAACCCCAACGGCGCGGCGCACGACATCGCGGGCATATGCAACAAGGAGGGCAACGTGGTCGGGCTCATGCCCCATCCGGAGCGGGCCAGCAGCGAGCTGCTGGGCTCGGCCGACGGCCTCCTGCTCCTCGGCGCCCTTTTGGCATTTGCCAAAGGTCCCGCCCGGCCTGCCCCGGTGGCGCCGGAGGCCGCGGCGGCGGCCCGCTAGCCTGGCCCGCCCTGGCGAGCCCGGAACAGCGTCTCTCCCGAGCGGCGCACGACGAGCGTGCCGTCCCGGCCCGCTTCGGCCGCGAGGTCGATGCCGGCCGGTGGGCGGTGGCCGAGATTGAGGCGGCGGCAGTCCTCGGGGCTGATGGCTGTGGCCAGGCGCACATCGATGCGCGCCTGCTCCGTGGCGGACGCCACGTCGTAGGACCCGGCCCCTTTTACGTGGCTACTGTGGGCGAGCACCGCCAGCGGCTGCGCGGCGAAACGGTCCCATTGGGGGAGGAAATAAGCGAGCGGGTGGTAGCCGACGGCGAAGATTTGACGGCCGTGCGTCGCGCTCACCTCGGCCAGGTGCGGGGCGTATATGACCAGTTCGCCACCGTCGGCGACCGCCGGCTCGAGCTTGTACATGGCCTTGCCGGCCGTCCACAGTTCGCCGTAGATCGGCATCGGGCAGGAAATCACGCGCTCGTACGGCTGATCAACCCAGCGTGTGTGCAGCTGCTCGGCGCGCGGGACCGAGGCCGTCCACGCCTCGGTTACGCCGCCAGCGTAGGCGGCAGCCAGCCCGCCGGCCTCGTCGGTGACCAGGGCCACCAAGCTCGTCGGGGTGGGAAGGAGGGCGGCCGCCTCGTCGATCAGCGCTCGCACGGGAGAGCCGGTGCGCCCGATGGTGGCGAGCACACCGGCCAGCGCCCCCAGCCAGTGCATGACGTCGATCATTTCCGGGCCGGAAATGCCCGGGAAGAGGTATTTCGCACCGCCGGAGAAGCCCGCCACCTCGTGGGGCAAGGTAGGGCCGACGATGACCACCCGGTCCACTTCGAGGGCGCGCCGGTTGACGCGCACCACAAGGTCGCCTCCGAGCGAGCGGTGCCAGAGCGGGCCGGCGATGTCCTGCAGCCGGTGGGCAGCGATCGTGCCGATCGCCTCGAGGGCGGACGGGTCGGACCAGGCATGGTTGGCGAGGGCGCCAATCGGCCCTGGTGCCGTGCCGCTCATGCCGATGAGCTTGGCGACCTCGCCGGTGCCGAGGGGAGGGTGGGTCCCCAGTGCCACCATCACCTCGACTGCGGCCGCTTTGTGGAGCGCCTCGGCCACCACTGGGAACACCGTGGCCATGGGCACCTGGCGCGTCCGGTCGGGCACGAGCACCAGGACGCGCTCACCCGCCACCGTTTCTTCGAGCGCCTCGAACAGGACGCCGCCGAGCTCGTCACGCCCCAGCACCCCACCTGGGGCAGCTTCGGCACTGACGACCGCCCGGGTGGGGGTACCGGGCCCTTGCGCCTCGGCGCCGCTGGAGTGGAGCGCCGGTGCACCCCCGGTAGTAGTGGTGGGTGTAGGAGCCACGACA
>DATJST010000024.1:0-5685 GCA_035503975.1 Acidimicrobiales bacterium | reverse complement strand
CACCTAAGCGCGCATGTGGTGAGGAAGCGGAGCAACTCGGTGCCATCGTCCATGCTGAACAGGATGTCGAGGGCGTTGTTGAACTCCAGTTTGCGGCTGAAAGGTATGCTCACGACGTCGTAGCCGGACGACATGAGCTCGCCAGTCATCATTAGTCTCGCGGTCCGCTTGTTCCCGTCGAAGTAAAACTGGCGACGGGTCGCCGAGGCGAAATAGATGAGCGCTCGGCGGCGCGGGTCTTCGACTGTCGCCAGGTATGCGGTGAGGTCGTCAAAGTGCTGACGAAGCAGTACCCCGCCCTCTCCGTGTTCGGTCCCTTCGACCTGGCCGCCGTTGGCGAGGCTGACGCTCCCGCCACCAGTCGCCGTGCCCTCGCCACGAAAGCGTCCCGCGTCGAGGGCTTCGTGCCTGGCGAGAATAGCGTGCAGCTCGTCAGACACGTCCTTGCGAATAGCGAACCCCGAGCGGCCGACCATCTCGTCCAGTCGGTTGTACGCCTCGCTCAGAGCAAGGATCTGCTTTTCGTCCTCAAGTCGCTTCCCGCCGATCGTGACTCCCTCGAGGAGGGTGCGCACCTCCGGAAGTGTGAAGTTGTTGCCTTCGAGAGCCGCGGTGTTCCAGATCAGGTCGGGGAGGTGCGCGCGGAACCGATGGCGGGACCGTTCGACCTCGCTCGCCGGTATCGCTCCGACATCGAAGGCCTCCCACGTCAAGCCGGTGTCTTCGTACCGGCGCTGCGCTTCGGCGGAGCGGTCTGCGCCCGGCGGCGGGACATCTCGCCCGTGACGTTGCTCCCCAGCACGCTTGACGTACTGGCCCGGTCGGCGAGCCCATCGTGGCTGGTCGCTTACCACGAGGTCGCCTCATCGATCGCGTCGTCAGCTACCTGTCCGGTTTGAGAGATGCAGTCGAGGAGGATCTGGATAGGTGCCACGTAGCGAACGATGCCGCGTGCGAACGACCCAGAAAACAACTCGGGCTCAGCAGCGACAACGGCGAGCCTTGCCCGGTCGGCCCGGTGGGTCGGGCGGAGACCGCTGCCTACCAGGAGGTGGTCGACAGCCCGCACGTCCTCGCACCAAAGGATCGTCACTGGCGGCGCGACGTCACCGTCCGAGGGGAGGTACAGCCCCGCGGCTCCAGACACGCCCCACCGCTTGCCCGAAGCGTCGCCCGCAGATGCCAGCCGTGCTAGTTGCACCTCTCCCCAGTAGAGGGCCGCGCCCGGCCTGTCGAGAGGAGACGAGGCGCGAGCGGCGACCTTCATGATCTCGATGGGCCCGTTGCCTCCGGCGAGACGGGGCAACCTCTCCCGCCATTGTGTGACCTGCGGCCCGGCCGGCGGTTGGTAGTTCTCTTCGAGCATCGACCTGGCAGCTGACGCGGCCAACGGCTCGCTCAGGTGAGCCGTAGCGAGCGAGAGTTGCAAGCCGCAGGCAATGGCGACTTCTCGAAGCGTCCCGAAGGAGGGGTCGACCTGGTCGTTCAGGATGCGGTGGAGGGTCGAGCCAGACACGCCCGCGCGTCTGGCCACCCCGGAGGGGGTCAGCCCGGACCAGGTGAGCATTTCCTGTACGAGCGCGCCAGGCCCTTCCATATTTGGAATCATAGCGCTTATCTGTCCATATATGGAATGGCATCACAGTCTCTTCCGTACCCGGAAGAGATGGGTGGCGTCGAAGTGCGGCATGGCGCAAGCGGCTCAGGGCCGACCACCCCCGGGTTGTCCTTGTCAACCCGGGGGTCGTCGCAATGCTTTACGAACGGACCGCGATAGTCAGGTCCTTGGTGGTGCTGCCGGACGTACTGGTGGCAGAGATCGTCAACGGGTAGGTGCCCTGCGAACCCGGTTCGGGTGTGCCCGAGATGACGAGCGAGCCGTCAGTGCCGTCGCTGGCGTTGAGCCCGGCGGGCAAGGTCCCAACGGTGACCGACAGCGCCGGCGTCGGGAAGCCCACGCTCGTTATCACGATCGTGGCGGGAGCCCCGAGCGGGATCCGCTGGGCCGAGGGCCCGGACAGCTGCGGGGACAGATCGACCGTGAGGACAAACGGTTGGGTAAGGGTGCCGGCACGGTTGACCGCCGTGATGTTGAAGTAGTAGACGCCAGCTGTCCCTGGTTGGGGCGTGCCCTGGACCAAAGCGGTCCCACCTGGGCCGGGCGTGAACCTGACTCCTCCGGGTAGGGGCCCCGACTCGGACAACTCAATTGGCGCCTGGCCTAACGTCGTCACGGTGAAGGAGAGGAGCGTCCCCACATCCCCTGTCGCCGACCCGGCGCTGGTAATGAGAGGCGACCCCGGCGCCCCGGAGTAGCTGAAGGTTGCGCCGCTGGTCCCGGTCACCCCGGTGAAGTAGCTCTCGGCCGTCACGACCGTCACGGGGACAGTGGTCGCGGGCGTGCCCGGTGGAGAGGTCGCGTCGACGAGGTTGGTCGTGCCGCAATCGAGCAGGGCCGGCTCATTGGCGAAGCTCTCGGCGACAACCTTGCCGAAGCTGACGCTCACAGCACAACCCAGGTTTTGGCCACTGATTACTACGGCGGTCCCACCCAAGGGAGATCCCGTGGAGGGGACGACCGATGTCACTACCGGGTTACCGGGTGGGTAGACGATGAGCTGGTCGTCCGGCGGGTTGGGGTCGCAGCCCGTGTTGCTGCACAAATAAACGTCTACGGTGTCGGGGTTCATCGAGACGGACTCGGCCGTAACCTCGCTGTCGCTCACAACGTCGTAGCTGTACTGCGTCGCGAGGTCCGTCTCTGTCGTGGTCTCTTCGAAGTACAAAGGCGCGACGGCTTCGGAGAAGCCGGCCCCCTCGAGCGTGAGAGGGGCCCCTCCGGTGTCGACCGCACCCGAGAGACCGTCCAGGGTGAGGGAGTTGGCGCTGTTTACGACGCTCGTCGTCACCGGGACGCCTGCGTACTCAACCGTCCCGTCCTCAGTCGAGGTACCGCTGATCGAAGCAAACCCGATCGTCACCCCCTCGGGTCCGGTTGTGGGGCTGGCGTTCGGCGCGATGAGCGGAGGGGCCTCGAAGACCATCGAGGTCCCGCTCAATTGGACGAAGTCGTAGTTGACGGAATTCTCGTTGAGCGGAGTGCCGAACAGGGCGGCTGTCACGGTCAGGGGGTCCATCCCGGTCCCTTGGACCACGACCGTGTTGCTCGTCGCCCCGCCGTACTCACTGGCGAGGCTGGCGGGGTTGCTGAGCACCGTCGACACGCTCGTGATCGTCGGCAAAGGCACGTAGTCGTACTCGTCTGGCTGAGGCTCGTCCTCACAGCCGCACCCAGGAGGCAGGACCTCGCCTCCCAT
Organism: Acidimicrobiales bacterium; assembly: GCA_035503975.1. Lineage (GTDB taxonomy): Bacteria > Actinomycetota > Acidimicrobiia > Acidimicrobiales > Palsa-688 > DATJMJ01. The sequence goes on along the minus strand of DATJST010000024.1, from coordinate 2,368 downwards.
GTTGTCGTACACCTCTGGCCCTTCGTAGGGCGGTAGGGGGGTGGCCGTCTCGCTCGTATTGCCGTCCACGGTCACCACCGTTACCTCCACCTGACAGATGTCCTGCGCCGGGTTGAGCGGTTGGCCCGTGGCCCCGTTGTCCATCGGGCAAGCGGTTGCCGGCGTGAGGGCGGAGAAGGCAGGAGGCGACGCTGTGAGCTCGAACGGCGAGACGTAGGTGACCGAAGTCGCCGGCACCCCACCGAAATCGACGGTATCGGCCGAGCCCGGCGAGACGAAGCCCGACCCGAAGATGGTCACTGTCGCCGGCGATGTGTCGAGGCCGCCAAAGGGGCTCACACCTGTCACGCTCGGGATAGTGCTCACGGGCGACGACGTCTCGTCGACGAAATCGAACACGGCCCCCGCCCCCGGCAAGCTCGACTGGCCGTTAGTAAGGACGACGACCACATCGGCAGGGCCGGCGCCGTCCTGAGTCGGGTTGGGCGAACCGACCGGGATCGTGCTGGCGGCCGGGGGGAAGCTCGCGGTCAACTTGTCCTTGCTCAAAACCGTGAAGCTGGTGGCAGTCCCTCCCCCGACTTCGACGTCGGCCACGTCGGCGACGCCTGAGGAGTCCTCGAAGCCCGACCCGCTGATGGTGACGGCGTCACCGGTGAGGGGACCGAAAGACGGGGTCAAGCTGGTAACGGTTGGGGGAGCCAAGGTCGCCGCGTACTGGCACATGTAAAAGGCAAGGCCGGGCCCGCCGCTCGGGCTCGCGAGCTCGGGAGACCCGAGACCGGCGGCCATGTTGTAACCGGGCCTCGCCGGGTACACGAGGCCATTGTCCAAGCCGTACAGGTCGTTGTTGCCAACCGTGACGTTGGTGAACGAAGCCGCATAGGCCTTGGAGTTGGCAGCTACGCCGTAGAGGATGGGACTTGCGAATCCGGTGTCCTGGGCCTTGCCGCTAGCGAAACTGACGAGGTCGGCAGAGCAGTACTTGGAGGCGTTGACGAGGGCCAGCATCGCCGCCCAAATGGGCGTGGCCGAAGATGTACCCCCGATCGTTGTCCAGCCGTTGGCCGGGCCGTACCCGAGCGATTGGCCATATATCGTGACGGCCCCTGTGAACTCGTCGGCCTCGGCGCTCACGTCGGGCACCTCCCTGCACGGTGTGCCGGGGCTCAAGCCGAGCGTGCCGTCGCAGAAAGTCGGCGTCGCAAAGGGTGCTTCCTCGGCCGCGTACTCGGACTCCACTGTTTCCCCGTTGTTGACGTCGGTCGTGTTGGCGGCGTTCAAGGCGAGGCGCTGCTGCCAGGCGGGCATCGTCCAAGCCTCCGAGACACCGCCGCCCGCGCCGCCCCAATTAGCGCCGTCGTTCCAAACCTGCTGGACCGGGGGCTGAGTTGCATCGGTTATGGTCGTCCCGCCAACTGCCAGGGCGTACGGCTGGGAGGCAGTGTCCGGGGTGGACAGGAGGTTCTGACCGGCCGGTACCGGCACAATGCGCTCGGTGTTGCAGCTGTCGTCGCCTGTGTCGAACGACGCCGCAAGGACAGTTTGGCCCTGCGCCGCAGCTTGCTGGTACAAGAAGTTTTGTACCTCCGGTATCCCGGGGGCTACAAATTGGGCAAGTTGCTCGCAACCAATGTCCCAGCTAGTTGTCACCAGTTGGTCGGTGTCCGAGTCGATGATCTGGGCGTACTCGTCGATCAGCCCGAAGCTGGTGTTGGGTGCCTCGTAGACATCGATGTCGGCTTCGGGGGCCATGGCAGACACGTCTTCGACGTCCAGGGTGGCTTCGTCGTTCTCGCTCCCGGGCCCGGGCTGTAGCTCACCGCCGTCCACAGGGATGACCGAAAGCCTGCTCCCCGCCAAATTGCCGTTTGTCCCGGACATCTCTGCTCCTTCAGCGGCACCGAAGTAACATGTGTCGAAGGTTTCGATATCGGTGGCCAAGAACGGTTGGAGCTCGTATATCGCGACGTGCTGGCCCTGCCCGAAGTCGCCTCGTTCGTAGAGGCCGAAAGCTCCATACGCGTTCGCGATCTGGTCGTCCGTCAAGCCGCCCTCGGTGGTGGCGGCCTGCTGAGCGTCGACGCAGGGGGTAGGCGCTCCGGGTACGGACGGTACGGGCTCTTGTTTGGCAGCGGGGAACGACTGGCCGGGCGCAGGCGTGCCCGGGGTGGCGTCGGCGGTCTCGGGCTGGACGAGGTTGTCGAGCCCAATGACCCCTGCGACAGCGCTGGACAGCGTTGCCGGGAGTTGGAGGTCCACCGCCCCGGTGGTGCCGCGCCCGGTCCACCCACCGGGCATCCGGTAACTGTTGATGTTCGTGCCGAAAGTGGTCTCAGCCTGCCTCACGGTGCCGCTGAAATCCACC
>DATJST010000023.1:0-5636 GCA_035503975.1 Acidimicrobiales bacterium | reverse complement strand
ACCTCTGAGAAGCTCAGCCCCTGATCGTCGACGAGGGCCACGACGAGCTTGGCTCGGAGCATCATCACGGCGGTTTGGAAGTTCTGCATCCCCCTAGCAGCCTTCAGGCGGGCCGCCCGGCAATCACCGGTGAGGAGCCGGTCGGCGAGCTGGGCGAGCGGCGCACCAGCCGCCCGCTCGCCCCGGGGCACCGAGAGGCTTGCGATGGCGTCGGTCACCGCCAGGACGGCCTCACGGCCCGTTCGCTCCACTTCGTCCATTGCTGCGCCGAGGCAGTCAAGGCCCATGAACGTTGCCGGGGGCTCTGGGGGCGGTTGCTTCCCAGTCTTCAGCCAACTCGAGCTGCCCGGCCCGGAACAGCTCGGTGCAGGCGTCTACGACATCGGAGTCGAACTGGGAGCCGCGACCCGCCTCTACGAGGCTCATGGCGGCACCTAGGCCCATGGCTGGGCGGTAAGGCCGATGAGACGCCATCGCCTCCAGGGCGTCGGTGGCTGAGATGATCCTCGCCCCGAGAGAGATCTCGTCCCCTTTGAGCCCTTGGGGGTAGCCGGTGCCGTCGAAGCGCTCATGGTGCTGGTAGACCATCTCGGCCACCGGCCACGGGAATGAGATGCTGGCGATGATCTCACGGCCGGCACGGCAATGGTCCTTCACCAGGTCGAACTCGCCAGGGCGGAGGGGGCTGGGACGCATCAGTATCTCGGCCGGGACGCCGATCTTGCCGATGTCGTGGATGTGAGCGGCGAGACTGACGCCAGTCACCGTGGCTCCGTCCAGCCCCATCTTGGTTGCTACGGCCCGCGAAAACTGGGACACCCGGCGTTGGTGCCCGGCGGTGTAAGGGTCGCGCGTCTCCACCGTCGCTGCGAGGGCAGCGATCGTCGCCCTCATGAGATCGCCGAGGGCCGCCTCAGCCCGCTTTCGTTCGCTGATGTCAGTCACCAAGACGCCCAAGCCAACGGTGCGCCCCCGGTGGTGAACGGCGTAGGCGCTCGTCGCCCAATGGTGCACCCCGCCCGGGTCAACAGGCGTCTCGCCGCTCACCTCCAGGTTTACGAGCGTCTCGCCGGTCCTCAAGACCTGTTCGAAGAAGGGCTCGACCTGCGGCCACAGTTTGGGCACCACCTCTTGGGCCGTCCGGCCGAGGTGCTCGGCCACGGAGCACCCGTCGAGGGAGGCCAGCTTCTCGTTGACGCGCACATAGCGGAACTGCCGGTCAAGGAACGCGAAGCCCACCGGGGCGCTCGAGTGGAAGCTCTCGAGCAGTAACAGGGTGTCTCGGGCCAGGCCGTCGGAGCGTGATGGCTCTGTCGTGTCGGGCTGGTGGTCCATGAACACCAACCTCGCAGAGGCCGACACCTCCTGTCTTCCGCGAAAGGGTAGATCCGTGCCCCCGACCGGGCATGCCTGGCGTGTGGACCGCGACCCGAGCGGGGGAGGCAGGCCACCCGATCAGGTGAGCTGTTGTCCGCCGGAGGGCACCTAGCATCGGACTGGCAGCGCTCGCTCCGTTGGAACGAGCGGGAGAGGAAACGGTGGATGACAAGCGCAGCCTGCACGAGCAGCTTGCCTCTCTCCATACGATCTCTGTGGAGATCGCCGGCCTGCACGACTTGGCCCAGGTCCATGATCGTGCCCTGGGCTACTGCCTAGCACTAACCGGCTCGGAGTTCGCTTTCACTGGTCTTCTCCGGGACCCTGGCACTGCCGCGGCGGCCAGCGGGGAAGTGGCCCCAAGCGAGCACATAATGGACGTGGCGGCCATACGCGGCTACGACGCGAGCCCCAGCTTCTACGAAACGTTCCATCTCATGGCCCTTCGCCATAGTGTCGTCGGCACCGCCATCAGGGAGGACCGTCCCTACATATCCAATGACGTCCCAAAGGACCCGCGCAGCGTCGGCCAACCCGACGGGCACCCGCCGGTCTACAAGTTCCTCGGTGTGCCCCTAAGAGTGCGAGACAAGGTCATCGGCATGGTCGGCGTCGCCAACAAGCCGGACGGTTATGGCGCTGAAGACGAGCGCCTCCTGTCGACCTTCGCCGCCCAGGTAGCAGTGGCGGTCGACAATGCCCGACTGTATGACAGCCAACGGCGCATGATCGCCGAGCTCCAGGAATTGCGTGAGCGGATAAGCGACGCCGAACAGGCACAGCTGCTGGGGCGTGAACGAGAAAGGATCGCCGGAGCGTTCCACGATCGGATCGAGCAGCAGATCTTCTCGATCGGCGTCAGGCTGAACGCACTTTTGGATGACCGCGGCGTTGACCAAAGGTTGGCTGGCGAGCTTGCGGAAGTACGGCGGCTGTCGATCGAGGCGTCCCGCGAAGTGCGACGGGCTATCTTCGCCCTCAGCCCGCCCGACCACGAGGGCCTAGACCTCACCGACAGAATCCGGTCGCTGCTACAGGAGCTCGAGCGCGGCTCGGGTGTCCACGGGCACCTGTCAGTTAGTGGCCAACCAACCGGCGGGGCCGAAGCCGTCAGCGACGTAGTCCACCTGCTCGTGGACGAAGCCCTCACGAATGTCAAGAAGCACGCTCGCGCCAGGACGGTCCTCGTCAGCCTTCGGTTCGCAGAGGGCTCCGTACAGGTGGTCGTCCAGGACGATGGCCAAGGTGCCCCGGGGGTCGTGCTGCAAACATTTCCAGACAGCTACCTGCATTTCGGGCTCAAGCACCTCCGCCAACTGGTCCTAAGTCACGGCGGGACCTTCGAGGTCGCCAACGGGGAGGAGGCGGGGCTAGTAATAAGAGCGAGCATCCCCCTGAAGGCGGGGCAGCCGTGATTACGGTCATGATCATCGACGACCATGAGATCGTCCGGGAGGGCATCAAGGCAATCCTTCGGGATGACCCCGGCTTTGAGGTGGTGGCCGAGAGCGGTACGGCCAACAACATTGGCGAGCTGGTGGCCAGCGCCATGCCGGACGTCATATTGCTTGACGCGCGGTTGCCAGGTCTGAGCGGAGCAGAGGCGTGCAGGCAGTTGGCCACTACCTACCCAGACATACCCGTGCTCATTGTCTCGACCTACTCGGATAGCGACCTCGTCGGGGATTGCATAAAAGCCGGAGCGAGGGGATATGTTGTCAAGGACATCGAGCAGTTCGGCCTAAAAGAGAGCATCCGCGCGATCCACCGAGGTGAGGGCGCAATGTCCCCGGCGGTTGCGGCGAAGGTGATCGACCGGCTTCGGAACGAGGAAAACCAGGCGCCGTCGGAGCCGCAGAGCCCTCTGAGTGACACCCAGATGGAAGTACTACGGCTGATCGCGGCAGGCTTTTCGAACCGAGAGATCGCGGCTCGCGTCTACTTGAGCGAGAACACCATCAAGTCGCACGTCCAAGAGATATTCCGGAAGTTGGACGTTGCCAACCGGGTCGAGGCTGCGCTTCGCGCTAGCAGGGAGGGCTGGCTCTGAGGCGCATTACCTGTCCTAACGGGTAGCAGGGCCAAAAGGTTGCTCCGGTGAGTAGGACCTTGTTTTCCCAAGGACCGGCTTTAGGTTGTCCCGCGGCCCTTTCCTCCCACGCGCTCCGCCTGACAGGCCCGCTGCGCAACTTGGAACTGATGTGACCTGGGGCCCTGCACCCGACGGGCTGCAGGCTCGCCCCGCTCCCGGCTCCCAGCGGTGGGCGGGTGGCGGTGTGGATGCCCAAGTGGCGGTCAGCTGGTCGGCTCGACGTTCAGGCTCATCACCACGTCGCCAGCCGGCACGCCCTGGCCAGCACCGGACTTGATCGCTGCGCCGATCAGCCAGCTGCCCTCGGCCTCCACGCTCGAGATGCCGTCGACCACACGGCGGTCGATCACCTGGTAACCGGCCGAGGTGAGCTGCCCGACATAGGCCGTCGTCACGCCGGGCACGCTGCCGGGGACCTCGAGAGCGAGCAGGAAGCTTTGATGGCCACCCGCCCGGGGCGCCTCGGCCGAGAGGACCTTGTAGCCAGGGGGAAGGGGCACGTCCTTGGGGAACCCGGCTGGCAGGTGGCCCGTCGTCGCGGCGATAGCGGGCTGGCTGATGGCGACCTCGGTCGCCCTGAAGGTGCCATGCTGGTCGGTCACCGTCGTCACGACGACCTCGCCGGGCGCGATCTCGCTGAAGCTGGACACGACCATCGTCGCGCTGAGGAAGCGGGTGGTGCTCGTCGTCAGGATCGTGTACGTGCCGCCGACCCGGAACACGGCGTCGTGGGTCAGGGACTTGACGACAAAGCTGTGCCCAGCGGCGGAGACCGCTTTCACGGTGCCGCTGAGGCCGTAGAGCTGGCCGGGCGCGCTAGCCGGCCGAAATTGCGACGCGTTGGCGGGGGTCGTACCACAGAGCGCCAGCCCGAGGGCAACTAGCACTACGGCTCGGCCGCGGCCGGTGAGAGCAGTAGCGCGGCGGCGCTTCGACCGAGGCGATCTCGCCGGCGCGGTCGCACCGTCGGCCCGGCATTGCGGGACCGGGCACCCCGGACGAATTGCGTACAGCGAACTGAGCATCGACGCTCCTTGACGCGGCAGGTTTCGCCCTGGACGCTCACGCCCTGGCCCAGTGTCCGGGGACGGGGCGTCGAAAATCTCCTCCCCGGCCCTAAGCACCGGTACTCCCGTGGTAAGTGAGCACGTGCCCAATGGTGTCGAAGGCCACGCAGAACGTCGCCGAGGCACACGATACGCCGCTGAGAGCTTCGCCGCCGTTGATGCTTCTAGGCTTGGTCCAGGTGCGCCCGTTGAATGTCAACGCGTTCCCCGAGCTGTCCACAGCGGCACAGAACCCGGCGGACGGGCACGACACCGAATTGATGGCAACCTTGTCCACCCGTGAGGGCTTGCCCCAAGTGCCGCCGTTGAACAGCACGGCGTCCCCAACCCCGTCCACGGCCACGCAGAACGAGGCGGACGGGCACGACAGCGACGTCACCCCCGCGGCCGGGTCGATGTCGCCTCCCTCCGACCAGCGCCCGCCGACGTAGCCCCAGTAGTGGTTGGCCTCGTCCAGGGCCATGCAGAAGGATGAGGACGCGCACGACAAGGCCTCGTCGACGGCGTGGTTGTCGTCGGTCGCGGTCCCCGTCCACGCCTTGCCGTTGAAGGTGTCGAGCTCGGTGCCCACCGCCGCGGCACAAAACGAGCGGGACCGGCATGACACCAGGCTCACGCCGAAGGCCCCCGCGTTGGGCAATTTCACCGGGGCACGCCACGAGTTGGCGGTGAAACTGAGGGCCTGGGCGTTCGCGTCGGTGGCGACGCAGGACGACGACGGCACGCATGACAGGTCATTGAAGCCCCCGGCGGTCCTGGTTATCCTCTTCGGGCCGCGCCAGGAGCTGCCGTCAAAAGAGATGGCGTCGCCGTGGGTGTCCACCGCCATGCAGAACGACGCCGACGCGCACGACAGCGCGGTCAAGGAGTTTGTCTCGGTGTCGACCGCGACTGGTCCCGACCACGCTCCGCTCGAGCTAGGGGCGGTGGTGGTAGTCGTGGCACCGGCGGGGGCGGTGGAAGGGCGGGGCCCGAAGACCACCAGGTGGAACCCTCTGTCGGCGAAGCTGTTGGTGCAGTCCTTGGTCTCTACGGCAACGCTCGCGGTTGCCCCGGCACCGAGGTAGTCGGCATTGGCGGCCGTGCAGTCCTCCGAGGGC
>DATJST010000022.1:0-3204 GCA_035503975.1 Acidimicrobiales bacterium | reverse complement strand
ATCAGCAGCTCGATCTCGGTGCAACCGAGCACAATACCTTCTGCACCTTCCTTGACGAGCGCACCTATCACCTCCCGGTAGTAAACCCTGGACTCGTCGCGGACCAGCCCTAGGCATAGTTCCTCATAAATGACCCGGTGGACCTCGGCTCGTTCGTCGACCTCGGGAGTGAGGACCCGAAGTCCGTGGCTGGCGAGGCGGTCGCGGTAGAAGTCCTGCTCCATCGTGAACGCGGTGCCCAACAAGCCCACGACTGACACCCCCGCTTGGTGGACTGCAGCCGCGGTGACGTCTGCTATGTGTAACAAAGGGACCGTCACCGCCGCCTCTACCTGGTCGGCCACCTTGTGCATCGTGTTCGTGCACAGGACCAGTAGTTCGGCGCCAGCTGACTCGAGCTCCCTTGCCTCGCTGGCAAGCATCTCCCCAGCCTCAGCCCAACGTCCGGCCACTTGGAGCTGCTCAATCTCGGCGAAGTCGACCGAACTCAATATCAGGCGCGCAGAGTGCAGGCCACCAAGACGCTCGGCCACGATCTCGTTGGCGATGCGGTAGTACTCGGCGCTCGATTCCCAGCTCATTCCGCCGAGAAGCCCTATCTTCCTCTGGGTCCTTTTCACGGGTTCCTCCCCACCGTCTTCGTTAGCACGTTCATTGACGGAGTAACCTTGGCCCCGCCTGCCCGAGGCCATTGCAGTACTCGGTTGACTGCCCGCCCCGCGCGGCTCACGGTCCCTGGTCGCCGCAGACATGAGACAGCCAGCGAGCTGGTTGCCATCGCGCAGATAATAGACCCCGGGCCGGGCGAAGATCTGAGTGATCCCACGCCGGCTTCCTTGCCCTCCACGGTCCGGTTGCCCACCTGCGGGCCCGTGACATCATGTCCATAGGACCATCCGGCGGTGCCGCCAGGGAAGGCGCCGGTCACCTAATACCCTTCACAGCCCTCCAAACACAAGGGACCTATCTCGGTGCAGGATCGCCTACGCGAGCCGGCTGATAGGCCATGAGAGCGACCGGTTTCACCGGCCGACACTTCGCGCGCGCAGCACCACGACCGGCTACGGCCTCGTCGTGGTTTACGGTGACGGCCACGGGTTTCCGAAATCGCCGACGCGGGCTCTTTCGTCCGGATGGCCTTCGGAAGCTCTCGTCCAGGTGCCAGCGCATAAGGTCCTTCCTCACCTACTACAACAAACGAGCGACCGAACCGCGGCATCAACCTCGAGGTCCGGTCCCCAAACTAGGCCCCGCGGCAGTCCGGAAGCTGGGCCTGTTGTCGAGAGAGCTGACCTTCTCGGCAGCCTGCTCCACTGGTACCAGCCTGCCGCCTGGTCTAGCAATGCGGTACCGCCGTGGTACCCGAACGTGCCCTCCCGGCCGGCCTTCTCGCGCTTCCGGGACCTGGTATTTGCCCGGCCGTGGGCGCCTCAATCCACCCCTCGCCGACATTTTCGCTTTCATGGGATGTCGAAGCGCGAGCGTGCACCTTGAACCGTCGCCCGACCACGTGAGGAACGGGTGCCCGCATCGCTCAGGGCTTTGAGCCGCGTCTCGTCGTTGTTGTGGTTCGCCCGGCCGAGAACACCAGTAGGGAACGGACCCCGTCTTGGACCAGGTCGCCTTCGCGCTGGGGGGGAAGTAGGCCTCGGGGTCGCGCAACCGCTCCAGGACCTGGATGCGCTTGTCACTGGCCAGGGCCTTCAAGAACTCTACGTCGAGTACCTCTTTAGTATGGCACTTAGCTAATTTCCTGTCTAGCTAAGAATACTTTTCACGCGGGACCGCGGCTGCTCCTAAAGCCGCGAACCCACGAGCGGCCGAGGGTCTCGCCACGCCACTCGGTAGGCCGGCGCCGTGCCTCCGCCCGGGAAGGGCCCCGCCACTTCCTCGCCGACAACGAGCCCTCCAAGTGCGGCGTAGAACGCTTGAGCAGCCACGTTCTGTCGGAGCACCCATAGGTAAAGGGGGCTGGTGGGGCGGCGCTGGAGGAGGGCGACCGCAGTCTCGGCCATGAGGGCACGACCTACCCCTTGCCTCTTTAGGTTGTGGCGGACATGGAGGTTCTCCAACAGGGCACCCCACTCGGGGTCGGCGTCGATGCGGGTGTGCGCGAAACCGGCCAGGTCACCCCCCTGTTCCGCGACGATCGTGAGCTGGTCTTCGGGCTCCACTCGGAAACGTTCTTGCCAAACCGACCGGCGGTCCTCTTGCGCATCGCGGTCGAGGTAAGCGTCCGAGTAGGCGCCGCGGTAGTGCCGGCTCCAGCTGTCAGCATGCAGGGCCGCGATCGCGTCGGCATCGGCGGGGGTCGCCGAACGACAGCGGAGAATGCCAGGGGGCGGGGACCCATTGACCGGCGGCACGATAGTGACTCTCCCATGACCGGAGCGAGGCACTCAACTGATTTTCTGAGGCTCGCCGTCGCCCGGGAGTGCCCATTGGCTCCGTTGTCCTCGAAGCCGACGAGGGGGCGCCGTACCTCGGCGCTCCCGGTCGCTTGCCTGGGGGGCGGCCATCCGCGCTGAGGTTGGGCGCAACCGGCACCGGCACCGGTTCGGCTACCTACCGCCCAACCAAGCACAACCTCTTGGGGCTGGCCAGAGTGGGCTTGCGTCGCGGTTTGACAGGCATCTCTCGGCCATACGGAGGTGGGCGCACGTGCTTCCGTGGAGCCAGTGATGTTTACAGCAGGTGCAGCAAAGACACCGTGCCACGCGACCGAGCCGTCGTCAAGGCCGGCTGTAAGCCGCCCGGAGGGCCTGGCCTTGACAACGGCTCTGCCAGGACTGCCGCGGGCCACAATGGAGGAGGACCCCCGCCCAGGGGGTCCTGATCGCTTCTTTTATGGCCACGGCGGGGACATGTACACACCGCAGGAGACCTCCGTCTACCAGGGTTTCTTTCTTGCAAACTAAAGATATCCGTCGCTACGCGCCACCGGCGGCCCTTGCGCAAGTAGGAAAGGTCCGCTCCGTAAAGGGTTGTTCGGTGCAGCACACGATGCGAGGTCGAAGGTTGGTGCGTTCGGGCCTACTGCGCCAGCACAGGCCCTCGCCCTGCCTGAGCTGACTGGCTAACGCTAGCTGAGGGCGTCGGGCTCCCAATAATCCACAGCCGGCAAGCCCCGCTCCTCCCTCGCCCTCTTTAGCAGGCTGGCGACAAGTTCAGCCTTGCCAGCCAGGTACACGTCCATGTCGCCTT
>DATJST010000021.1:0-3457 GCA_035503975.1 Acidimicrobiales bacterium | reverse complement strand
GTCCAGGCGAGCCTGCGGGCCGAGCTGCAGCCCTTGGACATGAGCCCGCAATATGGCGTCCTGGGCGGCCAGGTAAGCCTCGGTGGACATGGGCGCTTCCAGCGCTTGGCGCCGCCCCCCGAAGTAGAGGTGCTGGCGCCGGCCATCGCCGTAGAGGACCATCATCATGGCCTGGCCCGGCACATGGGCCGCAGTCAGCGCGTGGGGCATGGCTGCAGCCCAGCCCGCTTGCTCGTCTGGGCGCCCAACAGCAGTGACCTCTCGGAGCAAAGGCCGGCCGTCGTCGTCGGGAGTGGGGCTTATCTCCCAGCGGTGCATGGGGGCGTCCGCGGCTCCGATCAAGTCGAGGTAGCGACGTTCCAAGATGGGGCCGAGCAGCATGGCGTCGCGTTCGGACAGGACCGCATCGCGCTCGGTCACGATGCCGGGTACGGCGGCGGGCAAACCCCCTTGTCCGGCTGGTGCCGGCCCCTCGGCTTGCTTGAGAACCAAGCTGCGGCCAGCGTCTTCGATGCTCGTCACCAGGACCTCCGTTCGCTGGGGGGCAGTTCTGCCGTGTAGCCGCCGTAATCGCCCGGGGCGGGCGATTTCAAGCCCGGCGAGGCGGCGGGGGGCACCGGCACTACGGCTGGCGACTTGGTCACCAGATCATCCGATGGCGCCCAAGCCCGGGCCCCGGCGGCACCGTCGGTACCAAGATGGCCGACGCCCGCTCCGAAGTAGGCCGCCCCCACGGCCAGGTCGAGCGCCGGTGACGGGCTCCGCCATGGCGGCGGCCGGCCCGCAGCAAAGGCGGCGTCGACGAAGGGCCACATCGCCCCGACCCCCCCGACCACCAGCTGGTCCTGTGCACCGCCTTGGTCGCACGCCGCTGCCCGGACGGCTTCCACAAAAGCTGAGACCGTTGGCCATTTAAGGCAGGAGCTGATGCTAAAGCGCAGCGGGGCGAAGGCGGGGCTCGGGACCGGGCCAGACCAGGGCACGAGCGTGTCGGGGGCAACCAGGCGCAGCGCGGCGGCGTACTCCTGCAAACCCCAGAGCACGCCCAGCACCGACCGAGCGGGCACCTCCTCGCGCTGGCGGAGCACCCTGAGCGCCATTTCAGTGCTCCAGAGCCGAGATCCAACGGAAAGGACCGCCCCTGGCCCCACCCGGGGGACGACCCGCTCCCCATCGCGCTCGAGCTGGTAGCGGCGGACGACCGTCCAACACTCGCCGCAAGCCACGACGGTCACGGCCGGCCCCGTGAAAGGTTGCCCAATGAAAGGCGGCCCACTGAAAAGCGGTCCGGCGAAAGGCGGTCCAGCGGAAGGCAGCTGGCCACCCGGGGCCCCGAGCGCCCGGCATAGCACGGCATCTGCAGGGTCGACCATCATTGGCAGTGGGAACCCGGCGCGGGCGAGCGCGGCCGCGGCGTCTTCAGACGGCTGCCCGAGCGGCGGCTCGCCCCTTTCGACTGGTCCCAAGTCGACCAGTGCGCAGCGTAAGTCACAACCGGCGCCCAGGACGGGCACGGCCAGGTGCCCCGCGACCCGCCGAGCCATACCGCTAAGGAACCCGTGATCGAAACGCGGGCATGCCCAGGCGTACAAGTCGGCGTCTTCGCCGTGAAAGCCGAGACGGCCGTCGCCGAGCCTTTCGGCCGCGGCGGCCGACGCCCATGCGCCCGGCGCCACGGCCACAGGGAACGGGCTTCGCACGCCGTCGCTCACCGCGGCCGAGCCACCCGCGCCCGACGCGACTGCCACCACAGCCATCGAGGCTTGTACGTCTATGCCGATAAACCCGCTCATTCGCGCCGCGCTCCTGTCATTGTCCCGAGGTGGCACATTCAGGCTGGCAACAGGCCAACCCCGGCGCAATTGATCTGAGCCGTTGCTCCACTTCCTCGAGACCGCGGTGGAAATGCTCGTCCGCGGCGACCGGGCGGGCTCCCAGCACCCGGGCCGACCAGGCGGAGGTCACCATTTCCACGACGACGGGTTGCGCGCGGGCGACGACATCACGAGCCGAGCCGCCAGCAACGGCCACCGCCCATGGCGGGCTCAGGTGCGGGACCGGCCAGGCCAGGGGGACGGCGGTGGGTGTCAGGAGCCGGCGCAAGCTGGCGTGCAGCGGGGACCCGGCGCCGAGCAGTCCAGGTGGCGGGCTTAGCTGTACGTATAGGCCGGTCAACAGCTCGTCCGCCAAACGCTCGCAATACCAGGTGATTGAGCGCATCATCGCAGCGATCACCGCCCCCGCCGCGGCCTGGCCGGGCGTCTGGGCGCTTGTGGTGGCAACGAGGTTGTCGACGATGGCGAGGTAGCGGGCGAAGCACGCCGACGCCACGTTGGCGATCGTCCGGCGGGCCTCGGCAAGCCGCTCCTCCCACTCCGCCGTTGCCGCCGGCAGGGAGGCGTCGGCCCGCCCCAACCGCTCCTGTTCGGTTGAGATCGCCGACGCCAGCCCTTCCAGGCATGAGCTCAAGCGGCCGGCGGCTCGGTGCGCCCGGGAAGCCGACGTCCGGGCAGAGAGCTCGCCCAGCAACGCCCGCAGCTCGGGGCCTCCAAAGGTTGCCGGCTCATGGTGGAGCGCCCGGGCAGAAACGACGACGCTGGCGAGCAAGTCGGCACCGAGCACTTCGGAAACGCGGTACCGGAGCCGTTCCCCCGTGGTGCGGAGATAATGCTCCCACGCGGCCACGGTGTCCTCGCGGAGGTAGGCGTTGACCACCACGATCACGCCGTCGTCCCCCAATCGGTCGCGTACCCCCTCGAGGAACCTTTGCTCGATGAGGCCAAGCGGCTGGCGGGAATTGACGACGAAGCAAACCAGGTCGGCGTCTTCGAGGGCCTGGCGTGCCGAGGCCGTGGCCGTCGGCGTCTCGTTGATCCCAGGCGTATCGACGAACACCACGCCAGGGGGGACCCGGCCGCCATCGAGGCTGATCTCGACCCGTTCAACCCGGTCCAGCGCGGCTCGGACCGCCTCGTCGCCGCCCGCCGACGCCCTAAGCACATCGGCCAAGCGCGCCGGCTCCAAGGGGCCGACTTCGCGCCGGCCGTCCTTCATGGTGGCCAGGCCATTTTCGCCTGCTCGTATGTAACAGGCGGTACCTGTCTCGGGCAGGTCATCGGTGGGCAGGAGATGGAGCCCGAGGAGGCTATTGATGAGCGTTGACTTGCCGGAACTGAAATGCCCGGCGAAAGTGACGACCGCGTCGGGAGCGCTCAAGCGTTGGGCGAGCCCGGCCAGTTGCGCTCCGAGCGCGTGCACCTCCAAGGTCGCGGCCGGTGCCGGGGCCAGGGGTAGCAGTGCGTGCAATGAGGCCGCGGCGTCGCGGACACCGGCGGCAAGTTCTGTATTGCGGGGCACTACGCCGTCTGGCCGGCCAGTGTTAGCTGCTCTGTGAGCGAGCGGCGGATCTGGGCCAAGCTGCTGGCGGCACTCGCCAGCCGGTCGAGCGCATGGGCTC
>DATJST010000020.1:0-3909 GCA_035503975.1 Acidimicrobiales bacterium | reverse complement strand
TCAAGCCCGTGGACGGCTCGGGCGGCTATGGCTTGGTCATCGGGCCGCAGGCGTCCGACGTGCAGCTCGCCCGCCTGGCCCAAGAGGTGAAAGCCCACCCCCGGGGCTGGATAGCGCAGGACATCGTCGAGCTGTCCACTTCACCCACCTACACCGGTGAAGGTTTCGAGCCGCGCCACATCGACCTCCGCCCCTTCGCCGTGAACGATGGAGAAAGGGTGTGGGTCGTCCCGGGCGGCCTGACCCGTGTCGCTCTGCCCCGCGGGAGCCTCGTGGTCAACTCGAGCCAGGGAGGCGGGTCCAAGGACACCTGGGCACTGACGCCCACTGGCGAGGCACGGGAGCGGCTCGTGGCCTCGGCCCGGCTCGACTTCGACCGAATGTCGGGGCGTCACTCGATGCGAGCGCCCGACCTGGGGCCGATCGCGGGCATCAGTGAGCAGCAGCAACAGCAGCAACAGCAGCCGGCGCGGCGGGCGCGGGCGGTGAAGCCGCGGCCGGCGCAGGAGCCGCGGGGGGAGCAGGAGGAGCCTTCGTGCTGAGCCGGATCGCCGAGTCCCTCTACTGGATGGGGCGCTACATGGAGCGAGCCGAGGACACGGCCCGCATCCTCGACGTCCACTACCACCTGCTGCTGGAAGACCGCTGGGTCGACGAGGATGGCGCCGGTCGGGTGCTGCTCCAGGTCATGGGCCGCCCCGTCAACGACGACCAGCGTTCGGACTCGGAAATGGTCACCCGTGCGCTCGCCTTCGACGACGCCTACCAAGGGTCGATCGTCCGCTCCCTCGAGGCGGCCTGGGAAAATGCCCGGGGGGCGCGGGAGGCGGTGTCGTCGGAGATATGGGAGTGCCTAAACGCCACTCACGAGGCCTTGCCCCATGAAGTCCTCGCCGCCACAGGCCAGATGCCCCACGCCTTCTTCGGCTGGGTCAAGGAGCGTTCAGCCATCCTGGCGGGCCTCTCGGACTCGACCATGAGCCGGGACGAGAGCTGGAGCTTTCTGGTGCTTGGCCGGAGCCTCGAGCGCACGGATATGACGGCACGACTGCTTTCGGCGCGGTACGGCGAGAGCTGGGGCCAGATGGGGTGGGTGACCACGCTGCGCTGCTGCTCGGCCTATGAGGCCTACCTCAGGACCTACCAACGCGCCGTTGACGGTTCCTCGGCCGCCGAGTTCCTCGTTCTCGACCGCCTCTTCCCGCGCTCGGTGTACTGCGCCCTGCGCACGGCCGAGAACTGCCTGGGCGATATCGACCCACGGGCGGGTCGGGCGGGAGTGGACGACCCGGCTCGGCGCCACCTCGGCCAAGCCCGGGCGCGTCTCGAGTTCAGCTCGGCTACTGACCTGCTTTCTGACCTGCCGGGACGCCTCGCCCACGTGCAGCAGCGCTGCTCGGACGCCAGCGCGTCCATTTCCGAACGCTACTTCCGGCCGGCGGCGATCGTCGAGTGGAGCGCCTGAGCCCAATGCGTAGCCCTGTCGCCCGGACAGATGGGCAACGGCCGTGAGCTGGCGGCTGGAGATCAACCACGTCACTAGGTACGACTACGACCGCCCGGTCGTCGCCTCCTACAACGAAGCCCGGGTCACGCCGCTCACGACCCCAACCCAAATGGTCATCGACGCCAGAGTCGCCGTCCGCCCGCCAGCCGAGGTGTTCGCGTACTGGGACTACTGGGGCACCCTGGTACACGCCTTCGACGTGCACGACCCTCACCGGTCCTTGACGGTTACGGCCAAAGCGCTGGTTGACACAGGGGTTAATGAGGCAGTGGGGCTCCCGCGCCAGCCCGGCCTGGCTGGGACGGCAAACGAGGCCACCTGGGCCGAGCTGGAGAGCCCCGCCATCGAAGACTTGTACTACGAGTTCTTGGCGCCCTCACGCTACATCGCCCCGTCCGAGCTCGGGAAGGTCGCGGCCGAACTGTCCCGAGGGTGCGCGACGCCAGCCGAGGCCGTCCCCGCCGTCGTGGATTGGGCTCACGGCCAGCTCGAGTACGGACCGGGGTCCACGCACGTGCACACTTCCGCGGTGGAAGCCTGGCGCGCCGGGCGGGGAGTCTGCCAAGACTTCACCCACCTGAGCTTGGCCGTGCTGCGGGCCATGCGTATCCCGGCCCGTTATGTCTCGGGCTACTTCTACCCCAAAGCCGCCGGTGAGCCGGGGTTGAAGGTGCTTGGCGAGAGCCACGCCTGGGTGGAAGCCTGGACGGGCGCGTGGTCAAGCTATGACCCAACGAACAGGGTCCCCGTCGGCGAGCGCCACGTGGTCGTGGCCCGAGGCCGGGACTACGCCGACGTTTCGCCCCTTCGGGGCATTTACAGCGGTCCGCCAGGATCTTCGACCGACGTCACCGTAGAGCTCACGCGCCGCAAGTAGCCCTTTCGAGCCGGACTGAGGGGCCGGTTGGCGCACTCAGGTGGGGCTGGGGCGCGCCCGAATATTGCCTCTTGCGGTAGGGCGCGGAATGAGCCAAGATGACAACCATGTAGTTACGCGCCGCGTAGTTACATTGACGCCATCTTAGCCCGCGGGCGGTCGATGGCCGAGCATCCAAGCCCATCTAGCAAGACGAGGGAGCCGCCGGTGACTGACATCGTGCGTTTGCTGCGCCTACCGGCTGATGCACCCGGGCTCCGCTGGGAGACCGAAGTGCCGACGTGGCAACGGTCGGCCAACTGCTTGGGGGTTGACCCCGACCTGTTCTTCCCTGAGCGAGGCGGCTCGACCAGGGAAGCCAAAGAGGTTTGCCGAGGCTGTGTAGTGCGCCAGGAGTGCCTCCAGTACGCCCTCGAAAACAGCGAGAAGTTCGGCATCTGGGGGGGCTTGTCCGAACGCGAACGGCGCCGGCTACGGCGTCGCCGCAACGGGGCGCCCTACGGGGTGAGCCAAGCGTCCTAACCGCCCACCCACATGTCCGGTGGATGGCCGGTCCGTGGGCGCACCCGTACAGGACCGGTAACCCACGGGCAGAAGACTTCCCCCGGTGAGGCTCGCCCCGGTTGTGTCACCCTTTGGGGCGTCGGGGCGTGCCTCATCGTCACTCGCTGGACATGAAGCCAGTTCTTCGCAACCGGGACTCGATCGTCCTGTCCTCGGCCAGGTCCAACAGCGGCCAGCGTCGCTCGGGGATGAGCTCGAGCAAGGCTTGGGGCACGAGGCCGACGAGCTCCGCACGAGCCACGTCCGCTCGAGCGGCGACGGCGTCGCGCGCCGCCTCCGGCCCGAACGAGAACGGCTGCACCAGGTTGAGCGAGACCTGCACCTGGTCGCCAAGGGCGAAGGCGAGGGCGCGGACCGCAGGCCCGCGCAAAGCGGCGGCGATCGATTTGGCCAGGGCGAGGTCCGGCTCAGCCAACCACAGGTTGTAGGCGACCATCAGCGGGCGCCAGCCCGTGCACACCGCGCCCGCGCTGGGGTGGGGTTGCTCCGGCCCGGCGTCAGGCCGAAACTCGCGCCAAGCTCCGGCACGTAGCTCGGGCAAGGACCTTTCCGGCGGTGCCGGGCCGTAGCAGAACGCGGGCACGCCGAGCTGCTCGCCAGCCCAAGTAGCGAAACGGTCGCGGGCTCCCCCGGCGTGGCGTCGGGCCGCCTCGAGCGGAACGTCGCGGAGCGGCCAACCTTCGAGGGCCACCCAGGGCACGACATCGACAACTCCCAAACGGGGATGGGCCCCCTGGTGCAGGCGCACGTCGAGCGCGCTAACGGCAGCCGCGGCCAGGGAGCGGACGGCCGCTTCGAGCGCGGGCGGGCCCCCAGCCAAGGTGAGGACGGACCGGTTGTGGTCCCAGTCGCGGTGCACATCGAGTACGTAAGGGCTCCCGGCGGCCACCAGCGAGGCGAGCACACCGCTGTCGCGGCCCTCGCTTATGTTCACTACGCACTCGAGCAGGGCGGTCCCCGG
>DATJST010000019.1:0-3214 GCA_035503975.1 Acidimicrobiales bacterium | reverse complement strand
CGGTCCAATATGGCGGGTACGCCCATCGCGCCGAGCGTCGGGTGCAGGCCCTCCGCGGACCAGGCCGTCCCGTCGAGGCGGGCGAGGACAAGCCGGAGTCGGTCGCAGGACCGGGTCATCGTCCCCAGGTAGCCATCAATTTCTTCCCGGCGCGCGGCTGCGACGGCTGCCCGGCGGGCCACGTCAGATTTCGTGCGGCCGAACGGCGCCAGCTCGCGCACACCCACGGTGGCCGCTCCGGTCACGAGCAGCAACTGGTCCACCCAGTACCCGACGAACTCGCCCAGGTGTGCCCACACCTGGGTGTCGTCCCAGCGCTCCACGCAGCCCGGGTCGGGATCGGTGAAGCCCGGGCGGGGGCCGGCCCGGGCGATGGCTTCGAGGCGCGCCACGACTGCGTCCAGGCGTTCGAGCCACGGAGCGGCCAGCCCGGCGGCGGGCTCACGGCAAGACCGCAGCGCGCTCATAGGTTATGGCGACGGGCTTGCTCACGCTCGATCGCCTCGAACAGAGCTTTGAAATTCCCCTCCCCGAAGCCCTTGGCCCCCTCTCGCTGGATGATCTCGATGAAAATGGTGGGCCGGTCGGTCACCGTCTCGGTGAATATCTGGAGAAGGTAGCCACCACTGTCCTTATCCACTTCGATCCCGAGCCTTTGCAGCTCGTCCCACGGCAACTCGAATTCCCCACAGCGGCGGCGGGCGTCTTCGTAGTAAGCGGTGGGCATGTCCAAGAAGCGGACCGAGCGGCCGGCCATTGCGTCCACCGCTTTGGTTATGTCCCGTGTTGCCATGGCTATGTGCTGCACGCCTGGGCCGCCGAAGTACTCCAGGTACTCGGTTATCTGGCTCTTGCGCAGCCCCGGCGCCGGCTCGTTGACCGGCATGACGATGGAGGACCTGTTGTGCACGACAGTGGAGCGCAGCGCGGAGTACTGCGTCGCGATCTGGTCGGCATTGAAGTGCATCATTTCTTCGAAACCAAGTACTTCCCGGTACCACCCGACCCAATCGTCCAGCCGCCCCTCTTCGACATTGCCAACAACGTGGTCGATCGCCTGCAGGCCCACTGCAGTCGCCCGCCAGGGACCTGGTAGGCGCTCGGCACGGAACGAGGGCCCCCAGGTGCCGTGCCAATTGGACCGGTCGACGAAGACGTGGTTCGTCTCGCCGTAGGTGGCGATGGCGGCGGTCGTCACAGAGCCCTCGTCGCCCTCCACGGTGGTCGGCTCGGCCACAACGCGCGCCCCGTTGCGCTCAGCGGTAACCAGGGCCAGCGCCGGGTCGGCTACGGACCAGGCGAGGTTGCGCACGCCGTCGCCGTGGGCCAGCACGTGCCGGGTAACTTCCGACTCGGGCGTCAGGCCCGCGGTGATGACGAAACGGATGTCACCCTGCTGCAGCAGGTAGCTCGCGCGGTCGGGTTGACCCGTCTCGGGCCCCGAGTAAGCCGCCACTTCGAAGCCGAAGCCCCCGCACAGCCACGCGGTGACAGCTCGAGCGTTGCCCACCCACCACTCGAGGTGGTCCCAAGCCAGGATCTGGTCAGCGACGGTCAGCCTATCGGTACGTGTTAGCGAGCCCGAAGTAGTGGTCATAATCATGGCGTACGACACCGCCAGCCAACCGTCAAGGCCACCTCTGTCAACTAACCGGTGTGTTCAGTCATGAGCATCTATGCTGATCAAATAGTGCAGTCATACGAGCTCGACAGCATCGACCTGCGCTTGCTGCAGGCACTCGCCGCGGCGCCCCGCGCCGGCCTGCTGAGCCTCGCCCGTGATGTTGGCGTCGCCCGCAATACGGCCCAAGCGCACCTCGACCGACTGTTACAGGCGGGCGTCATCACCGGGTTCGGGCCTGAAGTTGACCTGCGCCGCGTCGGTTATGCGGTTTCGGCCTTCGTGAACTTGCAGATCTCCCAAGGTCGCAGCCGCAGCGTCGGCGACGCGCTCGTGGCGGTACCCGAAGTGATCGAGGCTTGGATGACCACGGGACCATCCGACCTCATTTGCCGGGTGGTAGCCCGCGACAACGACCACCTGGGCGAGCTGATCGCGGACCTCCTCGAAATCCCCGGAGTGACCCGGACCACAACATCGCTGATGCTCGCCACCCCCATCCCCTCCCGTAAGCTGGCCCTGGTGACCGGGCGGGCTTCCTAGCGCCAGGCCTGAGCAGGAGGTCATGGGTACGGCGAGCGGGTATTCGCCTGTTGTCGAGTCCGAGGACGGGGTGCGGGTCGTCCTCGGCCGGGACCACCCCGGGTTCGCCGACCCCGAGTACCGCCGCCGGCGGGACGAGATCGCCGCCGTTTCGGCCGCCTGGAGCCCGGGGGCTGGCGTCCCTGTGGTCCGCTACACCGACCGCGAGCACGATGTCTGGCGGACAGTGGCCGAGCAGCTGGCGGTCAAGCACCACAAGTACGGCTGCCGCGCATACATCGAAGCGACCGAGGCCCTCGGCCTGCCCAAAGACCACGTTCCCCAGCTCGCCGAGGTGACGGCGCGCCTGGTGCCGCTCACCGGGTTCCAGTACCTACCCGTGGCGGGCCTGGCGCCGTTGCGCGAGTTCTACGGCGCCTTCGCCGGGCGCAGCTTCTTTTCCACCCAGTACCTGCGGCACCACTCCGTGCCGCTCTACACCCCCGAGCCCGACATCGTGCACGAGGTGATAGGCCACGCCAACCAGCTTGCTCACCCCCGGTTCGCGGCCATCTACGAGGAAGTGGGCAGGGCGGTCGCGCGCACCGTGTCTCCCGCTGCACTGGGTTTCCTGTCCCGGGTCTTCTGGTTCAGCTTCGAGTTTGGGGTCGTCGAGGAGGACGGGGAGCCCAAGGCCTACGGAGCGGGGATCCTTTCTTCGTTCGGGGAGCTCGACGTCTTCCAGCACGCCGAGATCCGCCCACTGGACTTCAGCCAAATGGGCACCGCCGAGTACGACATCACGCGCTACCAGCCAGTGCTCTACTCAGCGGCTTCGTACGCCGCCCTGTGCGACCAGCTCGAGGACTTTTATGCCTCATACGACGACACGGCGTACGAGCGGATTGCTGCTGCGGGGCGGGGTTGCGGACCGGCTGGCTGAGCGTTTCGCGCTCCCGCTCTGGCGCGCCGCGGGCCATTCGTTAGGTAGCCCGAAGCAATTTTGCTAACCAAGGCCCGAGCGCGCCAACCGGCTCGGGCAACAAATGTTCGGTCAGAACACGAAGCCGA
>DATJST010000018.1:0-7728 GCA_035503975.1 Acidimicrobiales bacterium | reverse complement strand
ATGGTGACGACGGTAACCCGACAGCGGGCGGAGGCGCCCCGCACCGCCAATACGATTGCGACCGCGCCGCGCAAGGCGCCCACCCGGCTCGGTTCATTGGGAGGCAGGTCGAAGAAGCTGCGGTTCGTGGCCTTCGTGCTCGGCACGATCTGGCTCGTGGTCGTGCTGTTCCCCATCTACTACATGGTCCTCGCCAGCTTCCGTTCGGACAGCGAGTACCTCAGCGCCAACGCCTGGCTGCCGACCGGAGGGCTGAGCCTGTCCTCGTACTCGGCCATGTTCTCCGGATCTGGCATAGGGACGCTCTTCCGCAATAGCGCCGAACTGGCAGCCGGGACAATCGTGGTGGTGGTTGTGCTTTCGCTCGCGACTGCTTACCGGATCGTGCAACGAGGGTCGCGTTACCCGGCTGTTTCTTTCCGGCTGATACTTTTCGGGCTGGCTGTGCCCATCCAGGCCATAATCATCCCGCTGTACATCATCACCGAGAAAATACACCTCTACGACACCATGTACGGGCTGGTACTGGTCATCTCGGCGTCGTTGGTCCCAGTGGCCGTCCTCCTCATGGTCAATTACGTCCGGCTTATACCGCGTCAGCTGTTCGACGCCATGGCGGTGGACGGAGCAGGAGAATGGAGGACCTTCACGCAGCTCGTGGTACCCATGGCCCGGCCGGTACTGGCAGTGGTGAGCATCTTTGCCGGGCTGGGCGCCTGGAACAACTTCCTGCTCCCCCTCATATTGACCCAGTCCAACAATGACATGGTGCTCCCCTTGGGCTTGTTCCGCTTTTCAACTCAGTCCGAGTACGGCATCGACGTCCCCGTGGTCCTGGCGGCCGTGCTCTTTTCGGTGCTGCCCTTGCTGTTCCTCTACATAGCCTTGCGCCGTCAGTTCGTGAAAGGGGTCGGCGGGTTCGCCCTGCGTTGACATGGATGGTATTCGTTCGCCCAATAGCGGCACTGGCCTAGACCGATGAGCGCTCCCACCTACGCAGACGCGTCTCTTTCGGCGGAGGCCCGGGCCAGCGACCTCCTCGAGCGCATGGACCTCGAAGAAAAGCTGGCTCAGTTGGGTGCCGTCCGCTTCCCCGACCTCATCAGGAACGAGCGTTTCGACGAGGAGGCGGCCCTCGCCGCAGTCCCCCATGGCATCGGCCAAGTCACGCGCATCGGGGCGACGACCGGCCTGCACCCAGCTCAGAGCGCCGAGCTCGTGAACCAGATCCAACGACTGGTCATCGAGCGTACGCGGCTCGGGATCCCGGTGGTCGTCCACGAAGAGTCGCTGGCCGGGTACTGCGCCCGCGACGCGACTGCTTTCCCCCAAGCCCTGGCACTGGCGTGCGCGTGGGACCCTGAGCTTGTCCAGGAGGTGGCCGGCGCGGTGCGCCAGCAGCTGCTGGCCGTCGGGGCGCGTCACTGCCTGGCCCCCGTCCTCGACGTAGCTCGCGACCCCCGCTGGGGGCGCCTGGAAGAGACGTACGGAGAGGACCCGGTACTGGTCGGCCTTCTCGGCGCCGCCTATGTGCGCGGTATGCAGACAGCAGACTTGTCCCAGGGAGTGCTCGCAACAGGCAAGCATTTTTTGGCTCACGGCCTTTCCGAGGGAGGCCGCAACCATGGGCCTGTGCAGATAGGGCCGCGCGAGCTACGCGAGGTCTACGCCGAACCCTTCGCTGCCGCTTTCAGGGCTGGCCTCGCTTCGGTCATGAGCACTTACAGCTGCATCGACGGCTTGCCTGGGAGCGGGTCAGGCAAGGTGCTGACCGAGCTACTGCGAGGAGAGCTCGGCTTTGAAGGCCTGGTCGTAGCTGATTATTTTGCCGTCAGCCTGCTTGCCACCTACCACCGCGTGGCCGCCGACCGTTCGGAGGCGGCCGTCAAGGCGATAACGGCAGGGCTGGACCTCGAGCTCCCGGCGCTCGACTGTTTCGGCGCGCCCTTGAAAGCTGCCATCGACGCGGGCAAAGTGCCCGTCGCCACGATCGATACCGCCGTGCACCGGGTCCTCGTCTCCAAGTTCCGCCTGGGCCTGTTCGAGGAACCGTACGTGAGCACCGAGCGCGTGAGCGCGGTTTTCGAGCGCCCGGCGAACGCCGCTCTGGCCCGGCGCGCAGCTTCGCGCGGGATCGTACTTTTGACCAACAACGGGGTGCTGCCGCTGCCAGCTCAGCTGGGCACCTTGGCAGTAGTGGGGCCGGGGGCGGACGACCGGCGTCTGCTCCAAGGCGATTACCATTACCCCGCCCACCAGGAGCTCCTGTTGGGCCCGTCGGGCGGGCCTGATCTGGACGGGCCCCCGGCCGAAGGGCCCGAAGACATATCGGACCTCATCTATCTCCCGAGCGGGAGGGGCGCGTTCAAGCCGGGCCCCTATTTCACCGAACACGTCACCCCCCTGGCCGGGCTCAGAGAGGCCCTCGGGCCGGACGTCAGCGTCGTTTACCAACAAGGGTGCGCAGTCAGCGGGGACGACCGCAGCGGCTTCCCCGCAGCCGTGGCCGCCGCCGCCTCGGCGGATGTGGCGGTCGTGGTGGTGGCGGGCCGCTCGGGCCTAAGTACGGAGTCGACCGTGGGTGAGGCCCGAGACGCCACCGACCTCCGCCTTACCGGGGCCCAGGAAGATCTCGTGGCGGCCATATCCCGGACAGGCACCCCTACGGTCGTGGTCGTCATGAGCGGCCGGGCCCACGTCCTCACCGACGTCGCAGCTAACGCCTCGGCGTTGTTGGTGGCCTGGCCTCTCGGCGAGCAAGGCGGCAACGCCCTGGCGGACGTGCTCCTCGGGCATGCCGAGCCGTGCGGCAGGCTGGCGGTGACACTGCCGCGGGCTACTGGCCAAGTGCCGCTTTACCACAGCCACCGTTCCGGCGGCGCTCGCTCGATGTTCTACGGGGACTACACCGATTGCGCCCATACCCCGCTCTTCAGCTTCGGCCACGGGCTCAGCTACACCACTTTCGAACAGTCAGACATCGCCGTCGAAGCCAGCGACACGCGCTCTGTGATCACCGTGGGCGTGACCGTCAGCAACACTGGGGACCGGGCGGGCGAAGAGGTGGTCCAGCTGTACGTCTCGGACTTGGTGGCGTCGGTCGCCCGGCCGGAGGCATCCCTTATAGGTTTCGCCCGAGCCGCCCTCGCACCGCAGCAGGAGGTCAGGGTCGTGTTCAAAGTTCACCCGAGCCGCCTGGCCTTTTTTGACGAAGACATGCGTTTTGTCACCGAGCCAGGGCAGTTCCGCTTCGCCACCGGCGCTTCTGCGTCCGACGTTCGCCAACAGGCGGTCGTGGCCCTGGGAGGTGAGGTCGCCCAGTACAGGCTCTGCTCGGTCATCCCCGTAACGGCAGAGGTCGGCGAGCCCTACGCGGCCGACGGCGCAGGAGCCCGCGCCTTGTAGCCCGGCTCATAGACGGGCTCAGTAGACGCGCCTTCCTTTGTCGTCACTTTTGCCCGACTTGCGGTACAGGTACGTGTTCACCACGTCACGCCATTCCCGGGCATGCCGCAACTGCAGCGCGAGCCTCTCCTCGACGGCGCGGTACCGGACGGCGTCGACAAGGCCGGCCAGGGACCTCCACCGCGCGAGGAGATGCTCGGCCATCTCAGCGCCCTCGAAGTGAAGGTCGTACATGCGTTGCAGGAGCGTCGTCCCGCTGGGCAGCAAGAAGTCGTAACGCAGGTGGTGGAAGAACAACAGCAAATCCTCGGGACAAGTGGACGGATCGTCGAAAATGTCCTGCCAAGGCTGTCGGTACTGAGCGGTGAAACCGGTCCCGTGCGAAGCGGTGCGGTCCACGCCGATACCAGCAGAGTCGGCAAAGTGGTAAGTGCCCCAGCGGTCGTACTCATAGCCGTCGGGGGACGGCCCGTAGTGGGCCCCCGGCGTTACCATCCATCCCAGCCCGAGGGGGGTCGTATAGGACTCGTACGCCGGCCCCGAGGCCATCAACATCTTGGTCACGACCTCGGCGCTGGCCGGGTGGTCACCAAAGGTGAGCCGCGCCCACTCCGAGGCGACCTGCTCGGCCGCCAGGTCCGGGCACCATGCCAGGCGGCCGAAGCCGTACAGGTTGGCTTGCGCCAGATGGTGCCCGGTCCAGTTGGGGTCGTCACCGACATTGGCGACGCCCGCCATTCCCGACTTGGAAGAGGCCCCACAGACAATCTTGGCGACCGTAGCGCCCGGCCCCGTGGCGTGCGTGTCGAACCCGAGGACTTCTTTCCACGCCGGGACCAGGTAGAACAAGTGCACCTGCTGGCCGGTGTACTCCTGGGAGAGCTGGACCTCGAGGACTTGGGCCGTGTTGGCCATGGCACCGAGAAGGGGCGACGGCGGTTCTCGCACCTGGAAGTCCACCGGCCCCGCCTTTACCTGTAGCACGACGTTGTGGGCAAAGTGCCCCTCGAGAGGCACGAACTCATCGTGGGCGGCTTTAGCCCGGTCGGTGCTGCGGTCGCGCCAGTCCTGTTGGCAGTCGTAGACAAATGTGCGCCAGAGCACGCTACCCCCGTACGGCTCGAGCCCCGCTGCCACGGCATTGGCTGCATCGGCGTGCGTGCGCCCATAGCTGTGCGGCCCCGCCCGCGACTCCGAGCCCGCCTTGACCAGGAACCCACCCAGGTCGGGGATGTAACCATAGACCGTTTCGGCCAGCCGAGACCACCAATCGGACACCAGAGCGTTCTTTGGGTCGGCTGTAAGCAGGCCGCCAGAAACGATCGGGGCTTCGAAGGCCACCGACAGGAAAACTCTGACCCCGAAACGCCGAAGTATGCCCGCCAGCGCGCTCAGCGGCCCAAGGTGCCTTTTGGTGAGAAGAGCCATGGCGTCGGGAGCGACGTTGACGTTATTGAGCGCCACTGCGTTAACGCCTACCGACGCCAGGAGGCGCCCGTAGTCAAGCAATCTTTGCCGGTCCACCACAACGTTGCCTTGAGCGAAAAAGATCGACTTGCCGGCGTAACCTCGCTCGACGGTACCGTCCAGGTTGTCCCAGTGGTCGAGCATCCGCAGCGCCATGGCCGGTTGTTCCACAACAGGGCCCTCCGGGAGGCCCTCGCCGAGCTGCAGACGGCGCAGGAACGCGAAGGCGCCGTAGAGGCAGCCAGTATCGCTGCCGCCGATGATAAACCCGGCGGGCCCCAGCACCTGGCCCAAGAGCACAAAGCCGTCCCCCAACGGCGCGGGGACGCCCGCCCGTGCCAGCACGTCGAGCAGCCATTGGTCAGCAGTAGTGCCGGTCGCGAGGTAGCCGCCTTCGCCGGGTGGCTCGACGAGGAACTCCGGGGCCCGCCCAATTATGGCCCCTAGACCTTGGGCAAGCTCCTTGCGCACCGACAGCTGCACCTGGGTGGCACCTCGCGCGACAACACGCTGGCACACCGCGGCGTAGCTCCGTCGGACCTGCGGGCTCGCGGCCAGCCTGTACCGCAACCAGCATTCATAGCCAGTCTCGTTGGGCGGCTTGGCTGCACCAGCGCTGTCGATTTCCAGACCCGCCATGAACTAAGCGTCGGCGATTGGCGGCGCCGTTGACTCCCTCGCCAAAAGGCTGGTCGCGAGCTCGATGCTGCGCGAGTCCGCTGGCTCGCCTTTGTCCTCGGCGAGGACCAAGCGGACGGCGGTCGCCGCCATCTCCGCCAAGGGCTGGCGGACCGTTGTCAGCGGTGGCGAAGTCCACCTCGACAGCGGCAGGTCGTCAAATCCCACGACACTGAGCTGAGATGGGACCCGTATGTGCAGCATGCGCGCCGCTTCCAGCACACCCAGTGCCTGGAGGTCACTGCCAGCGAAGATCGCTGTCGGCCGGGCACGCAAGGAGAGCATTGCCATGCCCACCTTGAAACCCCCGTCAACATGAAAATCGCCCCACTGCATGAGGTCGGGGTCGAGCGGGAGCTCGGAAGTCTCCATTGCGGAGCGGTACCCGTCCATGCGGGCCCGGCTGCAAAGAAGGTCGGGGGGGCCCGAGATCATCCCGACCCGCTTGTGACCGAGCTCGACAAGGTGCCGGGTGGCTGCGTAACCGCCCGCCCAGTTGGTTGCCCCGATCGTGGTCACGCTCGGGTCGGGAGCGCCGCGCGGGTCCACGACGACAAAGGGCAAGCCGCGTGACCTCAGCTCAGCCTTCTCACGGTTGCCGAGCTTTGCCAGCAGGAGTATCACACCGCGTGTACCCCGCGAGCATATGGGGTCAAGCCACGAGCGCTGGACGCCGCCGTCGGAGAGCGAAGTCAGTGCCACCGTCATGCCGGCTTCGGCGGTTGCCTCGACCGCTCCGCGTACGATCTCCATCGCCCAGGGGCTTTCGAGCTCTTGGAAGACGAGGTCGACCAGAGGAGGAGCACCTCTTGGGGCGTAGGAGCGGCGCTCGTAGTTGCGCTCTGAGAGCAGTGCCTGCACGCGTTGGCGAGTCGCTGCTGAGACGTCGTGGTTGCCGTTGAGGACCTTGGAGACGGTCGAAGCCGCCACCCCGGCCTCGTGGGCGATCTCATCGATCGTGACGCGCTTTCGGGCCCTTGTGCTCACGGGCACAGCTTACAATCTCTTCTCAGCCCGAAATAATTCGGTGGCCCGCCGGGCAGGAGCCCTCCTCAAATGCTCCTCGCAATGCCTACTCCGATGGCCTCCATGGCTAGCTTGAGCTGAGCCAGGCTGGTTGCGGGCGACGGTCGTGGCCCCGAATGGTTCTCTAGACAAACGAATAGTTCTGTGCCGGCCGTGCAGCCCGGTGCGGGCGCCTCCCCGGTCGGTCAGGCCCGGTGGCGACTGAGCTCACCCAGGGTGGCCCGCTCGACCAGGTTGACCAGGTCGGCACGTGCCCGGGCTACCCTCGAGCGGACCGTCCCTGTTGGGCAAGCACATACCGTCGCGGCCTCTTGGTAGGAGAGACCGACCACCTGGGTCAGGACGAAGGCTGCTCGGCGGTCCGGCTGGAGGTTGCTCAGGAGGTCGGCCAGCGTGACCATGCCGCCGGGGTCGACGACGACCGCTGGCCGGCCCCGCGCTGCGCCCGCTTCCTGGCGCCTCCGGCGCGACCGTGAGCGTAGCTCGTCGCTACAGGTGTGGCGGGCTATGGAAAGAAGCCACGTCCTGGCTGTGGACTCGGCGCGGAACCTCGGTAGCGCTCTGACTGCTCGGGCGAAGGTCTCCTGGCACAGGTCGTCCGCCACCTCGTCGTCGACGAGGCCGGCACACAGCCGCCAGACGTCTTGGTAAGCGGCCTCGACGAACTTGGCGAGCGCTTGCTGGTCACCCGCACGCGCTCTTTGGGCCAACCATGTCAAGGAGTCCACAGGCGGCATCGTAGATTGGGCACGCCCGATGGCTCAATTTCGGCCAGCCGAAATTGCCGGGAACCTTGTCGCCGGCTCGTTCGACTACCTGGATATGTCTGGTATGGGCAGCGGCCTTTCGACGAACAACCCGGCGATCGTCTCGGCCTTCCAATCGGCGCTCGTGAACCAGGGCCTGATCGTGCTTTTGATCGCCGGCCTTGTGGCGGTGGCCTGGAACATCGCTCGTGCGGCCCAGATCCGCCGGGCGGGGACCGGAGGGACGAGCGTGGCCACGCTCGGCTTTGGACGGTCCGGCCGTGAGCCCGCCGCCCGGCGGCTCCTGCGGGTCTCGTTCGGGCTCATCTGGGTCTTCGATGGCATCCTGCAATGCCAGATCGCGATGCCCTTGGGATTGGGGACCGCGGTCATCCAGCCGGCAGCC
>DATJST010000017.1:0-38649 GCA_035503975.1 Acidimicrobiales bacterium | reverse complement strand
GGTGTGGTTGAGGCGGCCTTGGGCCTCATCCCGTTCTGACGCACCCCCCGGCGTCAACCCGGCGCTCCCCGGCATCAAACTGTGCCGGCGCGAGGTAGGCTCCGGACTCCATATGAAGTCCCAAGTCGCCGAACTGGACGGCAACAAGGTCAAGCTGTCGGTCGAAGTCGAGTCGACTGAAGTCGACCAGGCCATCGATCAGACTTTCGAGCGGTTCACGAAGGAGCTGTTCGTACCCGGTTTCCGGCGCGGGAAGGTGCCGCGGCGGGTGCTGGAGGCGCGGATCGGGCGCTCGGCGGCGCGCAAGGAGGCGCTCGACAAGCACATCCCCGTCTGGTACGACCGGGCTGTCCACGAGAGGGCCGTAGACGTAATCAACGAGCCCACCATCGAAGTGACCGCCGGCGAGGAGACCGGACCGGTCGCCTTCGACGCTGTCGTCGAGGTCCGCCCGCGCCTCAAGCTCGCGGGTTACGAGTCGCTACAGATCACCGTGCCCAGCCCAGACGTAACCGAGGCGGACGTCCAAGCCCAGGTCGACCGGTTGCGCGGCAACTTTGCCGAGCTGGCGGTCGCGGAACGGGAGGCCAAAGCGGGCGACAGCGTCGTGATCGACATGGCCGCGACCCGCGACGGCAAGGCGGTCGCCGGCATGACGTACACCGACTACTCGGTGGAGGTCGGCGCCGGCAATGACCTGCCCGAGCTGGACGAACACCTCCCAGGCCACAAGGCCGGGGACAAGTTGAGCTTCGATGCCGACGTCGGCGGCGAGACGGTACAGGTTGGGGTAGAGGTCAAACAGGTCCAAGAAAAGGTGCTGCCCGACGAGACCGACGAGTGGGCGGCTGACGCTTCGGAGTTCTCCACCGTGGCCGAGCTGCGCCAGGACATTGAGACCCGTCTCGACGAGATCAAGCGAGCGCAGGCGGCGCTGACGCTGCGCAACGCGACTTTGGAAAAGCTGGTCGCACTGGTCGACGAGGAGCCACCGGCGGTCCTCGTGGACGTCGAGACACGCCGTATGGCCGAAGAGCTGGGCAACCGCCTGGACGCCCAGGGCGTGCCCCTGCAGCGCTACCTCGACGCAATGGGCCGTACCGTGGACCAGCTGATCGCCCAGTTGCGCGAGGAGGCCATACCGACCGTCAAGGCCGACCTGGCGCTGCGGGCGGTGGCCGACGCCGTGGGCATCGAGCCCTCCGAGGCTGAGATGGAGGACTTCATGGGCCGCTTGGCCGGCCGGGCCGGCGTCAGCCCGGCCACTTTCATCCAGGAGGTAGAACGCACAGGGCGGCGTCTCGCGGTACGCTCAGATTTGAGGAAGACCAAGGCTTTCGAGTGGTTGGTCGAGCACGCCGAGATAACCGACGAGGAGGGCCATCCCGTGGACCGGGCATCGCTTGTACGCCACAGCCAGGCGCGCTTCGATCCCGCCCCCGCGGCGGCACCTGAGGGCGGTGCAGGTGCTGAGGCTGGCACGGCGGCCGGCGCGGGCGGCGACGGCGACGAATGAGAACCAGCGAGGCAGGCGCAATGAGGGAAACCCAGTGAGGCAAACCCAGTGAGGCAAACCCAGTGAGGCAAACCCAGTGAGGGTGTTCAGCCAGTACCACGTCCCGGGCATTTTCGAGCAGACCAACCGTGGTGAGCGCGGTTACGACCTGTTCTCGCGCATGCTGGAAGAGAACATCGTCTTCCTCGGTACCCCGATCGACGACTACGTCGCCAACGCCGTGTGCGCCCAGCTCCTGTACCTCGAGTACAAGAACCCCGACAAGGACAACAGCATCTACATCAACTCCCCGGGCGGCGACATCACGGCCTTGTTCGCGGTCTACGACACCATGAAGTTCGTGCGTAACGACATCTCGACCTTCTGCTACGGGCAGGCCGCCTCGGCGGCAGCGGTGATCCTGGCTGGGGGCACCAAGGGCAAGCGTTACGCGCTACCTCACGCCCGCATCCTGCTCCACCAGCCCTACGGTGGGGCTGCGGGCCAGGCGGCCGACATCGAGATCCAGGCCAAGGAGATCATCCGGATGCGGGACCTGCTCAACGAGATGATCGCCTTGGACACCGGCCAGACCCTCGACAAGGTCCAATCCGACACGGACCGAGACTTCATCATGAGCGCTTCGGAAGCTCAGGATTACGGCATTATTGACGAAGTGATAACCACCCGCGATCTGGCTGGCGTCCCTCAGGCCGCCGGCGTGGCCTGAGGAGACCGAGGAACACGGATGGCAAAGTTCGGCGAGTCGAGCGAGCTTGTCAAATGCTCCTTTTGCGGCAAGTCCCAAAAGCAGGTCAAAAAGCTCATAGCCGGGCCTGGCGTGTACATCTGCGACGAGTGCATCGACCTCTGCAATGACATCATCGAAGAGGAGCTGTCGGAGCCGACCGAGGTCCGTTTTGACGAGCTCCCCAAGCCGGCGGAGATCTTCAATTTCCTGAACGATTACGTGATCGGCCAGGAGAGGGCCAAGAAGATCCTGTCGGTCGCCGTCTATAA
This sequence comes from Acidimicrobiales bacterium, assembly GCA_035503975.1. GTDB lineage: Bacteria > Actinomycetota > Acidimicrobiia > Acidimicrobiales > Palsa-688 > DATJMJ01. Next base: position 36,134 of record DATJST010000017.1, on the reverse strand, counting down.
CCACTACAAGCGGGTCCAGGCGGGGGGCTACGCCGACGGCGACGTCGAGCTGCAGAAGTCGAACATCCTGCTGCTCGGCCCGACCGGGTGCGGCAAGACGTTCCTGGCCCAGACGCTTGCCCGCATGCTCAACGTCCCGTTCGCCATCGCCGACGCGACGGCGCTGACCGAGGCCGGCTACGTCGGTGAGGACGTCGAGAACATCCTGCTGAAGCTCATTCAGGCGGCCGACTACGACATCAAGAAGGCCGAGACGGGGATCATCTACATCGACGAGATCGACAAGATCGCCCGCAAGAGCGAAAACCCGTCGATCACGCGCGACGTCTCGGGCGAGGGCGTCCAGCAGGCGCTGCTCAAGATCCTCGAGGGCACCACTGCCTCAGTGCCTCCGCAGGGCGGCCGCAAGCACCCCCACCAGGAGTTCATCCAGATCGACACCACCAATGTGCTGTTCATCTGCGGTGGGGCCTTCGCCGGTCTGGACCGGATAGTCCAGGGCCGCCTGGGCAAGCAAGGGATCGGCTTCCGGGCTGAGATCCGCCGTGCCCACGAGGCGGACGAGGACGAGCTGCTGTCCCACGTCCTGCCCGAGGACCTGCTCAAGTTCGGCCTGATCCCCGAGTTCGTCGGCCGCCTCCCCGTGTTGGGCACGGTGTCGACGCTGGACAAGCAAGCCCTCATCCGCATCCTCACCGAGCCCAAGAACGCCCTGCTCAAGCAGTACCGCAAGGTGTTCGAGCTCGACAGCGTGGAGCTGGAGTTCACGCCCGACGCGCTCGAGGCAGTGGCCGAGCAGGCGATGCTGCGGGGCACCGGCGCCCGCGGGTTGCGCGCCATCCTTGAAGAGGTGCTGCTCGAGGTCATGTACGACTTGCCGAGCCGTTCCGACATCGGCAAATGCGTGATCGACCGCTCTGTCGTGCTGGAACGCGTCAACCCGACGCTCGTGCCGCGCACCGACGTGGCCCACAAGGAGCCTCGCCCGCGGCGCGCGGCGAGCTGACCCACTACACGGCGGGCCGCCGCCGGTAAGGTCCCGGCCCACTGCGGCGTGCTCCGGGCCCGCCTACCCTAAAATGACCCCCCCGATGAACCTGGGCGAAGCTCTCGCGTGGCTCGACCGCCATCAAAACCTCGAACGCATACTCGGTGACAAGCGCCTGCGCGCCCCGCACCCGGACCGTGTGCGTCACTTTGCCCACCTGATGGGCGACCCCCAGCGCTCACAACCGGTTGTCCATCTCACCGGTACCAACGGCAAGACATCCACGGCGCGTGCCCTGAGCCGGCTCCTGATGGCCAAAGGCCTCACCGTCGGGACCTTCACCAGCCCTCACCTGGAGCGCATCAACGAGCGCATCATGGTGGACCTCGAGCCCATAAGTGACGTTGAGTTCGCCGAGGTGCTATCGGATCTGGCGGTACTGGAGACGCTCAGCCCCGAAGGGCCCCGGCTCAACTGGTTCGAGGTGATGGCGGCTGCCGCCTTCCGGTATTTCTCGGACAAACCGGTCGACGTGGCGGTGGTGGAGGTCGGCCTAGGCGGGCGTTGGGACGCCACGAACGTCGCTGACGGGACCGTCTCGGTAGTTACCAACGTCGGGCTCGACCACGTTGAGCTGCTCGGCCCCACCCGCGCGCATATCGCTCGCGAGAAGGCCGGCATCGTGAAGCCGGGCTCGACCCTGGTCTTGGGCGAGGGCGACAGCGAGCTGTACGAGATCTTCGCGGCCGAGCAGCCGGACAGGCTGTGGTGGGTGGGCCGCGACTTTGCCGTCGAGGCCAATGAGATGGCGGTGGGCGGACGGTCATTGGACCTGCGCACGCCGGGAGCGCGCTATGAGGGCTTGTACCTGCGGGCGCACGGGCGCCACCAGGGTGACAATTTCCTCGACGCCCTCGTCGCGGCCGAAGCCTTCTTCGACCACCCCATTGAAGAGGACCTGGTGGCAGCCACGGCGGCGGAACTGACCACTCCTGGCCGGCTCGAAGTGGTCCAGCAACGGCCGTTAGTGCTGCTCGACGGCGCGAAGAACGTAGGCGGGGCGCAAGCTTCGGCGGCCGCGGTCAACGAGGAGTTCGGCACTGAACGCCCGCGAGTCATGGTCGTAGGCATGCTGCGGGGAAAGGACGCCCGCGAGATGCTCGAGGCACTGGAGGTGGGCAAGGCCCGGTTGGTGGTCACCTGCCCTCCACTCTCGCCCCGCGCCCAGCCCGCCGGCATGCTGGCCGAGGTGGCCGCGTCGCTCGGGGTCAGGGCCGTGCCCACGGCCTCGGTGGCGGAGGCTCTCGACGTCGCTCTGGCCGAGGCCGCCCCAGAAGAGCTCGTCCTGGTCACCGGGTCGCTTTACACCGTGGGCGAAGCGAGGACGGCGATGAGGGCGCGGACGGGCGAGGCGTTGGGCGCGCGCGGCATGCCCTGAGGAGGCGTGGGCAGCGCCGCCAGTGACCGCGGGCCGCGCCGCCAGTGACCGCGGGCCGCGCCGGGGGACCGGGCCAGCCCCTCGCCGCCGGCCCGTGCGCCCGGGCCCGCTAACCTCAGACCCTTGTGGAGAGCGAACCCCGCGAGGCAACACTCGTCATCTGCAAACCCGACGCCGTGCGGAGGGGGCTCGTCGGCGAGATCTTGGGCCGGCTGGAACGCCGGGGCCTGCGCATATTGCGGGCGGAGCTGCGCACCATCGACAAAGAGACCGCAGCCATGCACTACGCCGAGCACGCTGGTAAGGCCTTCTTTGACGGTTTGATCGAGTACATCACCCGCGGCCCGGCGTTGCTCGCCGTGGTCGAGGGCCCAGAAGGCACGCACCAGATCGTTCGCATGACCATGGGGGCCACTGACCCCGCCAAAGCCGCGCCCGGCACTGTTCGGGGCGACCTGGCCCTGTCCCTACCCGACAACCTGATCCACGGCAGCGACAGCCCTGAATCTGCCCGCCGCGAGATCGCCCTGTTCTTCCCGGAAGAGGGGCCTTGAGCTGAGCCTCTGCGAGGGGCTGATCGGGGGGGTGCCTCGCGAGGAAGCCCGGCCTGGACGAGGCATGGTCGCGCTGGCACATGCCCCGGACGGCGAGCTTGGCGCGGCCGGTCGCCGCCCGTTAGCCTTGTGGGCGACCGCGGCATGCGAGGAGGCCATCTAACCGTGCGCGAACGATTGTTCTCCAGCTTCCGGAGAGGCCTGGCGGTAGATCTGGGGACGGCCAACACCTTGGTCTACCTGCAGGGCCGCGGTATCGTGCTAAACGAGCCTTCCGTGGTGGCGATCGATGCCCGGGACGCCCGCCCGCTCGCCGTGGGCCTGGAGGCGAAGCGCATGATCGGCCGCACGCCGGCCCATATCCAGGCGGTACGCCCGCTGCGGGACGGCGTGATCGCCAACTTTGAGATTTGCGAGAAGATGCTCGCCTACTTCATCAGGCGTGTCCACCCATCCCGGTTGTCCAAGCCGGACATGGTGATCTGCGTGCCCTCCGGGGTAACGGGCGTCGAGAAGCGGGCCGTGATGGACGCTGCGGAGGCCGCTGGTGGCCGCCAGGCGTGGATCATCGAAGAGCCCATGGCTGCCGCCATCGGAGCCGGCCTACCGGTCCACGAGCCCACGGGCAACATGGTTGTGGACATCGGCGGGGGCACGACCGAGGTGGCGGTGATATCCATGGGCGGCATCGTGACCAGCCAGTCCGTGCGTATCGCCGGTGACGAGCTCGACGAGGCGATCATCGCGTTCATCAAAAAGGAGTACAGCCTTGCCCTGGGCGAACGCACCGCCGAGGAGATCAAGATCGCCCTCGGGTCGGCCTGCGCGCTCCAGGAGGAGGTGAGCGCCGAGATCCGGGGCCGCGACCTGATCACCGGCTTGCCCAAGACCATCGTCACAACCACAGAGGAGATCCGCGAGGCCATCGAGGAGCCCGTGGCGGCGATCGTGGACGCCGTCAAGGTGACCTTGGACAAGACGCCGCCCGAACTCGCCGCGGACATCATGGAGCAGGGCATCGTCCTCACGGGCGGTGGGGCGCTGCTGCACGGTTTGGACGCCCGCCTGGCAGCCGAGACCGGCATGCCCATCGTCATTGCGGACAACCCGCTGCAGTCGGTGGCTTTCGGCAGCGGCCAATGCCTCGAGCAGCTCGGCGTCCTGTCTGACGTCCTGATGACAAGCTCCCGCTAACATTGCAGCAGTGGCTGCACCCCCGCGCCCGCGCGGCCGTTTCTTGTTGTTGGTACTTGTTTTGTTGGCCGTAACTCTCATCACCTTGTCTGACCGCAGCGGCAACGGCGGGATCGTCGGCAAGACGCGCTCTTATGCTCGCCAGATCGCCGACCCCGTCCAGTCCGCAGTCCATTCCGCCCTCCAGCCCGTGGGCAATTTTCTTTATGGCGCGCTGAATTACCAATCGCTGGAACGAGAAAACGAGCGACTGCGCCAACAGGTGGCTCAGGACGCCACCAGCGCGGCGGCCGCCGAGGCCGAAGAGCAAGAAGCCAAGCAGGTACTGGCCAATGACGGTTTGCCTTACCTGAGCGGTCTACCGAGCATCGCCGCCGAAGTGGTGGAGACGGGCAGCAACAACTTCGAGCAGTCCATCGAGATCGACCGGGGGACGGCCGACGGCGTCGTGGCCGGCCAACCCGTGGTAGCCGCCGGTGGGCTGGTGGGCGTGGTGAGCTCGGTCTCGGCCCACCTGGCCAATATCACCCTGGTGGACGACCCGTCGTTCACGGTGGGCGTGCGGGTGGTGCGCACCAACGTCGTCGGCGCCGCTGCGGGCCGCGGGGAAGGTAACGACCTCCAAGTTCTCGGCGTGGACGTCGGCCAGGCGGTCAAACGGGGTGACGTGCTGGTCACCAGTGGGCTCGACGACTTCCCCCCAGGCGTGCCGGTCGGCCGGGTGGTCTCGGTCAGCTCGCCCGTGGGGGCATTGTCGCAATCCATTTCGGTGGCTCCCTACGCGGATCTGGTGAACATGCAGTACGTACGCGTCCTGCTGTGGTCGTCGCAGTGAGCGTTGTCCCCTGGGCCAGGGTCGTGCTCAAGGTGATCGGCGTGCTGTTGCTTGGGATCTTCGTTCAGACCACGTTCGCCAACGACCTACGGGTTGCGGACGTGGCACCAGACTTCATGCTGCTGCTGGCGGTGTGCGGAGGTGCCGCCGCCGGGACCGACGCCGGTGCAGTGATCGGGTTCAGCGCTGGCCTGCTCAGCGACCTCTTCCTGCAGAGCACGCCCCTAGGGCTGAGCGCACTTGCGTACTGCTTGGTGGGCTTCAGTGCCGGGTGGGCGCGTGACAACCTCATGCCTCCCCGCCTGGTGGCCGCCCCGGCCCTGGCGGCGGTGGGCACGGGCGCTGGGGTGACCTTGTTCGTTGGCATCGGCTACGTCGTGGGCCAGGAGCAGTTGGTCGCGCCGGGCGACCGTTGGCTGGCGCAGCAGGCGATCGTGGAGGCCCTTTTCGCGGCCGTCTTCGCCTTGCCTGCCGCGGTGCTCATGGCCTGGGCGGTGCGCCGCCGCACCCGTCCCTCGGTTGTTTCTGCGTCCGGTCCGGCTCAACCTGTCCTCGATACCGTCGCCCGGCGCCGCGGCCTCATGGCGGTCCGTAACCGCCGGCGTCGCCGCATGCGGGTGAGGGCGCGCTGAGCTGATGAGCAACCCGGTCAACTCCGCACCCACCGCTGACGGCCGCAACCCGCACCGCATGCGAGCCGTGGCCGTCCTCGTCGTGGTCGTATGCCTGTTCGGCACGCTCATCGGCCGCCTCTGGTACCTGCAGGGCGTCGAGGCGGCGACACCGCTGGGCCTGCAAGTGGCCAACGAGAGCGAGCGGACTTTTTACATCGCTGCCCAACGGGGCGACATTTTCGACCGTGACGGAGTGCTGCTGGCCGGCAACCGGATCGAACAGGTCGTCACGGTGAGCCCGGGAGCGGTCGAAGCCCACCCGGGCATCGTCGCCGAACTGGGCGCTGTCCTCGGCGAGCCGGTGGCGCGTGTCCAAGCCGCCATCGACAACAACCAGTACAGCCCGTACCAGCCCGTGCCCGTGGCCGAAGGTGTGAGCCAGTCCATCGTCCTGGCCATCGACGAGAACCAGGCGCTCCTGCCGGGGGTGACCGTTCAGGCCGAGCCAGTCCGCTACTACCCCTACGGCGCGACCACGGCGAACATCATCGGTTACGTGCGCCAGATTACGGGCGCCGAGTACGCGAAGGTCCAGACCGAGCAGTGCGCAGCTGGCATCCCCTGCTACGGGCCGACTTCGGGCTACGGCCAGGCCGGCGTGGAGGCCAGCTTCGAGAAGTACCTGCGGGGAGTCCCGGGCAAGGAGGTCGTGGCGGTGGACTCTCAGGGGCAGGTGCTCTACCGGATCAGTTACACGCCTCCGGTACCCGGTGACGACCTCGTGCTGTCGATCTCGCTCACCGACCAGAAGGCGGCTGTCGCAGCCCTGGGCGACTGGGTGACCAACGCCAGGAAGATGACCGACCAGGTCAGCAACGAGCCGTACCGGGCCCCGGGGGCGGCGATGTCGGTACTGGACCCGCGCAACGGCGAGGTGCTCGCCCTGGCCACCTATCCCGACTACAACCCCAACGCGTTCACCGGCGTCATCACCAACGCCGAATGGGCTTACTACAACAACCCGAAGAACAACTTCCCCACTATCGACCGGCCCATCTCCAGCGGCTACGCCCCCGGCTCGACGTGGAAGCTGGTCACCGCGACGGCCATGTTGCGCGCTGGCCTGCGCACGCCCGATACCTATTACGACGACATCGGGTCCTACACGATCGGCGGGCAGACCTTCGACGACAACGACAACCAGGCCCTCAACTGGGTTGATCTTCCCGAGGCGCTCACCGAGTCGAGTGACACTTACTTTTACAGCATCGGCGGCGAGTTTTACCAGGACTACGACGCCAGCGGCAAGCTCACCGGCCCGGACCCGCTCCAGCAGGTGGCCTCAGATTACGGTCTCGGCCACTACAGCGGGATCGACTTACCTGACGAAGCGCCGGGGCTCGTGCCCGACGCCCAAGTGGTGGCCAAGATGCACGCCCAGTACCCCAAGGACTACCCGGACGGCAACTGGGAACCGGGCTTCGAGGTGCAAGAAGCGATCGGGGAGGGCGAGGACCTCGTGACCCCCCTCCAGCTAGATAACGCCTACGCGGCGTTCGGAAATGGCGGGACGCTCTACGTGCCCCAGGTGGCGCTGGCGATCGAGGCTCCGGGCAGGGGTGACCGGACGAGCGGGAAGATCCTCAAGCTGTACTACCCCAAAGTCAAGAACCTGGTGCCCATGCCCTCGTCCTACGACCGAGCTGCCATCCTCGAAGGTTTAGTGGGAGTTACCGCGTCGACCGACGGCACCGCCTACGGGGCCTTTCAGAACTTCCCCCTGGCGGAGTACCCAGTCGCGGGCAAGACGGGGACAGCCCAGGTGGACGAGTACTGTGCCGCCGGGACCACTTGCGCTCCGGGGCAGGTGCCCTGGCCTGCGTACAAGCAGGACACCTCGGTCTTCACCAGCTTCGCCCCCGCCGACGACCCCCGCTTCGCAGTCGACGCCGTGTTCGAGCAGTCGGGTTACGGGGCAGACGTGGCCGCGCCGGCCGTGGAGCAGGAGTACACGACCTTGTTCGGGCTCAATAAGCCGGCGCGCGGTGGGTCGTGCCCGTCCTCGAGCACGACCACCTCGGCCGCGGGCACGGCGGCGAGTGCCTCGGCGACCACGACGACAGCCCCGGCCTGCGCGGCCGGCGGAGCCGCTGCCACCACCACGACCACCGCACCGGGGGTTGGCGGCTGATGGCCCTGTCAGGGCCCGCCCTGGGTACTTCGGGGTTGGTGAGCTCCGCGATGAGCCCGGGCGCAGCCTCCGCCGGCAACGCGGGCAGCGTGCCGCGCCGGCCTGTGGCCGTCAGCCACGCCTGGCGCCACATCGACCTCGTGCTGATTGTCGTCACTGCGGCAATATCGGCGCTCGGTGTGCTGATGGTCTATTCGACCACCCGCAACCCGCTCGGGATTTCAGGCGCCAACCCCGAGTCGGAGATGAAGCGCCAGGCCCTCTACGCTGTGGCCGGCGCCGCCGCCTTCGTCGTGGTGCTGATGTTCGACTACCGACGCTTCCTCGCCTGGGCGCCGGTACTGTACGCGGGGAGCATCCTGGTGCTCCTGGCGACACTCGCCGTGGGGAAGACTGCTCTCGGCGCTGAGTCCTGGATCCAAGTCGGCAGCATCCAGGTGGAGCCGTCAGAGCTGGTCAAGGTGACGCTCATCGTGGGCTTGGCCGCACTGCTCGGGCGGCAGCAAGGAACGGTGCCTGGCCGCCTACTTCTGGTGATCATCGCTTTGGCAGCTGTGCCGGTGCTGCTCATCTACAAGCAGGACGCGCTGGGTAGCGCCCTGGTCCTTGCTGTTGTCCTGATCGCCATGCTCTTGATGGGAGGTACCAAGGGCCGGCACATGGCCGTGCTGGTCCTGGTGGCGGTGGTCGCCATGGGGGCGGTCCTCCAGCTCGGGGTGCTGAAGGAGTACCAGAAGTCGCGCCTCACCACCTTCTTGACGGCGCCGAGCGGGGTGGCGACGTCGGCCGCGGCGGCCAACCCCGAGGCGGCGAGCGTCGAGTACCAGCTGGACCAGTCCAAGGACGCCATCGCCCACGGCGGCCTCGAAGGCCAGGGTCTCTACAACGGGTTGCTGACGAACCTGTCGTTCGTGCCCAACCAGTCGACGGACTTTATCTTCACCGCAGTAGCCGAGCAATTTGGCTTTGTCGGGTCGGCACTGCTGCTGGCGCTTTTCGCGATCATGGTCTGGCGCACATGGCGAGCTGCCGTTGTCGCGCGCGACCTCGCCGGGACGCTCATCTGCGTGGGCGTCTTGGCCATGATCACGTTCCAGGTGTTCGAGAACGTGGGCATGACCATGGGCATCATGCCCGTGGCCGGGATCACCCTGCCCTTCATGAGCTATGGCGGCTCGTCCATGGTCGTGGACTGGGCGGCCGTGGCCCTGGTCATCAACGTGGGCATGCGCCGGCGCCAGGCCTGACCGGCCGACTGCGCGCACTCAGGATCGCATTAGGCCAAGCTCAGCGCTTCCTCAGGTTTCGCGGGCTACGGTCGCTACACTCATCTGGAGATGATCTCGCACCGGGCCGCACGCCTTAGACCCTCCCCGCCGTCAACCGGACGCGGACGGGCCGGATGAGCCGCTGGTGGTCCAGCCTGTCCAGGCATTTGGCCAGGCGGCGAGAGGCACGGGGCCACGTAACGCCATGCGCTCAACCGGCAACGCCGCCGGCTACAGCGGTGACTGCGGAGACGTCTGCCCCCTTGAGCCCGAGGCAGCCGCGCCTCACACGCGAGCCGTGCGAGCCGCCTGGCGTCGGGCCACTTAAGGGCGTTAGCCCACAGGTTTGTTTGCTAATGGCGCGCGACGGCGCTCGGCAGGAGCTGACCGGCTCCCGCCACGGACGCGATCGGGTAGCCCGGTCGCCAAATGTGCCGGGCATGCTGCGGGACGTGCCAGTTCGGAAGGGATTACCTAGATGTCGGAACCACTGCTCGGCGAAGCAGCCATCGCCCGGTCCCAGTCGGCGCCTCGCGGCGACGGCGGGCGCGGCGATGTCGATAACGCGGCGTCGCCTTTCGACGCCGGAGGCCTGGACCTGGCCAGCGGTCAGGGACCGGGGGCGCACGAGGCGGTCGCTGACCTTGGCGAACTAGCTTCGCCAGGCAAAGCTCGCCGCCGGCGGCGCGGGTCGCGCGGCGGCCGGGGCCGTCACGGCTCGGCAGCCGCCGATGGCAGCGCGCCCGAGGCCACGGGCGAAGCCGATGAGGACGCCGAGGGCCCGGTGGCGGATGCCGGAGGCCGCGAGCTGGGGCCCCTCGCCGCGCAGGCACCGGTGGCCAGGGCGGTCGGCCCCTCTACTCTGGGCACAACTCTGGACGGCAGCCCCGCTCCGGAAGCTTCGCCGCCGGCGACCGTCAAACCGAGGATCGGCGACACCAGACCGGGTTCGCCGCCGGTACCCCGACGGCGGGGGCGCGCGGCCAACGCCGCGGCGACTGGCGACCCCCTTGTGGTGCCTGACCCAGCCGCTTCGGGCCTAACGGACGAAGATGGCAACGACGAGGGCGCCCGGGACCGGCCGAGACGCCAGCGCCGCCGCCGTGACCGTGCTGACACTGCCGCCCTGTCCACGGTCCTGCCGTCGGGTCAGGCCGGCGTGCCGGCCCCGCCGGGGCCCGAGCGTGGGGGGCGTCGCAACAGCGCCACAGGGGCGATAACGGGCGCTGCCCGTGACGGACAGCAGGCAGAAGGCGCCGACGGCGCGACGCCGGCGCAGGTCGCGAGGGGCCGGGCCGCGGTGCCCGGGCGGCTGCCTGAAACTGGCTCGCGGCGTGCCAACGGCGAACGCCGTAGCCGCCCGCTCGGCCGCTACCTGATGGTCGTCCACGTCGGGCCCACCGCGACCCAGATCGCAGTGCTCGAGGGCCGGACCCTTATCGAGCACTACGTGTCGCGCCCGGCCGATGACGCTACGCAGATCGACGGCAACATCTACCTCGGCCGCGTGCAGAACGTGCTGCCCGGCATGGAGGCGGCGTTCGTCGACATCGGCACTCCCAAGAACGCCGTTCTGTACCGGGGCGACCTGCGCTACGACGACGACGAGGTGGGCCCGGCCGGCGACGACGACAGCAAGCCGACCCGGGGGCGCTTGGGCGGCGCCGCCCGCGATGCCCGCATCGAGCAACTGCTGCGAACCGGCCAGAACATCATCTGCCAGGTCACAAAGAACCCCATTGGCACCAAGGGAGCACGGCTCACCCAGGAAGTCTCGCTGCCAGGGCGCTTCGTGGTGCTCATACCCGAAAGCGACACCTACGGGATCTCCAAGCGGCTCGGTGACGATGAACGTAAGCGCCTCCGTAAGATCCTCGACGACATCCGCCCTGCAGGGCACGGATTGATCGTCCGCACTGCCGCAGAAGGCGCCAGCGCCGAGGAGTTGGGCCGCGACGTCGCCCGCCTCATGCGCCAGTGGGACAGCGTCCAGCAGCTGGCGCGCTCGTCGCGTGCTCCGCAACTGCTCTACCGCGAGCCCGACCTGGCTGTGCGGGTGATCCGCGAGGAGTTCAACCGGGACTACCGAGGCGTCGTGATCGACGACGCCCATCTCTACGAGCAGGTCAAGGAGTACGTGACCAGCATCACCCCCGAACTGGCCGACCGCGTCGAGCTGGTGGACCCACGCGAGGAGCCGCTCCCGCTGTTCGAGCGTTTCCGGGTGCACGAGCAAGTCCATAAGGCCCTCGACAGAAAGGTCTGGCTGCCGTCGGGAGGTTCGTTGATCATCGAGCGCACCGAGGCCCTCACCGTGATCGATGTCAACACCGGCAAAAACGTCGGGACCTCCAACCTCGAAGAGACCGTCTTCCGCAACAACCTGGAGGCGGCCGAGGAGATCGCCCGGCAGCTGCGCTTGCGCGACATCGGCGGCATTATCGTCATCGACTTCATCGACATGGAGGTCATGGCCAACCGGGCCGAGGTCATCCGGACCTTCCGCGAGGCCCTCGCGCGCGACAAGACCCGCTCGCAGGTGTTCGACATATCTGAGCTCGGGCTGGTGGAGATGACCCGCAAGCGCATATCCGAAGGCCTGGTCGAGTCGTACTCGGAGACATGCCCGACCTGTGCCGGCCGAGGCATCATTTTCGACGAGTCGCTGTTGTAGCTGGGTGCGCCGCGGCCGTCGTCAGGGCACGCTGTAAAGAGCAGTCAGTGTCGCTCGGGCGATGACGTGGAAGGTGATGTTGAAGCCGAGCAAAGCAGGGGTGGCGTCCGGCTTGATGTCGAGCTTGTCCGTGTCGAGGGCGTGGACGGCGAATATGTAGCGGTGGTCCCGGTCACCCTTGGGTGGGGCCGCGCCCATGTAGCCGACCGTGCCGGCGTCGTTGCGCAACTGGACGGCGCCCGGCGGCAGGCCAGCGCCCGATGCATTGCCCGCATTGCGCGCCAGTTCGGTCACCGCCGCCGGGATGCCTGCGACGGCCCAATGCCAAAAGCCGCTTCCCGTGGGTGCGTCGGGGTCGTAGCAGGTAAGGGCAAACCCCGCCGTCTCCTCCGGGAAACCCGTCCATCGCAGGTGCGGGCTCATGTTCCCGCCCCCTATCCAGTCACTGGTGAGATCCTCACCCTTGCGCCCGCCTTCGATGAGGTCGTCGCTCGACAGCTCGAAGGAAGCCACTTTGGGCAGAAGGTCGTACGGGCTCGGGGCCTGTGGGCGGTCCAACATAGGGTGATACCTCCTGTTCGGACTGTTCGGCGAGAGCATACCGCCCCGGGCCGCTGCCTACGTGGGCGAGCAGCGCCAACCCCGGCAGCTGTGGTACTTGTCCCGGCGGTGAGGGCCCGAGCCTTCAGGGGACGCGACTGGGTACGGCCCGCTCGGCCGGCCCGGTGTATATCTGGGTCGGGCGCCCGATCTTGTTGGCCTGCGACGTGGTGAGCTCAATCCAGTGGGCTACCCACCCGGCCAAGCGGCCCACCACGAACATCGGGGTCATCATCTCGTCGGGGAACCCAATTGCCCGGTAGATAATGCCGGAGTAGAAGTCCACGTTCGGGTAAAGGCGGCGGGAAATAAAATAGTCGTCCGCCAGGGCTACTTCCTCGAGGCGCATCGCGATCTCCAGCAGCGGGTCGTCAGCGGCGCGCTTCTCCATGAGATCCAGGGCGATCTGGCGGATGACCTTGGCGCGTGCGTCGGTTGTCTTGTAGACGCGGTGGCCGAAACCCATTAGGCGAAAATCGTCGCTCTTATCCTTGGCTTTATCGACGAAATGGCTGAGCGGCTTGCCCGAGTCCCTGATCTCTTGGAGCATTTGCATCACCTGCTGGTTGGCCCCGCCGTGCAACGGCCCCCAAAGCGCGTTTATGGCCGCGGACGCCCCGGCATAAAAGCTCGCCCCGGATGAAGCCACCATGCGCAAGGTGGCCGTCGAGCAGTTGAACTCGTGGTCGGCGTGCAATATCAAAAGGGTGTTGAGCGCGCTCACCGCGGCGCTGTCGGGCATGTGGTCGCTGCCGGGTATGGAGAAGCAGAGCTGCAACAGGTCCTCGGTGTAATCCAGGGACCGGTTGCTCTTGCCGCGGGGTAGGCCGCGCAGCACCGACAGGGCGTAGCCGGCGAAGATCGGCATCGCCGACAGTAGGCGCGTACCCGCTTCCTCGGCTCGAGCCCGGTTGTCGGTGCTGTGCCCAGTGCCGCCGTAGGCGGTCATGGCTTCGGTGGCGATCGCCATCATGGCCATCGGGTGCATCGACTGGGGGAAAGAGTCGAAGAGCCGCTCGATGCCCACGTGGAGGACCAGCTTGGGGTCGCGGACCCGGGCGATGAACTCGTCGGCAGCCGCGGCCGTCGGCAGCTCGCCGTAGATGAGCAGGTACGCGACCTCGAGGTACGAGCGCGAGGTAGCCAATTGCTCCACCGGGTAGCCCCGGTAGTACAAGCGCCCCAGCTCCCCGTCCACGAACGTGATCGCCGAGTGGTACGCCGCGGTGTCGGCGTAGCCCGGGTCGAAAACGGCCAGCCCGAAAGGTCCCAAACCCGAAATATCGACCGCTGTCCGCCCCAGGGTCGGGTGCTCGACCGGCAGATCGATGGTCGAACCTTGGAAACTGAGCGTTGCCGGGCCCTCGAGCGGTTCTGCGGTAGTCATCTTTGGGCGTCTCCTCTTGTGGCCTTTGCCGGCCTCCCATAGCAGTGACCTACAACCTGCCAGCCTACCGGCGCGCCCGTCGGCGGGCGGGTGCGCCCTGTACCGACCGCGAGCGCTGGGTGGCGCGGGCTGCGGCCAGTGCCACGACAGGCAACGTTCCTGGAGGCAGCACTGGTTCGGGACGTGCCGGTTGCCGTTATACTGGCTCACTCGTGTACGCAGTGATCAAGACAGGGGGCAAGCAGGAGCGCGTCCAAGAGGGCCAGCGCGTGGCCGTCGAGCTCCTGGGCGCCGACGAAGGTGCCGAAGTTAGCTTTGCGCCCGTGCTCGTGGTGGACGGAGAGAGCGTGCTGGCCACGCCCGCCGAGCTGCAGGGCTCGTCGGTGAGCGCGCGAGTACTGGGCGAGGAGAAGGGCCCCAAGGTGCGCGGTTTTGTGTACAAGCCGAAGACCCGGGGCCGGCGCAAGTGGGGGCACCGCCAGCGGTACACGACGATCGAGGTCACCGCCATCAATGCCGGTGCGACGGCCAAGGAGGTTTGAGCGGTGTCCAAGACCAAAGGTGGCGGCAGCACTCGCAACGGGCGTGACAGCGCCGCTCAGCGGTTGGGGGTCAAGTTGTTCGACGGCCAGGTTGCCACGGCCGGCTCGATCATCGTGCGCCAGCGCGGGACGCGGTTCCATCCGGGCACCGGTGTCGGCCGCGGGGGTGATGACACCCTGTTCGCGCTGGTAGAGGGGCGCGTGCGCTTCGCCCAGCGCCACGGCCGGCGCGTCGTCGACATCGACCCCGTGGTCGCCACGGGCGGCTGACCAGCTTCGGCTGGTTGGGCGGGGCATAGGTTCCACGCGACAGGCTGGCCGTGTTCGTCGACGAGTGCCAGGTCCACGTCAAGGCGGGCGATGGCGGGGCCGGTGCAGTTTCGTTCCGGCGTGAAGCCCATGTGGCCGAAGGTGGCCCCGACGGGGGCGACGGGGGCAATGGCGGGAGTGTATGGCTCGTCGCAGACCACAACGTTGCTTCCCTGCTGTCCTTCAAGGACCACCCGCACCGCCGCGCCCAGTCGGGGGCGCATGGCTCGGGCAAAGCCAAGCACGGCCGTTCCGGTTCCGACCTCGACGTGCCCGTACCCGTGGGGACGGTCGTCAGGTCCCCGGAAGGACGGGTCGTAGCCGACCTCAACGAAGCTGGCGAGCGTTGGCAGGCCGCTCGCGGAGGCCAGGGTGGGCGCGGCAACGCCCGCTTCCTTTCCAACCGGCGCCGGGCCCCGGCGTTCGCCGAACAGGGTGAAATCGGCGAGGAGCACTGGTACGAGCTCGAGCTCAAGCTCATGGCCGACGTGGCTCTCGTCGGGTTCCCAAACGCCGGCAAGTCCACCCTCATATCCCGTATCTCGGCGGCCAAGCCGAAGATCGCCAGTTACCCGTTCACCACGCTCGTCCCTCACCTCGGGGTTGTACGTTCCCACAGCCACGAGATGGTCGTGGCCGACATCCCCGGACTGGTAGAGGGAGCGAGCGAGGGGCGCGGGCTCGGCCACCGTTTCCTGCGCCACATCGAGCGTGCCCGTGCGCTGTTGGTGCTGGTCGACCTGGCGCCTGACGAGGGCCGAGGCCCCGACGAGCAGGAGGCCACCCTGCTTGCCGAACTGGGGAAGTACGAGCCTTCGATGCTCGCGCGGCCGCGTCTCATCGT
Source organism: Acidimicrobiales bacterium (assembly GCA_035503975.1). Taxonomy (GTDB): domain Bacteria; phylum Actinomycetota; class Acidimicrobiia; order Acidimicrobiales; family Palsa-688; genus DATJMJ01. Next base: position 20,696 of record DATJST010000017.1, on the reverse strand, counting down.
CGGTTCGCGAGCCGACCTGGCCAGCGCCGAGGGCCGGCGCGCGGCCGGGTTGCCCTGCATATCCGCGGTCACCGGCGAGGGCGTGCCGTGGCTGCTCGGCCAGCTCTCCGCCATGGTGGAGGAGGCCCGCGCGGCCGAGCCCGTCAACAAGCGTTATGTCGTCCACCGGCCTGAGCCGGCCGGCGTCGCCGTCCAGCGCGCCCCCGATGGCGCCCTGGTCGTGCTCGGACGGCAGGCCGAGCGCGCTGTGGCACTTTCCGATCTGACCAACGCCACGGCGCTCGCGTACGCGCAGGGCCGCCTGCGCCGTCTCGGGGTGAACCGGGCCTTGGCCCGAGCGGGGGCGCGTCCCGGGGACCGGGTGAGGATCGGCGGTTTCGAGTTCGATTGGGAGCCGGACTGATGCGGTGGGCCACGGTGCGCCGGGCCACGCTGCGGTGGGCCAACATGCGGTGGGCCACGCTGCGCCGGGCCACGCTGCGCCGGGCCACGGTGCCAACACGCTCGGCTCCGCAGGTCCCCGCGCTAGATGACACGGCATGGTGACGCCGGCTTCGCCGCCCGGTCGTACGGTCGTCGTCAAGGTCGGGAGCTCGTCCATCACCGACGAGCACGGCCACATCGTAGAGGACGCCATCTCCAAGCTGTGCGGCGAAGTGGCCGAGCTTCGGGCGCAAGGCCAGCACGTCGTGGTCGTCACCAGCGGGGCGATCGCCGCGGGCCTGCGCGTCCTCGGGCTCCAGCCGCGCCCGAGCGACCCGGCGGTCCTGCAGGCGGTCTCCGCCGTCGGGCAAAGCCGCTTGATGACCCACTACGAAAGGGCGCTGTTCCGTGTCGGGCTTACGGCCGGCCAGGTCCTGCTGGCGCCCCTCGATTTCATAAACCGGGCGCAGTACCTGCATGCCCGGCAGACCCTCTGGCTCCTGCTCGGCCTCGGCGTCGTACCTGTGGTGAACGAGAACGACGCCGTTGCCGATGACGAAATCCGCTTTGGTGACAATGACCGCCTGGCTGCGCTAGTCGCCCACCTCGTACAGGCCGAGCTGCTCGTGCTACTGACCGACGCCGCCGGCTTGTACACCGCCGACCCTCGTATCGACGAGGCCGCTTCCCTGGTCGAAGAGGTGGCGGAGGTCGACCAGGTGCTCTCGCTGGCAGGCGGGGCAGGCAGCGAGCGCGGCAGTGGCGGCATGGCCTCCAAGTTGGCGGCGGCCAAGATCGCCGCTTGGTCCGGGGTCCGGGTGGTGATCGCATCGGCGGACCGGCCGCATGTGCTCATGGACGCGCTCGACGGCACTCCCAGCGTCGGCACCGTGGTGAAGCCGCGACTCGCCCGGTTGCCGGCGCGCAAGCTCTGGATCGCATTCGCCGTCGGCGCGACCGGCACCGTCATCGTGGACGCCGGTGCCAAAAAAGCACTTATCGAAAGTGGAGTATCTCTCTTGCCCGCGGGCGTGCGGGCTGTGCAGGGCGACTTCTACCCTGAGGATGCCGTCGAGCTGGCCGGGCCGGACGGTGCAGTCTTCGCCAAAGGTCTCGTCCGCCACAGCGCCAAGGCCCTGTCGGAATGGATGGGTTGGCAGACCTCGAGCCTGCCCCCCGACGCGCCCGCTGAGGTTGTCCACCGCGACGACCTCGTTATCCTGCCCTGAGCCGACGCCGGTACCGGCTAGTCCCGGGACGAGGCGCAAATTCCCCAGGCGCGGTAGACGGGGGCTGGCACGGCCTTGGCGCAGGTCCCGGCAGGCGTCGATGCCAAGAGCGCCCAGGGACGGCCCGGCGTTTTCACGAAGACGGCGATACGGCCAAACTCTGCAAGCAGCGCCTTGCCGGTCGGCGTCGTGCTGAGCGCCTCCGCCCGCGCCGTGGGCAGGAACGACGAGATCGCCCAGTGCAACGACAGCTTTGCCTGTTCGGCGTAAAAGACCGTGCCCGGGGCCGTGGACTGGACCTCGTCGGCGCGCAAGTGCACCCCCCCGGGGTCGCCCGCCACCCAAGCACGACGCAGGACCGGGCCGAACCCGACCGGCACGGCCAGGTTGAGCGCGGGTTCGGCGGCGGCCTCGGGACTGATCAGGGGCGCACGTCTCTTGGCGCTGGCGCGTGCGTGGTGCACCGTCCCGGCGTTTTTGGTTGTCCGGGGCGGCGTGGTCCCCCTTCCCTTGGTTCGCACGGTCGGCGGCGACGTCACCGGCCCCTGTGCCGGCTTGCTCGGGCTGGGCGCCGATGTCGGTGTGAGATGGCCCGAGTGGAGCGTTATGACTACCAGTAGCGCTGCGATCGCAAGCACGCCGACCCCGGCCGCGAGCAGGGGCACCAGCTTGTGGCTCCGCCGGCCCTCGACCTCGGGCACAGTAACGGCACCGGTCTCGCCTCTGTCTCTGTCCGTCGGAGGAGCCGGCGGGTGCACTCGCGCGGCGGCGGGAGAGCGGGTGTAGGTGGGCAGGGACGTGACGAGGACCCGCCGGACGGGGGGTACCGAAGGGGCGGCGGGTGCGGGAGGTCCTTGCGGGAGGCGCGGCGCGGCCGGCGTCATAGGCGACCGAGGATAGGAGCTGGAGGGGGCAGCGGGGGCGGGGGTGGGGGCAGAGGCGGTGGGGGCAGAGGCGGTGGGGGCAGAGGCGGTGGGGGCAGAGGCGGTGTGGGCAGGCAGGCGCGGGCTGTTAGCCGGCGACGCGACGAGCCCAGGGTCGCCGCCGCCAAGAGGGCCGGGTGAGTGGGGTTCGGTCGCGTTCTCCAGGCGCGGTTGCTCCGCCGCGACCCTGGCATCGCCACGTGCGCCAGCCCGAGGCCGCTTGGGCAAAGGGGGCCGGATAGCAGCGGGGGAGGCGACTGCTGGCGGGCCGCCTCGCGGCGGCACGAGTGGCGGGTCGCCTTGCGGGGGCGGCAGCAGCGGCAGCGGGTCGCCTTGCGGGGGCGGCAGCGGTGGGCCGCCTTGCAGCAGCGGCAGCGGTGGGCCGCCTTGAAGCGGCGCCGGGTCGCCTTGCGGCAGCGACAGCGGGTCGCCCTGCAGCGGCAGCGGGTCGCCCTGCAGCGGCAGCGGGTCGCCTTGCGGCGGCGGCAGCGGGCCGGCCGCGCCGGCGATGGCTGCTCGCGATGGGGGCGGCGGTGGAGCAGGGTCGAACAGGCCTGGCGACGTCGGGGCAGCGACCCCCGGTCGTGACCCCGCGAGGCCAGAGGAAACCGTATGCCTCGGGCGGTACTGGCTCACGTGCGTATTTTCCCGCGCCCGGGCACCCGGGACGCGGATGGTCGGCGGGCCGCTTTCGGGTCGCGCGGGCCGGTGCCCTCGCCCCCTTCGGTGGCCAAGGCGCTAGGTTGCACTGCGTGTGGGCCGGTCGTCGGCCTCGCTCGGCCTCGAGGAGGGTGTGCCATGCAGCTGGGGATGATCGGGCTCGGACGTATGGGTGCCAACATGGTGCGCCGGCTTATGCGCGCCGGTCACACGTGCGTCGTCTACGACGTCAATGCGGAGGCCGTAAAGAACCTGGCCGCGGAGGGCGCGACCGGGGCCGAGACGCTCGAAGATTTCGTAGCCAAGCTCGAATTGCCGCGGGCGGCATGGGTCATGGTCCCGGCCGGGTACACGGGGGGAACGGTGACCCAATTAGCCGCGCTGATGTCGCCCGGCGACATAATTATCGACGGCGGCAACTCGCATTACCACGACGACATCGCCCGAGCCGCGCAGCTGAAGGAGCAGGGCATAAATTTCGTGGACGTGGGCACGAGCGGTGGGGTGTTCGGGCTCGAGCGCGGCTACTGCTTGATGATCGGTGGCGACGACAGCGTGGTCCAACACCTCAGCCCGATATTTGCCACCATTGCACCCGGCGAGGCTGCCGCGTCGCGCACGCCTGGCCGCAGCGGCAACTTCGCGCCGAGCGAGCAGGGCTATCTCCATTGTGGTCAGGCCGGAGCGGGGCATTTCGTAAAAATGGTGCACAACGGGATCGAGTACGGCATCATGGCCGCCTACGCCGAAGGGCTCGGCATACTGGCCAAGGCCAATATCGGCAAGTCCTCGGCGGCTGCCTTCGACGCCGAGAACACGCCCCTGGGCGATCCCGAGCATTACCAGTACGACATGGACATACCCGAGATCACCGAGGTATGGCGGCGGGGGAGCGTTGTCGCCTCCTGGCTCCTCGACCTTACGGCTCACGCCCTCCACGAGGACCCCAAGCTCGCCGGCTTCGAAGGACGCGTCTCGGATTCGGGCGAGGGCCGCTGGACCGTAAAAGCCGCCATAGACGAGGCCGTCCCGGCCCACGTGCTGACTGCGGCGCTCTACGAGCGTTTCAGTTCCCGGGGCGAAGCTGACTACGCCGACCGAATCCTGTCCGCCATGCGCAAGGAGTTCGGCGGGCACGCCGAGCAGTCCCACCCTGCGGGCTGAAGGAGACCAACCGTTGCGCCGTCCGCGGGTGATGGGTGATGGCTGCTGGGCGGGCTGTCGCGGCAGCGCGCGCAGAACGTAACCAACTGCCCCTCAGCACCTCGGGTCGCGTACAGTTTTCGCCGGCGCGCCCTGAGTTGCGACGGTCTGTGACCGGAAAACGGTATACAAGTGTACGCGACTCCGGTCCACTTGGTAGAGAACGGGCGGTAAGTGTGCATAACACCCTGGGCCGCCGCGGGGTCGCGTACAGTTGTCGCCGATCGTGCCAGCCTGGCCCGGAAGTGGCCGTACCTACGGGTAGCTAACAGACTCCTCGAGCCGTCTTGTGGCTCTTCGCGTGCTCCCGGGGCGGGGCCGCACCGCGTAGGCGAGCAGGCCCCGGCCGCGCGTGGGTGGTGCCGGTGTGCGCGGGCCCGGAGTGGTCGAGGTGCACGATGCAGGCACGGATGTCGTCGGCCAAGAGGTCGGCCATGTCCCGGGAGAAGTTTTCGCGCACGACCACGCGCAGCACGGCGATGTCCTCGGCGTCGGGTGCGAGCGTATACGCGGGCACGATCCAGCCCCTTTGGCGCAGGTGTGCAGAAATGTCGAACACCGTGTACCGCCGCGCTCCCTTGGCGTCGCCGCTTGTCTCGTCTTTGAGGCGGAAACAGACCAGCGGGACAGTCCCCGGCTTGCTCAAGATCTCGAAGCACCCTATGGCATCTACGGCCTTGGTCAAGTATGCGGCCGTTGCCTCGAGGCCCTTCATGATTTCGGTATAGCCCTCGCGTCCCAGCCGCAAGAAGTTGTAATACTGAGCCAGCACCTGTCCGGCACCCTTGGAGAAATTGAGGTTGAACGTGGGCTGGTCGCCGCCCAGGTAGTTGACGTGGAAGATCAGCTCGTTGGGCAGGTCCGCTTCGGTGCGCCAGATAACCCAGCCGATCCCTGGGTAGACGAGCCCGTATTTGTGCCCCGAAGCATTTATCGAGCGGACGGCCGGTAACCGGAAATCCCAAGCAAAGTCTGGCCGAGTGAAAGGTGCGATGAAGGCGCCCGATGCCCCGTCCACATGCAAGGCGATATCCCAACCGGTTCGCTCGTTCATTTTGACAATGGCGTCATTGAGGTCGCTGATCGGCTCGTACTCGCCTGTGTAAGTGCTGCCGAGGATGCCCACCATGCCTATGGTGTTCTCGTCGGCTCGGGCCATTGCTCGCTCGACATCGACGACGTAGTTCCCCCGCTCGAGGGGGACGAAGCGCGGCTCCACTTCGAAGTAGCGGGCGAACTTCTCCCAGCACACTTGGACATTGGCACCCATGACGATGTTGGGCTGCGCCGCCGGCTTGCCCTCTCGCTCCCGACGGGAGCGCCAACGCCACTTGAGGGCCAGCCCCGCGAGATGGATGGCCTCGGATGACCCGACCGTGCCGCAACCCACGGCGCCCTCGTGCTCGGGGGCATGGAAGAGGTTGGCCAGCATGTTTACGCAGCGATTGTGAATCTCGGTCGTCTGGGGGTACTCGTCAGCGTCGATGAAGTTCCGGCCGAACGACTCCGCCATCAATTTGTCGGCCTCCGGCTCCATCCACGTGGTCACAAAGCTGGCCAGGTTGAGGGCCGGGTTACCGTCAAGGTTGAGCTCGTCGTGTATGAGCTGGTAGGCCGCTTCGGGCGGCATTTGGTGCTGGGGCAGCTCGTAACGGGGAACCGGCTCACGCAAGTGGCGCGAGCCGTACATAGGGGCGAGATGGACCTCTTCTCCTGCGAGCTCGTGCTTGTTGAGCTTCTTGGCCAGCATGGTCGCTACCTCCTCGGCTCGCGCACGCTCCGGGCCGCGGTGGTCGCGGGGCTACGGGCAACACCGGTAGTAGCAAACAACCTTGGCCTATGTCCAGGCCTGGCTGATCATCGGCCCGGTCGCGCCGGCCCGTTGGGCGCTGGGTTTCAAGTTCGCCGCCGCGGGCGGGCGGCGCTTGGTGGCGCGCCTCTAGGCGTGGGTACAGGCGCCCACGGCGTCATAGAACTGCGTGCTGAGTAGCTCCGTCTCCTCCACCAGCGCTTGTAGCCGGGCGATGTCTTCTTGCATGAGGGCCGTGTCCTTGGCCTGCAAGGCCGTGAGGTAACCGTCCTCGAGCACGACGAAGGCGCCCTGAAGCTGGGCCAGCTGCTGCCCTAGGGTCGTGCTTTGCACGCAGCTGGCGCGCTGCGCCTGGCTCGCTGAGAGGTTGCTTTGGCTGTCGCCGAGCTGGCGTTGGCTGTCGCCGAGCTGGCTCTGCGTACTGCTTAGCTGGCTCTGCGTACCCCGCAACTGGCTTTGCGTGTCGTGGAGCTCTGTCTGGGCGTTGCCGACCTGGTACTGGGCCTGGCTGACTTGCTCCTGGGCTCGGGCCAGCTGGGCTTGTGCCTGTCTGAACTGGCTCTGCACCTCGGCCACCTGCGCTTGCAAGCTGGCCACCTGCGCCGCCATGGTCGCCAACTGGGCCAGGTTCGCTGAGTACCTACCATCCAGGGCGTGGATGTTGCGCAGCTGTGCACTTATGCGGGCTTTGGCGGCGTGGAGCCGGGCCTGCGTCGCCTCGAGCTGTTTGCCGGTCGTCGCTAGGGCCGCTCGGGTACTCGCCAATTGCTGGGTGGTTTGCGAGAGAGATCTGGTCCCGTCGACCCTCAGCCAGGACAGCGCCGTCCAGGAGCCGGCCAGAAGCGCAAGGCCGACGAGGAGCGCGACGCCAATGCGTGGGCGCACTCCCAGGGCGAACGCGTTGCGGCGCTTGTCCCCCAGCGCGGCCGTGCTGCTCATTGCAGGCGTTGGAGCAGCCTCCCCCTCGGCCGAGCGGGTGGCGGTGGCGCTCGCAGCCGCAGTTGGACAAGGCCGGCCCGCGGACGGCCGCCCCGGCGCGCCTGGGCCAACGTTGGAGATAGCCCCACCGGCGGGATGAGCGGGCTGGGGGTTCGGCGGTCTACCCGCGCCGCTAGGCCCGATCGCCGCGCCAGCGCCGGCGGAACTTGGACGCCAAGTCTCTAGTACCGCTACCAAGCTCGCGAGTACGTCGGCCGGTAGCGCCACGCGGGTTGCGGGCGGGACTTGAGCCGGCGGGGCAGGCGGGGATGGCGCTGGCGATCCAGCCGAATGGGCCCGTGCCGCCGCGGGTACCACTTGTGGAGCGGCAGTCGCCGTCTTTACCACTGGACCGGCAGCCGCTGTCGTTACCGCGGGAGGGGCAGCCGCTGTCGTTACCACGGGAGGGGCAGCCGCCGTCGTTACCACGGGAGCGGCAGCCGCCGCCTTGGCTGGAGTGCCGGCAGGCCCGGCCGAGCGCGCGCCGGTGCCGCGGCTCGGGAGCCCTGCTTCGGGTGCCGCCGGTTGAGCTCTCGTCGGGGTCGCCGGGGCCCGCGGGCTAGCCGTTGTCGCCTGGGCCGCCTGGGCCGCCTGGGCCGCCTGGGTCACCGGGGTCAACGGGGTCGCCTGGGTCAACGGGGTCAACGGGGTCGCCTGGGTCACCGGGGTCACCGGGGGCAAAGGGGGCAACGGGGTCACGGGGGTCACGGGGGTCACGGGGGTGCGCAGCGCCCTGGCGCCGTGGGTGAAGGGGCCTGACGGGGCGTCGATCGCGCCAATGACGCGCAAGCTGCCGGGCCCGATGAGAGTAAGGCCGTCAAAGTTGGCGCCCCGACCCATGTGTGCGTTTATCCGGCTCTCGGCTGGCAGCTGGCGGTGCGGCTCGACCTCAACGTCATCGTCGAAGCTGGCATGCAGTTGGGAGAGGAACGCACCAAGCGCAGTGGCTAGGCCCTCATCGCTCACAAGCTCGGTCGGGTTGGCCACTTGCGTCGCCGACCCGGCCGTTTCGCTGTCAACTGACATGGTCCTCCCTGACTTCCCCGATTTCTTAGGGAATAAGAAACGGGGCGTCCAACGCCTATGCCTTCGGCGGGCCCGCTTAGTCGCTTTAGAACCGGGAGCGGAGGCCAGGAAACCGCCGCACCGCCCTGGCAGTTCAGGCGTCAGGGAGTTCGGCGCAGGTGGCCAGGCATGTGGACAGGCGGCCTTCGCGGACATAAGCGATGGCTGCGCGCCGCCCGATTAGCTCCTCGGTGAGCCGCGTCTGCAACTCGCCCACGTCGGTCACGGGCTCGCCGTCGAGGCTCACGATCACGTCTCGCGGCCTGATCCCGGCTAGCCCGGCCGGCCCGGACGAGACCACGGACACGACCTCGACCCCCCGGGAATAACCGGTCGCCGCAGCGACGACCTTGGGCAACGGCCGTGAACCGCCGCCGATGCCGAGGTAAGCACGCCGGACTCGGCGCCCCGCGGAAAGAGCGCCGATGATTGTCCTGGTGCGAGCGTTCACCGGCACAGCCATGCCTAGGCCTTGGCCGACGAACGGGCCGATCAGGGCGGTGTTGATCCCGATGACCTCGGCCGCGCTGTTGGCGAGCGCGCCGCCCGAGTTGCCCGGGTGCAGGGCCGCGTCGGTTTGGACGACGTCCCCCATGAGCCGGCTGCGGGCGCCGTTCGGGGCCAGCAGCGAGCGGCCCAGCGCGCTGACGACCCCAGCGCTGACCGACCCCTCAAATCCGAACGGGTTGCCGATCGCCACTACGACCTGCCCGACGCGCAGCCGCGCTGCGTCTCCCAGGCGCGCCGCCTGGTACCCGGTCCCGGCCGCTCGCACGACGGCTAGGTCGCTCGGCGGGTCCGTACCCACGACGGTGAAGGGCACTTCCTCGCCCGACGTGAGTGCAGCCGTGCCCGACGTGGAGCCCCGAACTACGTGGGCCGCTGTCACCATCAAGCCGTCAGCGGCAAAGACGACAGCTGAGCCGGCGCCCGCGGGCCGCTGCATGGAACCCTCGAGGCGCAAGGCGGCGACGGAGGGTAGAAGCTCGGCCGCCACCCACGCCACCGTGCGTGAGTACGCGTCGAGCAGCACCTCGTCGACCGTCTCCGTAACAACCGCTGCCATCTAGGCCGTGCCTTGCTCGGCCGGCCCTGAGACCTCGAAGCTCACTGACAGGGTCACCTCGTCCGTACCACGTACCACCACCAGCTCGGCGGCGCCAGACTCGCCGGCCTGCTGCAACGCTTCGGCCAGCTCGGCAACGGTAGTCACGGGTTTGCCGGCCACCACCACGATCAGGTCGCCCCGTCGGATCCCGGCCCGGCCCCCCGGGCCCTGGTCGTCAACTTCGTGGACCAACAGGCCATCGCGAGGCGCCAGGCCGACAGCTTGGCGAAGGTGACGCGCGGCGCGTGGTGGGGCGAGGGCGACTCCCAGGCGTACGCGCTTGGGCGTCTCGCCTCGCGCCAGGGCATCGATGCGCTGCCTCAGCTCGGCACCGGCGGAGAGGGCCAGGTAGAAGCCCTCGCCTTCGCGGTGTGTGTTGATACCGATCAGGTTGCCTTCAGGGCCGAGCAGCGGCCCGCCCGAAGAACCGTGCGGCAGCGGCGCGCTGTGTTCCACCGCGCCGGTCACCGTGCTGCCCTGCGGTCCTCGGAAGGAAATCCCGAGCCCCGACACGAAGCCGACCCCCGCTCGCAAGCCGCGGCCACCGGGCCGGGCGAGCCCGATGACGGCTTGACCGAGCGCCGGCTCGGCCCCCTCGGGGGCCCAAGGCAGCGCCGGCCGGTCCCCGGTGGCAACCGACAGCACCGCCAGGTCGCCGTCAATGTCGGCGCCGGCCACCGAGCCCTCTGCCGTCGCGCCGTCGGCGAAGCTGACGATGACCTCATCATGGAGGTTGTGAGCGTTAGTGACCACTAGCCCGGGGGCGACGATCACCCCGCTGCCGCGCCGGCCTACTCCTACCACCGACGGGGAGGCACCGGCGACAACCCGCTCGACCTCGCCCGAAAAATCGTTCAACGACACAACCATCCGACCCGCTCCTTCCTAGTAACTTGTTACTTGCAAGTGAGAAGTTACACGCGATGAGCGGGGTTGCGGCGAAGAATTGTGGTACAGACGAGACCGTGGTGGCTGACGACCGGGTTGGGCATGGGAGCGGGGCAGGGGTGGGGGTGGCCGAGGGCAACCCATCGCTCGATGAGGCTGTGGCCCGTGTCGGTGACCGCTGGACACTCCTCATAGTGGACGCTCTGCTTGATGGCCCGCGGCGCTTCAGTGAGCTCCAAGCCGGGCTCGGCTTGGCCCCTAATGTCCTCACGGCCCGGTTGCGCCGACTGGAGGCCGACGGGTTGGTCATGGCCGCTGCCTACTCGCGGCGGCCCGCCCGCTACGAGTACCGGGTCACCGCCGAAGGACGCGACCTGGCCGGCGCCCTCCGCCTGCTCGCCCGCTGGGGCGCACGTGTGGCGGGCACCGAGGTGGACGGTCCCCGCCACCGCAGCTGCGGGACCCCGCTCGAAGCCCGGTGGTACTGCCCGACATGTGACCGGGTGACCGATGCGGACGACGACGACGTCGCCCGGCTCTGATTGGGCTCCCGCACCGTGGCAAGAGTCCCGGTCAGGGCGTTGACGCTCGGCGTTGCGGAGCCGCACCCACTCCCGCCGGAGGTACTCGAAAGCTCGGCTGCCTCCCTTTTCGACATCGCGGATGAGGTGCGCGCTGCTGGCTACGACGTGCAGACGGTACGCTTTTCCACCCGGCCCATGCTCTCTGACCTTGCCGCATGGGGTGGCTCGGCGGTCCTCAGCTACACCGCCGACCTGCAGCGTAGGCTCGACGCTTTTGGCATCCGCTTCTGTTCGTTGGGCCCGGCCCTGCCCAATGTCGCCCCTGGGCGGGCCGAACTGCTGGCCGAAGTGATCGCCGGTAACCCCGCCCTATCGGGATCGGTGATGGTGGCTACCAGTGAAGGGGGCCTCGACATGAGGGCGGTGCGGGCCGCGGCCAGGACTATGGTGCGGCTGGGCAAGCAGACCTCCGAGGGCCTGGGCAACTTCAATTTCGCCGCTCTCGCATGCGTGGCGCCAGGCGGGCCTTTCTTTCCAGCCTCCTACCAAGGCGTTGCGACCGGCCGCGGGGCCCGCGGCTTGCCGGCCACGGGCGCTGCGCCCACCATCACGCTCGCCCTGCAAGGAGCTGGCGTAATAGCCGCCGCGCTAGAGGGAGGGGCCGAGCTGCACGATGTGACCGAACGCGTCCGCGACGCGTTGCTGAGTGCGGCAGGCCCGGTCGCCTCCCTGGTGGAGGATGCCGCCGCCGAACTCGGAGTGGCGTGGGGTGGCACCGACCTGTCGCCCGCGCCCAACGGGCGTGACAGCATCGGCGCGGCAATGGAGCAGGCCGGGTTGGGAATGCTTGGTTCGCCCGGGACGCTCGCACTGGCGGCCGCGATCACCGCCGGGATCCAAGGCACCACTCTCCTTACCTGCGGCTACAACGGGCTGATGTTGCCGGTCATGGAGGACGCTGTCCTGGCTGAGCGGTGGGCGCAGGGTGCCGTTGGCCTCGACCAGCTCCTCGCCTATTCGGCCGTTTGCGGCACCGGGCTGGACATGGTGCCCTTCCCCGGTGACAGCCGGGCCGACGATCTCGTCGGGACCATTTGCGACGTGGCCAGCCTGGCGCTGCGCCTGCACAAGCCGCTGTCGGCGCGCCTGCTACCCGCGCCGGGTAAAGCTGCCGGCGACCAGACGAGCTTCTCGTCGCCCTACGTCGTGAACACAACGGTGAGGCCGCTCCGCTCGGCCGCCGAGCAAAGCGGGAAGCACCCGCAGTAACGTTGGGCGATGCCTCGCTATTATTCGCCCCGCACCTACCAAGGGGCCAAGCGCCAGCTGATCTACGGGATCGTGTTGTTCCTGATCGGCATTGCGGTAACGGTGGGGACGTATACGTGGGCGTCCCAGAACGGAGGTGGTACCTACATCATCTCGTTCGGGCCGATCATCTTCGGCTTGATCAGGATCCTGACCGCCCTGCCTCTGGTTATCCGGGGACGGGGGCAAGTGGCAGTGCAGACCGGGCCGATGCGGGCGGGCGGGCCGGTGCCGGCACAAGCGCCCTGGGCCGGGCAGCAAGCGAGCCAGCCTGTCCCGGCCTCGCCGTGGGGCGCAAGTGCGGGCGGCCCGGCTCCGTCGTGGAACAGTGGAGGTCTGGCAGCCGGGGCCAGTGCCGCGCCGGGGTTCGCCACGTCGGCTCCCTGGTTGGGCGGCCCCGCCATTGCTGCCGGCTCGGGCGCAGGGTCGGTCCCATGGTCGGCCGGCGGCGCGGTTGGCGCCAGTGCCAGTGCCACCCCGGCGTCGGCTCCATGGTCGGCCGGTGGCGCAGTTGGCGCCAGTGCCGCCACGGCGTCGGCTCCATGGTCCGCCGGTGGTGCCTCCGGGGTCGGTGCCTCTGGAGGCGGTGCGTCTCCCGTTGCCGGGTGGTACGCGGACCCATCAGGCGCGAACGGCGTGCGCTGGTGGGACGGTGCCCAGTGGACTAACCAGACCCGCCCCAACCCCTGATCGCCCCGTCTCGACCGCGGCAGGCTGAGCAGGCGATGGCTACCGACCAAACAGCTCTACGCGAGTACGACGTGATCGTCCTCGGCGCCGGCCCCACAGGGGAAAACGTCGCCGAGAGGGCGGTCCAGGGCGGCTTGTCCGCTGTGATCGTTGAGCACGAGCTGGTCGGCGGGGAATGCTCCTATTGGGCTTGCATGCCGAGCAAGGCCATGTTGCGGCCGCTCCACGCCGTGGCCGAGGCCCGTCGAGTGGGCGGGGCTCGTGAGGCGGTGACGGGGGAAGTGGACGTCCGTGCCGTGTTCGCCCGGCGCGACGAGTTCACCAGTCACTGGGACGACTCCGGCCAGGTCCAGTGGTTGGATGGCGTGCACGTCGAACTCGTCCGAGGCCACGGCCGGCTGGCCGGTGAGCGCCGAGTCGATGTCGAGACGGCGAGCGGCGCGGTCGTTTTGCGGGCGCGCCAAGCAGTGGTAGTGGCCACGGGGTCTGTGGCTACCCTCCCGCCGGTGCCCGGGCTGGCCGAAGCCAAACCCTGGACGCCGCGGGAAGCGACCAGCGCGCGAGCGGTCCCCGTGCGTCTGACCATCATCGGTGGCGGCGTGGTGGGCTGCGAGATGGCGCACGTGTACTGCGGACTGGGCAGCCAGGTCACCGTGCTCGAGGTAGCCCCCAGGCTGCTGATGGGCAACGAGCCTTTTGTGGGTGAGCTGATCGCCGAGGCCACCCGCTCCCTCGGGGCGGACGTGCGCACCGGGGTCAAGGTGCTCGCCGCCCGGCGCGACGGCTCCGGCGTGCACATCGAGCTGGAAGGCGGCACCGTGAGCAGCGACGAAGTGCTTGTCGCGGCGGGCCGGCGACCCGCAACCTCCGACATCGGCCTCGAGACTGTGGGGCTCGAGCCAGGTGCCTGGCTGGAGACGGATGACTCCCTGCTGGTGCATGGGGCCGAGGGTGCCTGGTTGTACGCGGCGGGAGACGTCAACCATCGTGCCCTATTGACGCACATGGGCAAGTACCAGGCGCGAGCCTGCGGCGACGGCATTGCGGCACGAGCCCGGGGCAGCCTCGACCCGGCCCCCTGGTCTAAGCACAGCGCCACTGCCGACCACCGTTGTGTCCCGTCCGTGATCTTTACAGACCCCGAGGTCGGCTCTGTGGGTTTGACGGAGGGGCAGGCCCGGGGTGCGGGCCTCAATGTCCGCGCCGTCGATTACACCATCGGCGACGTGGCCGGCGCCTCCCTCTACGCGGACCATTACGGCGGTCGCGCAAGATTGGTGGTAGATGAGGAACGCCACGTCCTCGTTGGGGCCACCTTTGTCGGGCCGGCGGTCGGCGAGCTCTTGCACTCGGCCACTGTCGCGGTCGTAGGGGAGGTACCCCTCGAACGTCTCTGGCACGCGGTCCCCTCATACCCGACGATCAGCGAAGTTTGGCTGCGGTTGCTGGAGACCTACGGGCTCTGACGCTGGAGGTCCCGGGCCCGTGGTCTGCCCCCGAGCTGCAGGCCCGAGCCGCAGGCTGCGTGCTCCCGGGCCTTCAGGACGCTCAGGAGGTTGGCCCGTTGATGTCCTTGCGTTGGGAGCCCCAGCCTGCGCGGGGCCCCAGCTCGTACATGTTGGACGGAGGCCGCTGACGCGCCAGGCCGCCGGGGCGGCGGTTCGCCGTCGGTGGTGCCTCCTGGCCCGGTCTAGGAAGCGAGCCGCGCCCCGCGGGCGCCGCCTGGAAAAATCGCTGGCCCCGCACCGGTGGGGCGTTTAGGATCGACGCCTCGTGACGTTCCTCACCCCTCGCTGAGTCGCCGGGCGCCAGCGGGCGCCGCCTGGTGCCGGGTTCCCAGTTCGTTGGCTCGCCCCAATAAGGCGCTGCCGGCCAGCACGCGAGGAGGAAGCAAATGGACTTTGCCGAAGAGCGACGGCCGTTGCCGCTCGAAGTTGAAAACCTGGGCAAGACCTTCCGGAGCCGGTCGCGCCTGCGCCTGTTCAAATCTCAGAGCGCATCGAAGTCTAGCCGAGAACGGGCTGCGCTCGACAGCGTCAGCTTCCACGTGCCCGAAGGTGAGATTTATGGTGTGCTGGGCGCGAATGGCTCAGGGAAATCGACCCTGGTCCGCATACTCAGCACGTTGTTGTTGCCCGACCGTGGCACGGTACGGATTTTCGGTCACGACGTAGTAAAGGAACCTTCCGCCGTCCGGCCCCTGCTCAACCGGGTATCCGTTGACCCTTCGTTTTTCAAGCCTATGTCGGCCATGGAGAACCTGCTGTTCTTCGGGCGGGTCTACGGGTTGCCCGGTGCAGAGGTGCGCCGCGCGAGCGCGACCATTTTGGCTCGCCTCGGGCTGAGCGAGGAGCACTGTCGTGAGCCGATGTTGCACCTGTCACGAGGACAGCAACAAAAAGTGGCTGTGGCCCGGGCATTCCTGAGCGCGCCGCGCCTGATGCTGCTCGACGAGCCCACGACCGGCCTCGACCCGCGTAGCAAGCGTGAGGTCCAGTCATTCGTTGCCGAAGTGCGCCGAGAGCAGGGCGTCACCATCTTGCTCACCACCCACGATATGGACGAGGCGGAGGCGCTCTGCGACCGGATCGGCTTCCTTTCGAGCGGGCGTTTGGTGGCCGAGGGCACCCCGCTCGAGCTCCGCAAGCAGGTGGCTGCAGGTCGGCCACTCGACGAAGTGGACATGGAGACAGTGTTCATCGAGCTGACGGGCCGGAGCATTGAAGAGGACGAAGAGGAAGACGACGCCGCCGCAGAGGCCGTGGCCCGAGCCGCGCAGGACACCGAGGACGGTGGCGGCGGGCGCGTCAGGAGCGGTGGGGGCGTCAGGCGCGGCAAGGTCGGCGCGGGCATCAGCGACGACGTGAGCACCAAGGACGGCAAGGTCGGCGCGGGCATCAGCAATGACGCGAGCACCAAGGACGGCGAGGAAACCGAGGAGGTAAGTCCATGACGGCGGTTGCACTCACGCGCCGCCCGCCGCGCCGGGTCGGGCTCGGCTGGGCGTTTTTCGAGCGCCAGACGAACATCTGGAAGAGGTACTGGGCCTGGGAGATCGTCTGGCTGTTGTACGGCGTCGTGAACACGCTATCGATCACCTTCATCGCCAACGAGGCCGCGCTCAGCGGGGCAGTGAGCAAGTCGGAGGCGTCTCGTTTGACAATGTTCTTGTTGATCGGGACGCTCGTGTGGGCCTACCTCTCGGCGGTCCTGGACGACATGAGCCTGACGATCATGTGGGAACGTTGGGAGGGGACCATCGAGCACACCCTCATGGCCCCCGTACCTCGCGTCGTCCATTTGATCGCCATGTCCGTCTTCGGCGTGGTCCATGCCCTGTTACGCACGAGCCTGATCCTCGCTTTCTCGCTACCGTTCTTCCATGTGCAGTTGAGCGGGGCGGACTGGGCGGGCGCGTTGGCCGTTGTCGTCGTCGGCAGCGCCAGCGCCATCGGGCTCGGGATCATGGCGGGCATCCTGCCGTTGCTCTACCCCGAGCGTGGTGAGCAAATGTCGTTCATGGTGCAGGCGCTCGTCCTATTGGTCTCGGGCGTCTACTACAGCGTTAACGTGCTACCGGGCTGGCTCCAGGCGGCCTCCCACATTTCGCCCGCCACCTACCTGCTGCGAGGCATGCGTAACGCCCTGCTCAATGGCGCCGGCCTAGGCCAGGAAGGCGGCACCCTACTGACACTGGCTGTTTTCGGCGTGATATTGGTGCCCTTGTCGCTGCTCCTTTTCGGGGTCGCCGAGCGGTGGGCCAAGAAAACCGGGCGGCTCAAGCGGCAGGGCTGAGTACGGCCGGCCGGCCGTCGGCGCTGGGACCTGGCCGAACGAGTCACCGATCAATGCCAGGAACTCGGCATTGTGGCAGGAACGCGCGGCTCGGCCGACGAAGCTAGTGTCAGAAAGTCGGCATAGCTGCAGGAACAGTCCGAGCCGCCTTCCGCTTTGCCGACTTTATGTCGAAAAACGGCAGAAACTCGGCGCGGCGGAATCATCAAAGTCAGAAAGTCGGCATAGCTGCAGGAACACCTCGGGCCGCCAGGTCAGAAACTCGGCAAAGCGGAGCCATCCATCGGTGGCGCCCCCGCCCCACCGCCCCGCGGCGCGGTGACGTGTTCCTGCCCGACCCCGTAGCAGGGCTGGCTAGGAGGGAAGGAAGCTGCCCGGCGCAACCTCGAGAAGGCCCGCTCCGTGCGCCCCGATGGACCGAGCCGCTCGGTGGGGAGCAAGCGTACCAGCACCTTGAGCACGGCCGAGAAGGACCGCCTTGCCGACGGCCAGTTCGCGTTCCCCGAGGAACGTAAAGAGCCACTCACGGACGCCCGTCACGTGCGCAATGCCGTCGCCCGCTTCAACCAGGTTGAAGGCGTGAACGACGCTGAGCGGGACCGGGCTTGGGAGCGGATCCGGTCCGCCGCCAGGCGCTTCGACGTTGAGCTCGGCGAGCAGGACTGGCGCCAATTGTCCCACGGCGGCAAGAACCGCTGACCCGGCACCATACCTGTAGGTCGCGAGCCAGGCGGTTGTTTAGCAGCGCTGTTGCAGCGCTTTGGACGGTGCTCCCAAATTAGGTACTGCCAGCTTCGTACCTTACAACCGCCACGCCTTGCGGTCCCATAGCTAATTGGCCTTGTACGACTTGGCCCGCGAGCATCTCGAAGCCGGGCCGCGCCAGGGCCGCCTTTCGCTCGTTATGGCTGTGGTTGATGAGGAACTCGTAGGCGTGAGTGCTCGAACGGCGCACCACGCGCTCGACGCCGTCGGCTGCCTGACCAGTGCCTCGCGCCCCCTCGGTCTTGAGCGCCGGCGCGAGGTCGTAGAGCTTTTCCATGCCCTCGCGGTCGAGGCGGGTGCCGACGTAATAGCACGTACCTTGGCCGTAACCAGCCTCGATGACTGCCGGCGCGCCCGCTCGCGGCCCACTGGCGGTACGTGCCAGCACGCGCCCGGTGCCTTCGCTTATGACGTCGGTCCAGAACGTCGCCGACGTACGCGTGCCGTCCTCCCACTCGACCGCCATCACGTCACCGGGGGCGAGCGGGGCCACGTCGACGACGTCGCACCCGAGCAACGGTCGCAGCGGGCCTCCGTAGGGCCCGAGGTAGACACGGTCGTGCTCGTCGACGATGCCCGACCAGAACGATATGAAGGCGGTGCCGCCATTGTGCACGAACGAACGGATATTGGCGCCCTCGTCTTCTGTTACCAGGTACAGGCTCGGCACCACCAGCCCCCGGTAGCGGTCCAGTGCCTCACCCGGATGGCAAAAGTCGACGGTTACCTGCCGATGGTAGAGTTCTCGCAGCATCCAGCCCAACTGGTCGAGCATCTTGAAGTCATGAGCCGGCCCGGCCGGCCCCTCCAGCGCCCACCAGTTCGGCCAGGAAAAGGCCACGGCGCAATCTGCTTCCACCACGGCCTTATTGAGGGCGGCGAACCAGGTCAGCTCACGTCCTAACGCGGTCACATCGGCCCACACCGGCGAGGCTTGCCCGGAATGGGACACCATGGCGGAGTGGAACTTTTCGGCGCCCGTCCGGGAGGCTCTCCACTGGAAAAACAGCACGCCGCTCGCTCCTCGGGCGAGGGCCTGGTAACTCAGGGCCCTCATTTGCCCTGGGACCTTGGGCACGTTTCGTTCCCGCCAGTTGACCCGGTAGCTGGTCTGCTCCATGACCATCCACGGAGCATCCTTGTTGAGCGACCGGACCAGGTCGTAATGCATGGCGGAGAGCACGGGAGCATCCGGGTCAGACGGGTCCGGGTAATTGTCGGTCGAGACGATGTCGAGTTCTCTGGACCAGCGGAAATAATCGACCGGCTTGAAAAAGCCCATGAAGTTGGTCGTTACCGGCATGTCCGGTCTTGCCGCCGAGAGTACCTTTCTTTCCTGTCGGAACTCTTCCAGGAAGGCGTCGCTGCTGAACCGTTTGTAATCGAGCTCCTGTCCCGGGTTGGCAAAAGTCGGGGTGTAGCGGGGAGGGAGGACCTCCCCGAAGTCGTTGTACCGCTGGCTCCAGAAGGCCGTGCCCCAGGCATCGTTCAGGCCCGTTATCGAGCCATAGCGTTCCTCGAGCCAGGAGCGGAACGCGGCCGCGTGGTTATCGCAATAGCAGTAGGGGACGTGACAGCCGTACTCATTATGCACGTGCCACATGCGGAGCGCACTGTGGTCGCCTACCTCCTCGACCAAGCGTTCGACGATACGCATTGCGAAGCGGAGGTAGGTAGGGCTGCAGACGCAGAAATGCTGCCGGCTTCCATGGCTGTAACGCGCCCCCCGAGCATCGACGGGGAGGACATCGGGGTAGCCCGTCGTCAACCAAGGAGGTGGGGCGGCCGTCGGCGTGGCGAGGTCGGCTCCGATACCGGCCGCGCCCAGCAGGTCGAGCACGTCACGCAGCCAATCGAACTCGAAGCGGCCCTCGGCGGGCTCGAGGTGAGCCCATGAGAAAATTCCGACGCTTACCAGGTTGACGCCCGCTTCTCGCATCAGCTTGACGTCTTCGTCCCAAACCTCGCGCGGCCATTGCTCGGGGTTGTAATCGCCCCCGTAGTACACGGGGGCCCCTGGCCTCGTTTCGTCCGGCCCGGCTGTGGGAGCGGGATCTTGGTCCATATGTGCACTCACCTCCGTCACCCGACGGTCGCGCCGAACGTGAGCCCGCGCGCTATGTACTTCTGGAGGAACGGGAACATGACGAGCATCGGCAGCACCGATAACAGCGAGCCGAGTATTACTTCGGGATAGAGCGGCTGCCCGGCCCCGGGCGCATTGAGAGAACTGGCCCAAGCAGAAAGGCCCACGGTCAGCGGGAACCGCACTGTACTGCCCATGAGCACCAAGGGCAGGAAGTAGTTGTTCCAGGTGCCGATGAACGACAGGAGGAACAACGTCACCATGCCCGGCATCAACACGTGACGGCTCACCTTCCAAAAGGTCCTCAGCTCGCCGGCTCCGTCCACCCGCGCTGCGTCGATCAGTGCGTCGGGCACGGCGTCCGCCGCGAACAGCGACATGAAGTACACTCCGAACGGGTACACGAGCAGTGGCAGGACCAAACCTTCGTAACTGTTTATCAGGTGGACGTCGTGCTCGAGGAGGAACAGGGGGACCACCAGCGCGGTCGCCGGGACCAGGAACGAGCACACGACAACGCCGAACAGCGCCCGGCGCCCTGGGAAATCATACTTGGCGAGCGCGTAACCGCACAGCGTCGACACGGCAGTGGCCAAAATAGCCGTCACCAGGGCGTACAGCAGTGAGTTCAGCAGCCAGTACCCGAAATAGCCCCCGTCCACAGTGAACAGTGAGTTGAGGTTTGCCGCCCACGACAGGTGGGAGGGCGGCAGGAAGGTCGAGGTGGAGAAGAGCTGGCCGGTGTTCTTGGACGAGGCGACGATCAGCCAGTAGATGGGGGCAAGCACGTAGACCGCCGCAATTGCCGCCAGCCCTGTGCCGATGGCGGTTTTGACGCGCGGCCCCGCCGTGGCGCGCCTGAGACGGGTGTGCCCGCTCGGCGCCGCACGTCGCGCAATAGCCGTCGCCGTGCTCATGGGCGTGCTCCCTTTACTACCCCGAAGGGGTCGAAGCGGTGCCGGACGATGCCGTAGAACGCCGCCGTAGCGACAACCGTAATCGCTGCCAGGATTATGGACTGGGCGGCTGCCAACTGTTCGTTGCCAAACGAGAAGGCGGTGTTGTAGATTAGCTGGTTGGGCGAGTAATTGCTGCCGATGGAGGCGATGTCGTTGAGCAACATGGGCTCGTTGAACAACTGCAGCGAACCAATTATCGACAGGACGACGATGAAGGCCACCGTGCGGCGTATCATTGGGAGCTTCACCCTGATGGCCAGGCCGAGCTCGGAGGCCCCATCT
>DATJST010000016.1:0-7408 GCA_035503975.1 Acidimicrobiales bacterium | reverse complement strand
ACCAGCGCGACAGCTTGCGGGTCGCCGTGCTCGCCGTCGACCCATCCCGGCGTAAGAGCGGGGGGGCTCTGCTCGGTGACCGGTTGCGGATGAACTCGATCGACACCGACCGCGTGTACATGCGTTCCTTGGCGACGAGGGGGGCAGGGTCGGAGGTCCCCATTGCCCTGGCTGTAATCCTGGATGCTTGCCGCGCCGCTCGGTTCGACCTGATACTGGTCGAGACGCCCGGCGTGGGCCAAGGCGACTCGGGCATCGTCTCGCTCGTTGACCGCTCTGTCTATGTTATGACGCCGGAGTTCGGGGCCCCCACCCAGCTCGAGAAGATCGACATGCTGGATTTCGCCGACGCAGTGGCGATCAATAAGTTCGACCGCCGGGGGGCGCCGGACGCCCTGCGCGAAGTGCGCCGTCAGTTGGCGCGGGCGCCCGAGCGCCGGGGGCGGCCGCACGACCAGCTGCCGGTTTTCGGGACCGTCGCCTCGCACTTCAATGACGACGGAGTTACGGCCCTGTACGAGTACTTGCGCGACCGGCTGGCCGAGGACGGCCTCACGGTGGGGCCGGGGGCCCTGCCCCAGGTACTGAGCCGCACCTCGTCGGCACCCGTCGCCTTGCTGCCTCCGACCCGCTCGCATTACTTGGCCGAAGTCGTGCAAGTGGTACGGGAGTACCAGGCCCGGACGGCGGCTGGGGTCTCGGCGGCCCGGCGCCGCCAACAGGTGGCAGCCACGTCCGCCTTGCTGGTGGAGCGGGGCGCGTCGAGCACGGAGGTGGACGAGCTGGCGGCGGTGCTCGACGGCGCTCTCGACAGCGAGAGCCGGCATCTGCTGGAGGAGTGGCCGGCGCTGGCCGCGAAATATCGGGGAGATGACGGGGGGCGCAGGTCGCTCGCGGGCACCTTGGTGCCGCGTGTGAGCCTGCCGCAGTTTGGCGATGACGGAGATCTCCTGCGGTTCTTGCGGAACGAGCACCTACCGGGTCATTTTCCTTACACGGCGGGGGTGTTCCCGTTCCGGCGTGCAGGAGAAGGCCCGACCCGGATGTTCGCCGGCGAGGGGGGCCCGTTGCGCACCAACCGCCGTTTCCACCTGCTCGCCGAGGGTCAGCCCGCGACCAGGTTGTCCACGGCCTTCGATTCGGTCACTCTTTATGGCTGTGACCCCGCCGAACGCCCCGATATTTACGGCAAGATCGGCAATGCCGGTGTTTCGGTGGCGACCCTGGACGACATGCAGGCCCTCTACCACGGGTTCGACCTGAGCTCCGCGTCGACTTCGGTCTCGATGACCATAAACGGCCCGGCGCCGATCATCCTGGCCATGTTCTTCAATGTTGCGATCGACCAGGCCGTGCAGCGTGCGCATGAGCAGGCCGGACGGGCACCGACTGACGATGAGCTCATGGAAATACGGGCGGCGACCCTGCGCCAGGTCCGCGGGACGGTGCAGGCCGACATCCTCAAGGAAGACCAGGGCCAGAACACCTGTATCTTTTCTACCGAGTTCGCCTTGCGGACGATGGCTGACACCCAGGAGTGGTTCGTTGCGCAGGGAGTCAAGAACTTCTACTCGGTGTCGATCTCGGGCTACCACATTGCCGAGGCTGGCGCCAACCCGATAACGCAGCTGGCGTTCACCCTGGCCAACGGGTTTACCTACGTCGAGGCGTACCTTGCCCGGGGCATGGCCGTAGACACGTTCGCTCCCAATCTCTCGTTCTTTTTCTCCAACGGCATGGACCCCGAGTACACGGTGATCGGACGTGTTGCCCGCCGCATCTGGGCCATTGCCATGCGCGACAGGTACGGGGCCGACGCCCGGTCCCAGCGGCTCAAGTACCACGTGCAGACGTCTGGGCGCTCCCTGCACGCCCAAGAGATGGCTTTCAACGACATCCGCACAACCCTTCAGGCACTATGCGCCATCTACGACAATGCCAATTCTCTGCACACCAACGCCTACGACGAAGCGGTCACCACCCCTACCGAGGAGTCGGTCAGGCGGGCGCTGGCTGTCCAGATGATCATCACCCGAGAGTGGGGCCTCGCCTTCAACGAGAACATGCTCCAGGGCAGTTTCATCGTCGAGGAGCTCACGGACCTGGTCGAGGAGGCTGTACTTGGCGAAATGGAGCGCCTGAACGAACGCGGCGGCGTGTTGGGGGCCATGGAGACCGGGTACCAGCGCGGGCGGGTACAGGACGATTCGCTCCGGTACGAGCTGGCCAAGCATGACGGTTCCCTGCCGATTGTGGGTGTTAACACCTTCGTCAGCCAAGTGGAAAAAGAAGCGCCGGTCCCGCTCCCGTTGGCGCGGTCGACCGAGGAGGAAAAGCAGGGCCAACTGCGGCGGTTGGCCGAGTTCCACCGTCGTCACGCCGGCGAGGCCCCCGGGGCGCTCGCTGAGCTGCAAAGGGTGGCCCTGTCAGGTGAGAACGTTTTCGCGGCCTTGATGAGCACGGCCCGCGTGGCCAGCTTGGGACAGATCACCGATGCCCTTTATGCCGTTGGCGGCCGCTACCGCAGGGCCGTCTAGGACGCGCGCCACCGGGAAATGGGCCGAGGCCGCTGATCGCTGCCCGGGCGACGCGGTACTGATTGTTGGCTGTGGAGCTTGCATGGATGTCAAATGGGAGCTGGCTAGGGCGGCAGCCACCAGCGCGCCCAAACGCGCTTGCCGCTCTTTACGGCGGACACACCCCACTCGTCGGCGCTTGCCCCGATGATCAACAAGCCTCGCCCACCGGTACGTAGCAGCGGCAGGGCGCCGGGCAGGAGAGACGCCGACGGTGTAGGGGGCAGTGGCCGAGGGTCTTCGTCAGTCACGCCGACCTCAATGCGCCATCCATTAGCCCAGTAGGACAGCTGCACAGCGGTGGAGGCGTGGACGACGGCATTGGTGACCAGCTCGCTCGTGACGAGCAGCACCTTGTCCTCGAGGCCTGCGAGGCTGTCCAGGGAGTCCTTCGCCAGCCAGCGCCCAAGAGCCGCCCTGGCCAACGCGGGTGCGCTGACCACTGGCACAAGGTCGAGCCAGTGATCGCTCACCGGACGGTCACCCTTGCACCGCCCTGTCCGCGGTCGTTCCGCCGCTGCCGTTCCGCCATCCGATCTTGAGTATCTACCCAGGAGTGGCCCCGAGCCGGCACTGCCCGGCGCAGTGCAGGCCTCTGTGCAGCAAACTGGGACAATGCTGCCGGGGCTCGACTCCCTCTGGTTGGTCCTGGCCGGTTTTGGCGCAGGGCTGATCGGGAGCGTTGCCGGACTGGCGTCCCTGGTTTCTTACCCGGCGCTGCTGGCGGTAGGCATCCCGCCCGTAGCCGCCAATGTGTCCAACACGGTCGCGCTCGTGTTCAGCGGTGCGGGTTCGGTCTGGGGCTCGCGGCCCGAGCTCGCCGGCCAACGGGCCCGGGCGTGGAGCCTGGCCGCGCTGGCCGTTCCCGGTGGGCTCGTCGGCGGCACGCTCTTGCTGGCCACCCCAGCGGCGACCTTCGCCTTGGTAGTGCCCTGGCTGATCGGCCTGGCGGCGATCGCCATCCTGTTGCGGCGGGAACCGGTGCCGGCCGCACAGACGCCGCCGCGCGAGCAGTCACGCCGCAGCAGGGCTGCGGTGTTCTCCGTCGCCGTCTACTGCGGCTATTTCGGCGCCGGCGCCGGGGTCTTGCTGCTCGCACTCCTACTGGCGACCACCGGCGAGCCCCTGGCCCGCTGCAACGCCCTGAAGAACCTCTTGTTGGGGGTGGCCAACGCCGTCGCCGCCGTCGCCTTCGTCGCGTTTGGCCCCGTCCACTGGGCGGCCGCGGCCCCCCTGGCCGTCGGCTTCCTCTGCGGGGGGCGGTTAGGGCCGGTGATAGTGCGCCGGGCGCCGGTCGGCCCGCTGCGCGTGCTGATCGCCCTCGGTGGGCTGGGGCTGGCTCTGCATCTTGGCTTCGACGCCTACCACTGAGGGCGCTTCGTGAGCCGTTGCTGGCGTCGGACGCGGTACCCGCAGTCACGTGCTAAATGCGGGCAGGGCGACCTCGACCTCGAGCCCGCCCCCCGGCCTGGCGTGGCATACGAGGCTCGCCCCATGAGCGATGGCGATGGCTTTGACGATGGACAAACCCAGTCCGAAGCCGTCAACCGAGTTGCCAAAACGTTGGAACGGTTGGAAAAGTCGTTCTATTTCCTCGGCTGGGACCGTGAGCCCGGTATTGCTCACCGACAGCAATGCCCGGCCGGATTTCACGCTCGTCGCGACATCGACCCGGCCGCCGGCGATATTGTGCTGCACCGCGTTGTCGATGAGGTTCGCGACGAGGCGGTCGAGAAGCACCGGGGAACCTGAGCTCCGCGCGGGGGCCAGGTCCGCGTTGAGCTGGATGCCTTTCTTTTCGAAATCCGAGTGACGGGCCAAGAGCTCGCGGGAGGCAAGCGCGGAAAGGTCAACGGAGGAGCGCTCGTCCAGTCCCCGCTCGCTCGTGGCCAGTGTCAGCAGGGACTCGATGAGGTGCTCGTGTACTTCACCGGCGGCGATGGCTCGCTCGCACGCCGCCCGCAACGAAGCTGCGTTCGCGCCAGGATCGGCGAGCGCCACTTCGAGCAGGGTGCGCTCCAGCGTGAGGGGGGTGCGCAGCTCGTGGGAGGCGTTGGCGACGAAACGGCGTTGGGCGGCGAACGCCGCCTCCAGGCGTGCAAGCAGGCCATCGATGGTCGCCGCCAGGTGCTTCAGCTCGTCGTCGGGCCCTTGTATGGCGAGCCGCTGGTGCAGGTTGTCAGCCGATATCTGCTGCGCCGTGTCGGCCATGGCCCGCAGCGGCCGCAGCACCCGGCCAGCGACGGCCCATCCCAACACGACCGAGAGCCCCGCCATGACGCTCAGCGCGATGATGGAACCGACCAGTAGCTCGTGGAGGTCCGAGGAGCGTGTCCCGAGTGCCTTGCGGGCCGCGTCTTCGAGCTGCACCGCGCCCGGCAGCTTGGCGAAAGAGGAGGGCAGCAGCGGCAGCGGGTGGGACGAGCGCAACAGGACGCGCTTATGTCCGACCTGCCCCCCGGTGCTCGTCGCTTGGGCGAGGAACAGGTCGTTGTGGTCGACCAATACGTAGGTGATCGCCAGTAGGACCGCTGATGACAGGAGGAAAAGGCTCCCGTACAGCAGCGTGAGGCGCATGCGTACCGTCTGGCGGCGTAGCCGTAAGCCGGCCAGCAGGCCGCCAAGCCGGCGCACGACGGGCACCCGGGTGGTGGGGCTCAGGAGATTACGCGATAACCCGTTCGCGGCACGGTCTCGATGAGCGGAGGGCCCCCCAGCTTGGCCCGTAGCCGGCCCACCGTGACTGCCACTGTCTTGGTGAACGGGTCAGCGAACTCGTCCCAGACGCGCTCCAATAGCTCCTCGGCCGACACCGCGGCGCCCCGGGCGTTGACCAACAGCTCCAGGACGGCGAACTCCTTGGGGGTGAGGGCGAGCCGCACCCCGCCGCGCACTGCTACGCGGCTTGCGGGGTCTAGCTTGAGGTTGCCGTGGACCAGGGTGAGCGGCGACGCTGGGTTGGCACGTCGGCCAAGCGCCCGCACCCGGGCCACGAGCTCGGCGAAACTGAAGGGCTTGGCCAAGTAGTCGTCCGCCCCGAGGCCCAGGCCTTCTACCTTGTCTTCGACCGTGCTGGCCGCAGTGAGCATGAGGATGCGGCTGTTGCACCCGCTCGCCCCCAAGGTGCGGCACACGTCGTCCCCGTGCACCATGGGTAGGCCCCGGTCGAGCACCACCACGTCGTAGGTCGTCAGGCTGGCGTGGTCAAGCACATGGTCGAGAGCGTCCTGGCCATCGAAGGCGACGTCCACCGTCATGCCTTGTTGGCGAAGCCCTCTCGCAAGAGCCTCGGCCAGCTCACTTTGGTCCTCTACCACGAGCACTTTCAAGGTGTGCTCCAGCGGGTATATCGGGCCAGTTGAGCGGCCGGCGGCCCAGAGCGGGATCTTCCCATGGCCTCAGCATGCACGAAAGGCGATAACAGAGATATAACAATTTCTGTGACCGCCGCGTTACCGCCTTTGCCCTATAACGGTCCTCAACGATCGCCCCAGGGAAAGGGAAAAGGGAGACGCACATGGGCACAAGGCCGGGTACACAGGACGAGCGACACCCGGCAAGGGCTGCGGCGCAGGTGTCTGTCCACCCGAGGGGACCGCTGCACCGGCCATGGCGCTTCGCCCTGGTCGGGTGCTCGCTTGGGTGCGTAGCGCTCCTGTTGGGCGCGTGCGGGGGTGGAGGGTCGTCGAACAACGCCGTCGCCCATACGGGCACGACGACGGCCACAACCGAGGGCCCGCCCGCCCCCCAGGGCAATGCGCCCGGCGATGAGAGCGCCTCGGGAGCCGCTCAGAGCATCAAGTTCGCCAGCTGCATGCGCTCTCATGGCGAGCCCAACTTCCCCGATTCGGCGGTCACAGTCAACCCGAGCGGGGGGGTCATGTTCCGGCTCTCCAAAAGCAGTGGCATCGACTCGAGCTCGCCCGCTTTCAAGTCGGCCATGCAGGCGTGCCAGAGCCTGGTACCGCACGCGCCAAGCCATGCAGGCGCGTCCACCGGCTCGACCAACCAGCTGCTCAAGTACGTACAGTGCATGCGCGCTCACGGAGTCCCTGATTTCCCTGAGCCGAACAGCCAAGGTCAGATCATGGTCGAAGTCACGGGAGGGGCCAATAGCGACCTCAACCCAAGCTCGCCCCAGTTCCAGGCGGCCTCGCAGGCGTGCAGGTCGCTACAACCCCCCGGGCTCAGCGGTTTTTGACCGCCGGGACAGCTTCTCGAGAACCAGCACGCTCAACCCCCCATGGGCAGCCGCCCCCTTGCGCAGCCGGTCCGAGCCCGGGGAGCGAGGCTGCCTCCGCCGCGAGCCGAGCGCGGCACCCCAACAGGCCATGGCCACCGCGCTCCGCCGCTGCCTGCCGACCCTCGCGGCCTCGGCCGCGACGGTCAGCGGCGCCATGCTCTGCAGCACGGGCGGCAGCGGCTCCTTCGTCGTCTGGTAGCCCGCCAACCAGGGAGCAGGCAGCCGGGGGCCCGCACGCGGACAGCGAACAGAAAAGTCTTCTTGGTCGGGGGATGTCTGGTCGGGGAGGGGGGACTTGAACCCCCGGCCTCCTGCTCCCAAAGCAGGTGCGCTACCAACTGCGCTACTCCCCGGCGAGCCCGCGCCCGGCGCCGGGGTCGCTCCTGGCATGCTACCGCTCAGCCCACCGCCCCTTGACCTAAGCAACAAGCGAGCCAACGCTTTCAGCGATCAAGAGGCCCAGCTGGAATGGTCTTTCGCCGACGGTGTGGTTGAGGCGGACTGGGACTTCATCCCGTTCTGAAGCGCCCCCGGGGGCCACCCCGGCGCCCCCCGGCATCAAACTGGGCCGGCGCGAGGTAGGCTCCGG
>DATJST010000015.1:0-6091 GCA_035503975.1 Acidimicrobiales bacterium | reverse complement strand
TGTCGTGTCCAACTTCTACGCCATCGCCATCTTCGCTATCACCTTTGGCTTCGCCGCTTGGCTCTGGTGGCGACGGCCCGAACTGTACGTACCCCTACGCAATTGCATTGTCCTTGCTAATTTGATGGCCTTCGCCGTGTTTTGGGCTTACCCGGTGGCCCCGCCGCGGATGCTGTCGGGCTTTGTCGACGTGGTTGCCCACTCGGGAGCGCTCGGGTGGCATAACGACCTGGTCAAACACGCCGACCAGCTGGCGGCCATGCCATCGATGCACATGGGCTACGCGGTATGGTGCGCCCTCGTGGCCTGGCAGGCGGCGCGCACTCGCCGGACCAAAATCCTGGCCGTAGTCTTCGGCGTGTCCTATTCGTTGCTCACGACCTGGGCGGTCATCGCTACCGGCAACCATTACCTGCTGGACGTCGTGGCCGGGACCGCGACCACGGCCGTAGCCGCCCTTATCGTCGGCGCAGCTCCGCTGCTTGCCAGGGCGTGCCGTCGCTATGTGGAGGCTCTGCTTGGGCGCCCGGCGCCAGCGCGGTTGGCGCAGCGCAACGTGGTCGCGCGGACGCGGGAGCGCCTACCGGCCCAACGGGGTGCACGGGGCTACACGCCCCCTCCCCGCCAGGGGCAGCCCCCGGCGGTAAGCACGGCAACCTCAGACTTGAAGGCTGAGCGAGCTGAGAGCCTCGGCTGATCCTGAGCAGGACTGGCCCAGGCTTAAATGTCTCACCCCCTGGGCATGATGGTTACATGGCCCAAGCAGCAACGAGGCGCAGTGACAACCACCCGAGCCAAGGCGACCCGGACATGGCCACGGTCGACGCCGGTCTCGGGCAACGTCGCGCAACCGCCGAGCAGCGTGGCACGGCCGCAGGCCGGTGGCAACAGCCAGCGCTGCTCAATGACGCGCCGCGCATGAGCTCGCCGAGCCGCAAGCAGGTCGGAGGTGCCGAGCCACAGCGCCGGTCGCAGCCAGGCGTCGAGCGCCCGTCCGAGCGGTTGCGAGAGGTCGGCTTGGTGGGCATCGCCAAGGCCCGCGCAGCCCTGGCCGCCGCGGCGCGCCGAGCAGACGCCGCCCGCGAGGCCCAGCAGGCTTCCAGGGCCGCTTGATCGCTTTAGTACGGTTCGGTGAGTGACATCGCTCGCCGAGGCGCTCGGCTACGGTCCCGAGGCCAAGCTGCTCATTGTCACCGGGGACGACCTCGGTGTCAGCTTCGCCACTAATTCGGCTATATACGGCTCGCTGCGCGGTGGGGTTGCAACGTCCGCGGGTCTGGTAGTGCCGGGCCCGTGGGCACGCGAAGCGGCGTCCAGCTACCGAGGCGAGGACGTGGGCGTCCACTTGACGCTCAACGCGGAGTACGACCTCTATCGCTGGGGCCCGGTCACACATGCGCCGTCCCTGCTGGATGGCGACGGGGGCTTCCCCCGGACGGTGATGGACCTATGGGAGCACGCCGACATCGACGAGGTACGCAAGGAGTGCCGCGCACAGGTTGAGCGGGCGGTCTACTGGGGCTTCAACGTGAGCCACATCTCGGCCCACCTGGGAGCTATGGAACTGCGGCCTGAGTTCTTCGACGTGGCCCTCGGCCTTGCTGCAGAGTTTTGCTTGCCCCTGCGGTTGCCGGGGGCAGGCGCCGAGCACGCCGCCGGCTTCCCGTTCCGCCAGCTCGCCGCGGAAGAGGGGGTCGTTTCACCCGATCATCTCGTCCGCCCTGGGCGGGGGCACAGCGCGAGAGTTGCAGTCGACAAATTGCTCAACGACATGCCGCCTGGGGTCACCGAACTCGTGCTGCGGCCGGCGCGTGATAGCGAGGAGCTGCGAGCCGTGGCGCCTGACTGGCCGGCACGGGTCGAGGACCACGACATCGCCACTACCTCCCGGCACCTGCACGCGCTCGCCGGGCGGGCCGGCGTCACTTTGATCCCCTATCGGGCGCTGAGAGACGTGCAGCGGGCACGGCGCCCCTGACCCGTCCCGGGCCGGGAAGCCGTCAGGCCAACCGGCGGCCTACCCAAGCGTCGGGGTCAGCCACGAGCTGGGCGATTGGTGCGGGTAGCTCGCCGGTGACGATGTCGTCGATCGTGAGGTGCTCGAGGACCGCGCGCAGGCTGGCGCGCACCGCGATCCAAGCCTCCTGGAGGTGCTGTGCCGCCCCCTGGTAGGTCGCCTGCTCAGGCCGGATGCCTTTCACTTGAGCGAGCGGGCCTTCCAGGGCTCGGATCACGTCGGCCGCGGTGATCTCCGACGCCGGCCTGGCCAGGTTGTAGCCAGCTTCACGCCCCCGGTGACTGACGAGGATGCCCGAGCGCCGGAGGTCGTTCAGGATGACGCCGAGGAACTTCCCCGGTAACCCCTGGTCGGCGGCCAGAGCATCAGCGGTCATCGGCTCCGAGGCGGAGGCGAGCACGAGCAGCGCTCTCATGCCGTAGTCGACTTTGGCGGAGATTTGCACAACCGAAGTGTAGGCCTGTCACGGTGCTGGTCCTGGGAGCGGGCATTATGGTGGGCGGCGTGCCAGGAAGCGAGGACACCCGGTTTAGCTCTCCGACGCCGGCGTTCCTATTCGACCTCGACGGCACCCTGGTCGATTCGGTCTACCAGCACGTGATGGCCTGGAGAGCCGCACTGGCGGAGTGCGGTCTCGGGTTGTCGGTGTGGCGGATCCACCGGCGCATCGGTATGAGCGGTGGCTTGTTCCTCAACGCCCTCCAGAGGGAGACGGGGCAGACGCTCGACCGCGAGACGCTGGAGCGGCTCTCCCAACGGCACAAGGAAGCCTACCTGGAGCAGGCCGGGACGGTCGTGCCCCTACCCGGGGCGCGAGAACTGCTGGCGCTCTTGCATGGCAACGGCGTCCCGTTCGCGATCGCCACGAGCAGCGCACAGGGTGTCGCCGGCCCGGCGCTGCAGCTCCTCGGCCTGCCCGCAGACGTGCCCGTGGTTACCAGAGACTTGGTCGAGCGGGCCAAACCCGACCCCGACCTGTTCCTCGCGGCGGCAGGGCGGCTCGGAATGGGCCCCGCCCGGTGCTTCGTCGTCGGCGACAGCGTCTGGGACCTGTTGGCCGCCCAGCGCGCTGGGTCGCTTGGGGTCGGCGTACTCTCAGGCGGCTACGGTTCGGAGGAGCTGCAAGCGGCGGGCGCCTACCGCGTGTACCAAGACCCTGCCGACCTCATGGCCCACCTCGAAGAGGTCGGGGTCAGGCCGGCTCAATCAGGGGTCAAGCTGGCTCGGTGAGCGGGTTGCCGGCGTGCTGGGGCACACCCCCGGTGCATGACGGCGGCTCAGCCGACCCGCCCGCTCACGTATTCGAGCGTGCGAGGATCCTCCGGGTTGCGCAGGATCCGCTCCGCCGGTCCCTCCTCGACCAACTCGCCCACACGGTCGTCCCCCATGAGAAGCACCGCGGCGTAGTCCGAGACGCGGGTGGCCTGGAACATGTTGTGCGTGACGAGGACGATCGTCACCTCGGCGGACAGGCTGGTAATGAGGTGCTCGACCTTCGCGGTGGCGATGGGGTCCAACGCCGAGCACGGCTCATCCATGAGCAGCACCTCGGGCCCCACGGCGAGGGCGCGGGCGATACAGAGCCGCTGTTGCTGGCCCCCCGAGAGCGACAGAGCGGACTGGTTGAGGCGGTTCCTCACCAGGTCCCAGAGGGCGGCCTGGCGCAAGGCGGACTCGGCGGCCTGATGGAGGAGAGCACGCTTGCGGATGCCAGCAAAGCGCAGCCCTGAAACGACGTTGTCGTAGATACTCATCGTTGGGAACGGGTTGGGGCGCTGGAAGACCATGCCGACGCGGGCACGTACCAGTTCGGCTCGCGTGCCCGAGGCGTAAATGTCGAGGTCACCGAGGTGAACCGAGCCGCTCACCCGGCCGCCCAAGTGGTCGTGCATCCGGTTGACGGCTCGCAGCAGCGTGGTCTTGCCGCACCCGGATGGACCGACCAGGGCCGTCACCTGGCGCGCCGGCACCCGGAGCGTCACGTTCCGCACACCGACGTGGTCGCCGAAGCGGACACTGACATCGTCGAAGGTGATCGCGGTGCCCGGTCCCCGCAGGCCGAGAGGGGCAGCATGTTCGTGCAGGCGGGTAGGGGTAGAAGTCGTCATCTGGCTCTCCGAGTGAGGGACCACGCTGCGAAGCGTGCGAGGGCGCTCAGGGCCAGCACGGCGGCCAAGAGCACCAGGGCGGTCGCCCAGGCCAGCTGGACCTGGGCCTGGAACGGCTGGGTGCCGTCATAACGGATCAGCAGAGTCATGGCGAAGCTTTGGGAAGCCAGAGTGAACAGCAATGGTGCCGTCTCTCCCGCTCCCCGGGCGACGGCCAGGATATTGCCGGCGACGAGGGCTGGCAGCGAACCGCGGAGCACGACCGACCGCACGACACGCCAGCGCGATGCGCCGAGCGCCGCACCAGCCTCTTGCAGGTCCACAGCGACGGCCTTGACCGCCTCCTCGTCCGCCCGCACCATGATCGGGAGCATGAGCACAGCCAGGGCGGCACCAGCGGCCAGATTGGAGGCGCCGTGCATGGGCACCACGACCAACTCGTAGGCCACGATGCCGATCAGGATCGACGGCACGCCGCTCAGCACGTCGGCACTGAAGCGGACCGCGGCCGCCACCGGCCCGGCCCGCTCGTAAAGGAACAACGCCGTGAGCAGGCCGGCGGGCGCCGACAGGGCAAAGCCGATGCCCACCACCCTGGCGCTCCCTGCGATTGCCGTCCCGATGCCGCCACCAGGCACAAAGGGCGGTGCCACCGGGTGTACCAGTAAGCCCCAGGACAGGACGGGGACGGCCCGCTCGATGGTGTAAGCCACCAGCGCGACCAAAGGCGCACCGGCGGCGAAGACGCACACGGTGCAAACGGTCATGGCCGCGCCACCACACAGGACGCGCCGCCGGAACGTGCGCTCGTACGCTGGCACAGCCGCGCGCGTAGCTGCCGCCGCTGGCGCCGACGAGCCAGGAGGGGGTAGCTGGAAAGCGTTGGCGCCGCCCGAGGCGACCGCGCCTGGGTAGGCGCCGGCCGGTGGCAGGGCCGCGGGCGGTGCCGTGGGCGGTGCCGTGGGCGGTGCCGTGCGCGGTGCCGTAGGCGGGGCGCCGCCTCGCCGGGAGCCGTTGGCGTGGCGGCCGGCACGGCGCAGCGCTTGGCCTACGGCGTTGACGGCGACGGTGAGCACGAGCAGTACCGCGCCGAGAGCGATGATCGAACTGGTCCCGAGCCCGGGCTCGGCCTCCGAGAACTGGTTGACGATGGCCGAACCGAGCGTTGCGCCCTCCCCGGCAAGCGAGTGCGGCAGGAGGGAGAGGTTGCCGATGACCATGGCCACAGCCACCGCCTCGCCCAATGCGCGGCCAATTGCCAGGGTCACCGCCGCAGCGACGCCGGAACGGGCCGACGGCCAGACCACCTTGCGCACGACCTGCCAGCGGGTTGCCCCGAGAGCGAGAGCCGCCTCGCGGTCCGCCACCGGCACAGCCCGCAACGATGTGCGGGCCAGGGACACCAATGTTGGCAGGACCATGATCGCCAGGACCGTGGCCGCCAGGATGATGGACGGCCCGTAGTCGGGACCGCCGAACAGGAGCCCGAGCATTGGCACCGAGTGCAGCCACGGCACGACATGGACGCGGAAGATCGGCACCAACACGAGCGACGCCCACAGCCCTACGACGATGCTGGGAACTGCCGCCAGCAGCTCGATAAGGGCTGATGCTGCCGCCGCGATCTTCTTCGGGACAAGCTCGGACAGCGCCACCGCCGCACCCAAGCCGACCGGGGCAGCCAGGACGATGGCCGCACCCGTGGTCACGAGAGTGCCCACGATCAGTACCCCGGCGGCGTACTGGCCGGTAGCCGGGGAATACGTCCCTGACCACACAAAGGCCAGCCCGTAGTGGACGAAGGCTTGGGCAGAGCCCGTGGCGATGCTCACGGCGACTGCGATCACGGCGGCAGCAAAGATGGCCCCGCCCGCCCAGCGCGCCGGGGCATAAGCGCGCCCGCGCTTCCACGCCTGTTTATCGTGGACCAGCGCTCCCAGCGTGGTCGGCACCGCGGCGCTGCCCA
>DATJST010000014.1:0-3540 GCA_035503975.1 Acidimicrobiales bacterium | reverse complement strand
GGGTGCGCTCCCATCGGGCCGGCGTGCTCGTACAGCGATGTGCCGTCGAAACGGGCGAGCGCCCAGTCGTCCCTCGGGAAGTGTGCAGGCACCCAGTCCACCAGCACCCCGATCCCGCGGCGGTGGAGCGCGTCCACGAGCGCCCGGAAGTCGTCCGGGCCGCCGAAGCGCGACGTCGGGGCATAGTAAGCACTCACCTGGTAGCCCCATGACCCACCAAAGGGGTGCTCTGCCACAGGCAGGAACTCGACATGCGTGAAACCCATTGAGGCAACGTAGTCAGGCAGCTGTTCGGCGAGCTCGCGATAGCTGAGCGGCCCCGAACCGCCCACACCGTCCGAGCTCGCGCCTGCACCGTCCCGCCACCGCCACGAACCAAGGTGGACCTCGTATATCGACATGGGCTTGGCGAGCGCGTCCCCCTGGGCCCTTTGGGCGAGCCACAAGGCGTCTTGCCAGTTGTAAGCGGGCGGGGCGGCCACTATGGATGCCGTACCTGGCGGGATTTCCGTGGCAAAGGCCATCGGGTCGGCCTTGAGCGTGAGGCGCTCGTCGGCCGTCACTATCTCGTACTTGTAGCGTGCTCCCGCCCCGACACCCGGGATGAACAGCTCCCAGACACCCGAGCTCCCCATGCCGCGCATCGGGTGGACCCGCCCGTCCCAGAAGTTCCAGTCTCCCACCACCCTCACTGCCTTGGCATTGGGGGCCCATACGGCAAAAGCCGTCCCGACGATGCCTTCGTGCTCGCGCGGGTGCGCGCCAAGGATCTCCCAGAGCCGCCGGTGGCGGCCCTCATTGAACAAGTACAGGTCAAGCTCACCGAGGGTCGGCCAGTGGCGGTAAGGGTCGTCGAACACAAAGCCCGGCCCGCCCGCCCCGCCGTACACGGCCTCAAGGCGGTAACCGGCCGCAGTGGGGGCGAGCTGGCCCTCCCAAAGGCCGCCTGGGTGGACTCGGAGCATCGGGGAACGGCGCAGCACAGGGCGCTCCGGCTCGGC
Organism: Acidimicrobiales bacterium; assembly: GCA_035503975.1. Classification (GTDB taxonomy): domain Bacteria; phylum Actinomycetota; class Acidimicrobiia; order Acidimicrobiales; family Palsa-688; genus DATJMJ01. The sequence goes on along the minus strand of DATJST010000014.1, from coordinate 2,539 downwards.
CCCCGTTACGAGGAGGTACATCTCGGTCGCCCCCGGCCTGAGCGCTCGCACCGTGCCACCGTGACGCCCAAGAAGAGAGTGCGGCTCGTGGTGCCTGCCCTCTACGAGGAGCTCCATGTCCTTCGGGCTTATCTCTAACCTCGGGCCGAGGTCCTCGAATGCGTCACCGTGCTTGGGGTCACCGTGCTGGCGCGCATCGCTCGAGCTGCCGGCGGGATGATCGTCGTGTTGCACCGAGAGCTCACTGCGAGGGCCGTCCTCGGTGCTGACCACGTCGGGCTGCGGGTGCTTAGGGCTCGTTTTCTTCGGCATCGGTCGCCTCCAGTCCCTTCGTTCCTATAAGAAGTTTGCGGAGCGCATTTAGCGGGATCTCTGCCCACTCTGGGCGAAAGGCGCGCTCATATGAAAGTTCGTAAAGCGCTTTTTCAAGCTCGAAAGCCATGCGGAGCGCTTCGCGGTCCCCACGGTCGGGAGGCAGGAGCTGCTCGATGCCATCGCAGCCGAGATAGCCACTCATAAAGGCCGCCCAGTTGCGCTCTTTCCATGCCTCCGCAAGCGGCTCCAACTTGCTGGCCCGAAGGGCTCCTTCGCCGCGACGAGCGGCTTCGAGCTGGGCCATCTCAAAACGCGTGGCGTAGTCGAACGACCGCAGCATGCCTGCGACGTCCTTCATTGGCGAGCTCGGCCTGAAGCGCTCCTCGACCGGCCGGTTGGGCTCACCTTCGAAGTCGAGCACGTACCACCCGGCATCGGTCCGCATTACCTGACCGAGGTGGAAATCGCCGTGCGGGCGCAAGGCCAAACCAAGGTCCGAGACGGCGTGGAGGCGCTGGAAGAGGGGATAAGCGGCGTCCGCCAGGGCGGTATCCAGGCACTTTAAGTCCGCCTCAACGGTGGCAAGCAGCAACGACCAAGGCTCCGACCAGTCCCGCGATGTGCCGAAGGCACCCGCCATGCCCAGGTGCATCTGCGCTGTCACCCGCCCGAGCCGTGCAGCCTCGGCCGCGAAGTCGCCGCCTCTTAGCCCTGGGTGGGTCGGGTCTTCGTCGACGACGCTCTCGCTCTGGGCAACTTCAGGCATATAGAGGTCGCGGAGCGACGTCAGCGCGAGCGCCCAGCCGTCAGTGCCACCGGCCAGGTACTCCTGCCCGAACGCGAGGTCGACGGCGCCCTTCCGCCACCGCAACATGGGCCGGGCGACATGGGCAAAGCCCGCTCGGGCCAGCGCCGACGTCACTTCGGCGTCAAGGTTTGGCATTGCCGACAGGCGACGGAAGATCTTGAGGATCATCCTGTCGTCGTAGACGACCGAGGTGTTGGACTGTTCGGCAGTGAGGGGCCGTGCCACCCTGGCGTGATAGGTGCCTCCGCTCGCAGCCTCGAGCAACGCCAGCGCCATCTCAGGGTCGATCGTCGCGTCGTAGTAGGCCATACCTCCGAACCTGCCGACCAGGGCCCGGTCATAGCCCGCCACACGCACGCTGCCTTCCTCGCTCGGCCTCGAGGCAAGCAAGAGCTGGTAACGCTGACCATCGTCGCCCGCCGGGCCCAACGGTCCGTCCGGGCCCAACGGTCCGTCCTGGCCCGCCGGCCGAACGCCAAAGGCAGCCACTATGGCCCAGAGGAGGCTCGCTCCCCCGGGCAGTTCGGCGAGGGTACCGCACTCGAGCACCCGGACCTCCCGTGGTGCGCCGGTACCGGCGTACCAGCGCTGGCGGGCCATGTAGGCTCCCAGCAGGTCTGACAGCCCAGCTGGTAAGCCCTCTTGCACCAAGCAAAACCGGCCGGTGCTTACTTCCAGTTGCTCAACCTCCACCATCTGCGCCGCCTCCAGGGGCGTTCACGCTGTTGTCGGGACGGCCTGAACCCACGGTCGTCGAGTAGATGCTAGGTGCCGGCTGGGCCAACGTCATCTGTGGCTGCACTAACTAAACGTTCCACGAGGGCGAACCAGTAAAACCCGTAAGGCGGGAGAGTTATGAAATACGAGCCCTCCCCGATAGGAGGGAAGGGCACCCTTCCCACCAGCTCGATCGGGGTCATACCCTGCCAGCGCTGGAGCGGCAGCATGGCAGGTTGAGCGAAACGGGAAAGGTTGCCGATACACAGCACGACGTCCGGCGCGAGACCGTCCTCCCTGGCCTCTCCGGCGTGGCCGGGGTGGCGGCCGGTCCCCGCGACGCCTGCATGGGCAGGATCCTGGCCCTCGCGAGCTTCCCCGGCCGGCTCTCTCACGTACGCGAGCACCGAAGGGTTGTCAGTTGACACAACCGTCATAGTCCCAGTGCCGAACACCGAGTGCTGCCGGCGGACCTCGAGCATCCGGCGCATCCAGTGCAAAAGCGAGCTCGGGTTACGCATCTGAGCTTCCACGTTGACGGCCTGGTACCCGTACACCGGGTCCATGAGCAGCGGAAGGTAAAGCTGCTCGAAATCGGCCCGAGAAAACCCCGCGTTGCGGTCGGGCGACCACTGCATGGGGGTACGGACGCCGTCGCGGTCGCCTAAGTAAATATTGTCCCCCATGCCGATCTCGTCG
>DATJST010000013.1:0-12069 GCA_035503975.1 Acidimicrobiales bacterium | reverse complement strand
CGTCGCCCGGGCACGGATGGCGAGAGCGATGGCGTCGGAGGGCCGGGCACTGACGACATAGTTGTTGCTGCCCCGCCGGAGCCGCAATTCAGCATAAAAAGTCTGGTCTTTGAGCTCGGTAATGACGACGTGGTCCAGGACTACACCCACTTCGTTGAGGATGTCGCGCATCAGGTCATGCGTCATCGGCCGCTTACTGACGATCCCCTGGATCGCCCCGGCAATGGCTTCCGCCTCGGGCCGACCGATGTAAATCGGTAGGGTCCGCTCTCCCCCGGCTTCCTGCAGCAACAGGATAGGGATGTTCTGCGGCAGCTCTACCCGGACAGCGGAGAGATGCATCTCTACCATGTCTGAACGTTACAACCGCAGTGACGGCACCCGGCAGGCGCGGCCCGCGCCGGCCCCGTGACTTCAGCTTCTTCAGCGCAAGCTGTCGAGGGCGCTGCGCAACAGGGCGGCGCGCAACGCACCCCCGAGCTCCGACAGCTCTTCGGCTGCCCGGGAGGCGGCTAGACGAGCGTCGGGGTTGCGCTGGCGGATCAGCGGCATGATGACTTGTTGGACCATGCCGGCCTCCCGGTCGACGGCACCCTTGTACGCTCGAAGGTGCCTCGCTTCCACCCCATGGCGCGCAAATGCCGACGCGAGGCGGGCGATCACCACGGCGTCCCGGCCGTAACAAGCCGTGCCAGCCACCAGCCGGGTGCTGATGAGGCCGTAGTGCTCCAAGTCGCGCACCGTCTCCACGTCGACGCCGGCAGCGTGCAGGAGCTCATCGAGCGTCAGCTCCTCCTCGTCTGGCAGCCGCACGCTGCCAGACGGCGCTGGCGGGGCCGGCCCGGTCGCGGCCGGCCCGGCGACGCGCTCGGCCCGCTCTGTGACGGGGCCTTCACGATCAGTCACGCCACGGTGCTGGCGGGCGCCGCTCCCCCCCTCGCCGCCACCCGGGGACCGAACCGCTTGCGCCGGTCGTGCCACCCGCTCGCCCTGCCCGCTCATTTCGCCCGCGGGGCGGTCCCTTGGCACGACGCGCTCCACAGGACCTCGACCTCGCCCGCGCACGCTCTCTGCCCCCACGCCGGCCTCGCGGCCCAGGCCGCGGTCCGCGCCGGTGTCGCCGCGTCGGTTCGCGCTCGAGTTCCCGCCAGCCCCCGCTCGCCCATCATCGTTGTGTTGCCCTATGGTGCTGGCCGGCACTCCCGCAGCGATGCTAAGGCCGGCAGTGCTGAGCGTTTGCTCCTGACCCTCGGTGGGCGCTGCATAGGCGCCGTAGGCGGAGGCAGGGCTCCACAGCCGCTCGGGGACAGCGCCGCCCCAAGGCTCTCGGCCACCCGCGGTGCTGTTGCTGCCACCAGCACCTCGTGGCGTGGCACGGGCCTGGCCGGCGACCAGAGCCGGCGGCACCGCAATCACGGTCACGTCGCTTGCGCCCGCCACCGGCACCCCCGCTTGTTCGGGGCCGCCATCGAGGCCGTCGTCGAAGGGCAAGGCTTCTTGCTCCGCGAGGCGCCCCTTTATGACCTTCAAGGGCAGGAAGGCATCGCGTTGCTGACGCAGGACCCAGCGGAGGCGCTCGATGTCAGCGTCGTAGAACTTGCGGTAACCGGAGGGCGTACGCTCGGGGTCTACCAAGCCCTGGCTCTCCAAGAAGCGGATCTTGGAGATGGTGACATCGGGGAACTCCTCTTGCAGGAGCGACAGGACCTCTCCGATCGAAAGGTGCGTATGACCAGCCATGCTCGGCAACTGCGCCCCGGCCCTCAGGCCGGGCCCGAGTACTGGCCGCCACCGGTGTTAGCCGTGGCCGGCGACAGGAACAGGAGGCGGAACTTGCCGACCTGCAGCTCGTCGCCGCTCGAGAGCATGGCCTCCTCGATGCTCTGGCGGTTGAGGTAGGTGCCGTTGAGCGAGCCGACGTCGTGGGCATAGTAGCCACCGTCGCGGTGGCGTACCTCGGCGTGGCGGCGGGAAACGGTTATGTCATCCAAGAAGATGTCGCTGTCGGGGTGGCGGCCGATGGTGACGACCACAGCGTCCGCCGGGCTGAGCACAAAGCGCGAACCCTCGTTCGGCCCGCGCGTAACAACCAGGACCGCACCCCCGTCGGGTACCCCGTGCAGGAAGTCGCTGGCGTCGAAGGCCTGCGGTTCGGCACCATCGCCGGGCAGGAGGACGACCGCCGGGATAGCCGTCGTGGTGGTCTCCGCCTCCTGGGCACCCCGCTCGAGCGGCGCGCCGCACGACGAGCAGAAATTCGACCTCTCCGGGTTGCGGTGGCCACAGCGGTTACAGAACAATGCCAAACCTCAGGTCTCGATCAGCTTGCGGTAGCCCTCCGCGCTGAGCAGCGACTGCTCGCCGCCGGGCGAGGAGGGTGCCATCGTGCAGATCCAACCCTCCCCGTAGGGGTCCTCGTTGACCCGCTCAGGCGCACTTGCCAGGTCGCTGTTCACATCCATAACTGTGCCGTCCACGGGAGCGTACACATCGGAAACCGATTTGGTGGATTCTATCTCGCACAGGACCTGGCCAGCGGCTACGACCACGCCCGGCGCCGGCAGCTGCACGAAGACGACGTCGCCCAAGGCGTCTTGGGCATAGTCGGTGATGCCGATGCGCAGTACGCCGTCCTCGCGCCGCACCCACTCGTGGTCCTTGGTGTAACCAAGGTCTTCAGGAACGTTCACGGTGCCGACCATACTGTGCCAGCGATTGCCTCGCGCCACCGGGGCCCCGACCAGCCGGCGCTCACCGACGCAGGATCGTGCGCACCCGGCGCGCGAAGTCCTGGGCCCGCGCATGCGCCGCCGCGTCGGTAGCCGCTTCAGCCCACACGTGCGTCAATGCTTCCTCCGGGTCGGGAACGACCAGGCACCAGCCATCTTCGTGGATTATCTTCACCCCGTCCACCAACACCAACGGCCTCCCCTGGCCGAGCGCCATCACAGAACGCATCACCAGGCCTTTGTTGTCCCACGGGGTGATGACGACCTCATGCGCGGTGGCGACGGCAGGCAACCCGGCCACAACCTGGGAAAGCCGGGCACCCGTCAGCGCCAACAGGGCGAAGGCGTGGGCCAGGGCAGCGACCCCGTCATAAGCGGGCAGGAACGGCGGGAAAATGTAGCCCCCGTCCTGGCCGGCCGCGAACAGCACGCCCGGACCGGACGCCACCTCCATGGTGTGCGCCGACGCGAGCTTGGTCCAGATGAGCGACGCTCCGGCCTGGCGGCAGAGCTCCTCGGCCGCCATGGGGGCCGTCACCGGCAACGCCACGCAAGGCTCACGCCCGGGCGTGGCCGCGCCCCGCCGCCGTACGCCGCCCTCGTCACCGCTGCCCAGCACCACGGCATCACCGCTGCCCAGCACCAGGGCATCACGGGTGCCGAGCACCAGGGCCAGCAGGGCCAAGAGCCCTTCGTTGTCCGAAAGCACTCGGCCGTTGTCGTCGATGAGCGTTATGCGCTCGCCGTCGGGGGCAAGAACCGCCCCGAAGTCGGCACCCGATGCCCGCACCAACGTCGCCACCCCGCGAGCGTGCTCCCAGCGGTCATAGCTCAGGGCTTGGCGCGCCGCCGCGTACGGGTTGACCGAGAGCACGTCGGCACCCAGCTGGCCGAGGACAGCCGGCATCACCAACGACGTCGCCCCGTAAGCGTAATCGAGCACCACCTTGAACCGCGCCGCCCGTATCGCGCTCACGTCCACCTGCTCGGAGAGCACATGAGAGTAAAGGTCCAGTGCCCGCGCCGGGTACGTGAGGTCGCCGATCTCGGAGCCCAGGCAGCGCCGGAAGTCCTCACGGTAAAAGAGGCGCTCTATTTTCCGCCGGGAAACCTCGTCGATATCCACCCCGCGGGCGTCGAAGAAGCGGATCGTCACCGAGTCGGGATCGTCGCTCGACAGCCGCACGCTCAGCCCGCCCGCGCCCCGCTCTTGGCGGACCGCGAACCGGGTGACCGGTACTGTAGCCACCTCCAGGTCGGCCACGTCCACCCCGCCGGCATTGAGCCCGGCCACTAGCGCCTGTTTGAGCGTGCGGGCCGCACGGCTGGTGTCGCGTGAGACGATAACGCTCGCCCCTATTGGCATCGTCGTGGCGTACGCCATGGCCAGACGTACTGCCAGGTCTGGCGAGACATCGACATTGGCCAAGCCAGAAACGCCGTTGCGGCCAAAGAGATTGCGCGGGCCACGCGACTCCCACACGATCGATGAATTGACGACCGCGCCGTGCTCGACGGTCTTGAACGGGAAGACCTTGACGTCGGGGTGCACGATGGCGTGCTCGCCGATGAAGCACTCGTCGCCGAGGACCACTCCTTCTTCGAGGCGGGCGCCGCGGCGGAGGTCGCTGCTGTGGCCGACCACGCAACCACGCAAGCGGGCGCCCGGGCCAAGGTAGACGTTGTCGTGTACCACTGAACGCTCGACGTACGCTTCCGCACCCACCCTCACGTTGCGGCCAAGGACGGTGTACTCGCCGAGAACCGCGCCCGCCTCGACGCGGCAATAATCGCCGATTATCGCGGGCCCCTTGACTTCAGCGGCGGCGTCCACCTGCGCTCCGTCGCCGAGCCAGACGCCGGGACGCAACAAAAAGCCCGGGACGTCCACATGCACGCGGCCGTCGAGAATGTCTTGGTGGGCGCGGCGATATGCCGCCAGCGTGCCGATGTCCTCCCAGTAGCCGTCGCTGGCATAGCCGTAGAGCGCGTAGCCCTCGTCCAGGAGCGGGGGGAACACATCTGTGGCGAAGTCGGCCACACCTCGGTGGATGTGCTCAAAGATATCCGGCTCGAGCACGTATATCCCGGTGTTGATGGTGTCCGAGAAAACCTGGCCCCAGCTCGGTTTCTCCAAGAACCGTTCCACTGTGCCGTCGGCCCTCGTCAGCACGATACCGAACTCGAGAGGGTTGGGCACCGAACGCAGCGCTATGGTAGCTACGGCTTTTCTTTCCGTGTGGTAGTCCACGAGCCCGGACAGGTCGATGTCGGTCAGGACGTCGCCGGAGATCACGAGGAACGTCTCGTCGAGCTGCTGCATGGCGTTGCGCACCGACCCTGCCGTGCCGAGGGGCGACTCCTCGCTGGCGTACACCATTCGGGCACCGAACTCGCTGCCATTGCCGAAATAATTCTGGACCGCCTCGGCGCCAAAGGCAACGGTCACCACGATGTCGGTGAAGCCGTGGCGGCACAGGAGGGCGACTACGTGCTCCATGAGGGCCCGGTTAGCCAACGGGACCAGTGGCTTTGGCGAGTTATAGGTGAGCGGCCGGAGGCGGCTGCCCTCGCCTCCCGCCATGATCACCGCTTTCATGAGCCAACTATTTTCGCGCGTTCACCGTTGGCTCGCCGCAACCGGTACGCGGTGAGGGCTTTTGGCACGTACCCCGCCACGGCGGCCCATGCGCACGCCTGCCCTGCGGCCGCGAACACCCACCCGAGCGCGACCGCCTGGCGGTGCCAGCGCGACCGCGACGAGCCGAGGATGAACAAGGGAAGAGCCACCATCATGCCAAAGGCTCCCATTTTGCCCACGCGGCTCACCCGCACCCGCTCCGCGCCCATGATCGCCAGCACGGCGGCGCCGCCCGCCGCGACCGACTCGCGTGCCACCACGAGGCCCACCAGCCACCGTGGCACGGCACCCGAGCGCAGCGCGCCGGCTGTGGCGGTCAGCACCAGCGCTCGGTCGACCAAGGGGTCGAGCACCTCACCGAGCGAACTAACTTGGTCGAACCGGCGGGCGACATAGCCGTCGAGGCCGTCCGTCACCCCGAGCGCGCCGAGCAGCCACGCGGCTGCGGCACGTCCCTTGCGGTCGGGACGTCGCAAGAGCACGACGAACAGTGGCAGGCAGCCCAGCCGCAAAGCCGACAAGGCATTTGGGAACGTGAAGAGCCGGTCCAACTCGCCCACAGGGACGTCGCCCTCGCTGCTGCGGTTCACGAAGGTCCCGAGACCGCCTTAGTCCGACGATGCCATGCCGTACTGGCGCCGCCACCCAGTGGGCAGCAGCAGCTCCAAAACGTCGTCCACTGTTATCTGGCCGAGCATCCGGCCCTCGGGGTCGACCACCGGCGCCACGGCCAAGTTGAAATCGGTCATCGTGCGCACGACCTCGTGGATGTCGGCCTCGGGCGCGAGCGACACCGGGTCATAGCGCATAGCCGTCAGGAGCTGAGCACTCGGGTCGCGGCGCAAAAGCTCGACGACCAGGGCCGTGCCTTCGAGGCGGCCGCTGTCTCCCATGACGAACACCACGCCCGCCGCCTCGGGCGGCGTCAGGGAGGAACGGACTGCGTCGACGGCATGCCCGACCGTGGAGCCCACCGCGACCGCCACGAAATCGGGGTTCATAAGGCCGCCCGCGGTCTCAGAATTGTAACTCAGCAGGCTACGCATTTTGCGTTGCGCGACCGGGGCCACGCGCTCGAGGACCGGCAACCGGCGGTCCTGGTCGAGCTCGGTCAGCAGGTCGACCGCATCGTCTGGCGCCATTGCCGAAAGCAGCTTGGCTGCATCCTCGTCGGAGCGGCTGCTGAGGAACTCCAGCTGGTGCTCCGTGTCGAGTTCCTCGAACACGTCGACCTCGAGCTCACGGTCCGCGCCGACGGCGCGGATGATCTCCTCACCCTCCTCGTGAGAGGCGGCTTCCACCAGGTCAGCGAGCTTGGCCGGGTGCAGCCGCCGGAGCTTGCGGAACGGGATCTGCAGGCGCGCGCTAGGCACGTGGGCGACGAAGGGCTCGATGTCGGACCAGTCCACCACCTTGCCCGCCTTGACGCGCTGGCGCCAGCGCCGAGGTAGGGCCCGGCGGACGAGAGGCCGCGACGAAATGTCGACGCCTATCACCTGCCACGAAATGCCGGTCTTGGCGAGCTCGATCTCGTTGGCGCGCACCAGCCGTGCTCCCTCTAGGTGGATGAGGTGGCGCGAACGCAAGTCGCGGCCGAGAAGCACCTCTCCCGGCCGGCGCTCGAACGGCCCCAGACCGCCCGGTTCGATGCTGAGCTGAGCGCCCTCGGTGGTCAGCTTGACGATCTGGTAAGCGTGCGCGAACTTGTCTTGGCTGTCGTAGTTGACGACTAGACCGGTTACCCCCGGGTGCCACGCCCCCGCCGTGCCTTCTTCGGCCAGGCGGGCGATCACGTCGGCGAGCCGGCCCACCTGCTGGCCGCTCGGACCTGCAACAGGTACGCCGAGCAGGCATGAAAAGTGCATCACCGCACCGGGATTGCCGCCCGCGGTGGCATCACCACCCCCCTGGCTGCCGGTCGCGGCTGACCCGGGGGGTCGAGTACTTGGAGGTTTGCCCTCAGATGCTCTAGGCATACGTCCAGCGTATAGCCGGGCCGCTGCTCAGTGGGCGCCCCCGCCGCCTCGTGGCAGGATAGACGGATGGCCCCACTTCGTTTTGGTCTCATCGGCACCGGGTACTGGGCGCTGCACGTTCACGGCACGGGTTTGTTGGCGTCCGACCATGCCGTCCTCGAAGGCGTGTGGGGCAGGGACCCGGCCAAGGCACAAGACATCGGCCGCCGCCTCGGATCCAAGGGCTACAGGGACTTGGACAGCCTATTGGACGACGTCGACGCCGTCGCCGTCGCCGTGCCGCCCGACGTACAGGCTGAGCTGGCGGTGCGGGCGGCTCGCGCCGGCTGCCACCTGTTGCTCGACAAGCCGCTTGCCCTCACCGTCGAGGCCGCGCTGGAGCTGGTCCAGGCCGTGGACGAGGCCGGGGTCGCCTCGGTCATGTTCTTTACCAGCCGCTTCAGGCCCGACGTCGAGCAATGGCTGGTTTCTGCGGCCGAAGCCGGGCCCTGGCACAGCGCACACCTCGTGCATTACGGCAACATTTTCCAGCCGGGCAACCCTTTCGGGAACTCGCCGTGGCGGCGCGAGTACGGGGCCTTGTGGGACATCGGCCCCCACGGGCTGGCGTCGCTCCTGCCGATCATGGGACCGGTGACATCGGTAGCGGCGCGGGGTGGTCCGACCGAGAGCGACACGGTGCACCTTGTGCTGTCCCACGGGGCACACCTCGAGGCACCTGAACCGGCGGCCAGCATAACCACGGCCGGTGGCGAAGAGAGCTACTTAGCAGCGCCTTCGTCGGAGGAGGCGGCGGCGGGCACGCGGCGCCGCGCGGCCATGGAGCTCGACCAGCTCCCGATCGCACCCACGTCAGCCAGCACCATGTCGCTTAGCCTTACCGTGCCACCGGCGGCTACGACGAGCCAGCTCGTGTTGTACGGGGAGCACGGCGTGTGCTTGCGTCCCGAGGGCAACTTCGAGGCCGTTGACGCCTTTACGCTGGCAGTGCAGGAGCTGGCGGAAATGGTGGCCTGCGGCGAGCAGCGCCATCGTTGCGATGTCCACTTCGGCCTCGAGGTGGTGCGCGTCCTGGCCGCCGCCGAAGAAGCGCTCGGCCTGCCCGGCATCGAGCTCGGGGACTGAGACCTGACCGCTACGGCAGAGCGGCCAGAGCGGCTATCAACGCGGAGAGCACGGCCGGTCCTCGCTCCTCGCCCACTCCCACGGCCACGCGCTGCAGCGCCCGGGCAGCCGCCAGCCGCTCCCCGGCAGCCACGCCGAGCAACGCCGCCAGGCCTGGCGCGTCCCAACGCAACAGGCAGCTCGACTGGAACAAGGCACCGTGACGAGCGCGGCGCTGCGAAATGCCCACGATCTTGGCACCGTCCGCCCCGATGACCTCGCCCGCGGCCCGGCCGGCAAAGCAGGCCAACGACGACCACTGCGAGCGCTCCATGGGCCGCCTCCAGACCTGCGCGCCCGAGACGCCCACCGCTTCGAGAGCACGCGCCCACGCCTCGCCGAGCCACCACGCCGCCCGCCCGACGTCACTCTGCCAAAGCGGGTCGCCGAACGGTAGCCAGACGTCGACCCAGAGTTGCCCGCCCGGTACCACGAGCACGGCGCCTCCACCGCTCCGGCGCCGCACCACGTCGTAGCCGGCTGCGGTACATGCCAAATGGTCGGCCGCGCCGTCGGGCTGCGTGCTGCCAAGCACGAGGGCGCGGTCCAGCGGCGACATGACGATGACCCGGCGCGAGGCGCTGGGCGTGGCTTTGGCCGTGCCCGTGGTTACGCCCGCGACCGCCGGCACCGACGTGGCCAGTGCCGCAGACTTCTCGTGCAGCTGGCGGACCGTCCCGCCGCGGCGTTCGAGGTGCCAATTCCCCGCCCGCGGCCTGCTCTCCTGGTGCGCCCCTGGACGGGGGGCAGGGACCGTCACGCGGATAGCGCGGCTTCGCCTTTTTCGCTCACGTTGAGCTGGACAACGGTGCCGGGCAGGCCTAGGTACGGCTCCCAGTCGGGCAGGACTGTGCCCAGCGCGGCCAAGGCCCATTGCCGGCCCCGGGGCGCCGTGGGCGGGTGGCGCAGCTTCATGCCCGATTCTTCTAGGAAGTGGTCACGCTTGCGCGCGTTGCAACGCCGGCACGCGGCCACCACGTTGTCCCAGACGTGGAGGCCCCCCTTGGAGCGCGGCACGATATGGTCGATGTTCTCGGCCTGCGCTCCGCAGTACTGGCAGCGGTGCCCGTCGCGAGCGAAGATCGCCCGCCGGTTGAGGGCAACGTGAGCCTGGTGGGGCACCCTGACAAAGTACGCCAGCCGCACCACCGAGGGCTCGGCCAGGCTCACGCGGGCGGAGTGGAAAACTCGGCCCGTCCCCGAGAGCAGCTCAGCCTTGGCTTGCAGCACGAGCAATAGCGCCCGCCTAGTAGGCACGACGCAGAGCGGCTCGTAGCTGGCATTGAGGACGAGCGCTCGCGACATGCTCTCGCCTATATCTGTATGAGGTGCACGAGAGGTATCAGTACGGCACCGGGACCGAAAAGGACCGATCTCACAGCCACACCAAGAACTTAGCGCGCCAGCGTTCGCATCCTGCGGCACCATTCGAGGTACGCCACCAGGTCCTCGCCGTCGATTGCGGTGCCGGCCTGGCCGTACATCGCCTCGGCCCGCCAGGCCATGTACGCGTGTGGCGGTACCGGGAGGGGTGGCCAACGCGACCACCAGCGCGGCCCAGTCAGGGCGGCCCATTGCGCCAGGGCGACGGGCCAGAGCCCGGGGCGGCGCGATACCGCCACCAGTGCCGCGACGCTCAGTCCTGGCAAACCGGAGCGCCGCGGTTGCCCTCTGGTGCCTTCTTGCGGCCCCTCGGTCGGAACGCAGCCCGTCATTCTGGCGCCGGCGGGGTGAAACCAAAGGTCGGTGGTTGGGGTGGCGCGGCAACATAAAACAGAGCCGACCAGTCATCTTCTGCCCGGCCGTTCACCCGCGCCTGCCAGCGGTAGATCCCCGGCGCCAACGGCAGGCCCGTAGGCAGCTCCATCATGGTCGTGGCTCGGCCGGGAAAACCCGTCGGCACGCCGGCCGGGCTTGGGACCATGAGCGGCTGGTCCAAACGGACGGGCTGGTGGCCCGAGGGGCCGGGGATGTCCACCACGGCGCCGTCCTCGTTGAGCAGCTCGAGTTGGAGCGAAAGCTGGCGGTTGCACATGGCCAGCTCGGCTTCCAAGAACACCACGACCACCTGCGGGCCGGTGACCCACGGAGCGATGCCGGCGGGCACTCCCGGCCCGATGACACGGCGCAGGTGGGTGACCGTCCAGCCCACGCTGAGCAGGCTCACCGTCCCGTTCTGACCGTTCTGGGCGCCGCGCTCGGCCAGCAGGACGTACAACTTCACACGCGCCACCGTAGCCCCGGCCCCCACGGCCCGTTCGTGCACGTGCTGGCTGTTCGTGGAGGTGCTGGCCGTTCGGGGAGATACCGGCCTAGAACGAGTCCCCCTGGTCGTCGCGACCACCCGCGCCCCAGCCCGGCCACCACCGGTTGCCAGACGGCCGTCCCCTCTGCTGCTCGAGCGGCGCGGACAAATCGCGCGGCCGCGACCAGCGCTCCTGCATGAGGCGGCGCAGGCTCTGCACGAGCACCATCGCCGATGCCAGCATGGCGAAAAACCCGATGACACCCACGACCCACGAGGACGCGAAGGAGACGAGCAGGGCGACCAGACCGACGACGAAGCCCGCCGCCGCGCGCTTGGCGTTGCGGGCCGCCTCGTGCCGGTCCGCGGGCATGCGCAACGGCCGGGCCAGCCCCCTGTCCTGTTGGAACTGGCGCTCGATTTGGCGAAGCATGCGCTGTTCGTGTTCTGAAAGTGGCACCGTCCGGGTACCTCCATGCCAGCCGTCGTGCCGTTGTCGCCCCGGCCGTTCACCTGCTATGTCCGGTCGGCCCAAAAAAGGCCTCCCGCAAACAAGGTACACCTGCTTCGCCCGGTAGTTCCCTCGCCCGCACCAAACGCCCCGCCGTGGTCGGCCGCTCGCCACCCGAGCGCCCCGGGCCAACGTGGAGCGCCGTCCCGGCAGAGCAGGCAGAGCATGGCCGTGCCCGCGCCGGCACCGCCGAATTGGCCCGGCAGCCGCTTCGCCTGTCCGCCCGGCTGGTACCGGGGAGATCCGCGCAGCGAGCCCCTTCAGCGTGATTTGGGCTTGGGGACCAGCTGCGCGAGCGCGAGCACGGTGGTCGTGGACCCGAGCCATCCCGGCCACATGACCGGCGTGTAGTTGTCCCGTGCGTCCGTCGACGACGGGTAATTGACCCAGTGGCTGGTGCTTGCCTGGAACCAGGCGCCGCTGTACCACAAAGGGATCTCGGGTAGCTGCTGCAAGAAGTCTTGTTCGAGGTTGTTGTAGATGCCGTCGAGCGCCGCGGTGTCGGTCAGCGGAGTGGCGCCGGCTTCCTGCACCAGCGCCCACGCGGCCGTCGAGGAAAATCTCTCGGTGTTCTGAGGCCCCGCCTGCAGTTTTTTCAATGGGAGCTGGTACACCGCGTCGAAGTAGTTCCATGGTGTGGAGCTGAGGGCAGCCACGTCATTTATCACCATGTCGTAATTCCCCGCCGCCACGTCCTTGTTGCGCGCAGACAGCGGGACCTCCGACACCACCAAGTGGATGCCCACTTCGGCCAGTTCGCCCTTCATGGCGTTGGCAGCATCGATGAGGTCGGGCCAGCCCTG
>DATJST010000012.1:0-6434 GCA_035503975.1 Acidimicrobiales bacterium | reverse complement strand
CGGGACGCCACGACCTCTGATGGGCATAGCCGGATCCACCGTGTACCTATGCCGCTGCGCGAGCGGGCTTCTGTGCGCCACAAGTGAGCTGGCCCTAGCTCCCTCGACCGTCCGGGCGCGCCATCACGCCGATGGGCCATGGTCGGCCATTAGGCCATGGATCGCGAGTACCCCACCCTCAGCCTGGGGCGCTAACGGCAGCGAGAAGCCGAAGACACTGCCGTGGCCGGGCTCGCTCCTAGCCCAAACCTGTCCGTGCTGCATTTCGACGAGGCTTTTGGTGATGTAAAGCCCCAGGCCGGTCCCGCTCACTCTTCGTACCTCGGCCCGGTCGACCCGTACGAACTTCTCGAACACCTGAGAGCACTCAGCTTCTGACATACCGATGCCCTGGTCGGTGACCGATATCTCCGCATGGTCATGCATGCGCTCCGCTGTCACTCGCACCGGTGCGGGCGAGGGCGAGTACTTCAATGCGTTGGAGACCAAGTTCGTCAGGATTTGGACGAACTTGTCGCGGTCGGCCATCACCCGAGGGAAGTCAAAGGCGATATCGACCACTAGTCGTCCGCAGGCGGCCACTTCATGGCCCTCAGCTTCGATGGCTTGGGAGGGCGCAACCTGCACTGCTTCATTTACGACCTCAAGGACGTCGACCGCGGCTAGGTCGACCCGGAGCTTGCCGGAATCGATCCTCGACACCGATAGCAGGTCGTCGATGAGCCGCCCGAGGCGTTGAGCAGACAGGTGGATCCTCTCGAGAGCCTCGCGAGAACGCTCCTGTCCCAGGTCGTCACGGGACAGCAGCAGCTCCGCAAAGCCCTGCACCATGGTGAGCGGTGTTCGTAGCTCGTGCGACACTGTCGAGACAAGCGAAGACTTGAGCTGGTCGACCTCGCGCTCGTTCGAGACGTCACGAAGAACGGCAACGGCGCCCAGCAAATCCTCGCCGACCAGCAGGGGCCCGGCAGTCATCGATACCGGTACCCGCTGACCGTCGCCGGATGCGAGGTAGAGCCCGTAGCCGCTGGTCGCGAGTACGCGGTGTTGGCGGACGGCCTGGGCGGCAAGGGACTCGGGCCAGGTTATGAGATTTCCGCGTTGGTCGTACAGGCTGAGCGCTTCGGCCCACCCTTTGCCGACAAGCTCGGAGCGAGGTCGCCCTGCCAGGCGCTCCATAGCCGGGTTGGTCGACCGCACTACCCCGTCAGCGTCCACGGTGACGACGCCCTCGCCGACGCTGGCCATCACTGCGCTGACACGTTCGCCCTCTTGGGCGAGCTGGGTCTTGACCTTGCTGAACTCCACCAGCAGAGCCACCAGCACCGCCGCTGAGGCTGCAATGGTAAGCGTCCGGCCTGCGTACCAACCGGTGCTGTAGCGGTAACGGGAGGTCAGGGTCAGGACGACGTCTCCCAAGCTCGCGCCTGCGGCTATGGCGGCCCACCTTTCGGGCCCGGTGCGGGTGCGGGCACCGAGCCAGGTGAGCAGGGTGGCGACCCCAACTACCGGGAACATGACAGGTCCCGCGACCTGGGTCATCGCCGTGGTGTCGTCACCGTGGATGACAACAGGGAGGTGGCCGCCGAGCACGCTGGCGACCAGCACGCACAGCGCGCCAGCACCCACACAAGCTGTGACTGACGCCCACGCCGAGCGCCGGCGTCGCTCGGGGCTCACCTGCCGCCGGGAGGGCCGGCGAGTGGGGCCGAGGGCCGCGGCCAAAAGCACGGGGAAACCCGTGTGCCACGTCACCCAGAGCCACGGTGCGGTTGAGGGGTACAGGGCTAGCGGCGGGCTTGTCCCCAGGACGCCCGGGAAGGATGCACCGTAGCCCGTCAGGACGACCAGCGAGAACACGTAAGCCCAAGACAGCCGGAGGAGTAGCCGGTCCCCAGTGTCGAGGAACTGGCGTAGCAGGAACAGCGCGCTCAGGAGGTCGAAGCAGCAAACCAACGCGAGCATGGCCGGGACGAAGCTCGGCTCAGCGCTGAGGCGGACGGAGGCCACGGGCAGTGCGGCCAAGGAGGCGACCGCGACCAGGACCAGCCCGAGCGACAACGCCCGTTGTGGCTCAGACGCGCCGCCTCCTCGTTCGTTGCCCCCAGGTTGAACAGCTGGACGGAAGTGGTGCACCCCTCAACCCTCGTTGCGTAAAATGCCCGTGCCGGACGCGATGCCGACGCCCCACTGTTAGTGCTGGCTTTCGGGACGTCGGATGCTTTCCCGATCGGCTTTAGGGCGGTGGCCACCAGACCCGCGTGGAGCCAAGCGCGGCGACTATTGCCCCTGGGGCGAGATCGGCGCTCCTGGGGCGGTCAGAGGCACCCTCACGCCGCGTGATGAGCTCTGGGCTGCGAGCACTTCGAGCACGGAGCTCAACCACAGGACCGAGACTGTCTCGAACATGCCGTCAGGTACCGCCTTGGGGTCGAGCAGCCGGATCATGCCGAAGCCGATCCCGGCAGCGTCGGCCAAGGCGGCGAGCTGGGCCAGCTGGTCCTCGTCGAGGTCCACACCGACTTGGCGGGCCGATGCCCGCGCCATCTCGGCAAAGCCAGACCTCACCAGGCGGGAGCGGGCTGCCAGCTCTTCGCGCAACGGGGGCCCGTTCCTAACGGCGTGCGACCACAGCTCCACCCAGAGAAGGAACTGTTCAGGGCCCGCGCTGACTCCCTCCATCCAGTCGCGGGCGATGGTCGTCACCTGCTCTTTCAGGCTGGTACCCTCTTCGAACCGACGCCTGAACAGGCTGGCCCAATGGGCCTGGTTATCCTCGGCGGCCGCCAGGAGCAGCTGTTCTTTGCCGGCAAAGTTGGAATAGAGGGCGCCCACCGAGTACCCGGCGTTCTCAGCGATCTCATCGACGGTGGCGTTATGGAACCCTCGGCGGGCGATGACGGCGGCCGCAGACCGGACGAGGGCGGCACGTGTAGCCGCTTTCTGTTCTCCGCGAGAAAGGCGCCCCCCGGACATGGGCCGATCCTATTTGGTAGCTCATTGAGCGCTCGCTATACTTATAGCGAGCGCTCACAATCAGCGGCCATGCCGTACCCCGAGGAGGGCACCATCGCCATGAGGACGCAAGACACGATCGCTGGGTTGGAACGCATGGCGGAGCAGGCCCCAGCCATGCGCATAGGCGACGCCGAACGGTCCGCGGTGGTGGAGGAGCTGAGCCGTCACGCGGCTCAGGGGCGGCTGGACATGGACGAGCTCGAAGAGCGGCTGGGCGCAGTGTACGGGGCCAAGACGGCTCCCGAACTGGTGGCAGTACTGGCCGGCCTGCGCGCTGCGCCACCCCCGCGGTGGCCGTCGCAGGGCGCTGCCCGCACTTGCGCCCAGCGTTCGGCGGCTCGCGCCGCATCGGCCTCCAGTCCCGTCGGGTTAGCCGCCGACTCGCGGCCACGGCGGGCTCAGCACCACTCCACGTGGGTACGCGCGGTCGGCGGCCTGCTCGCAATCGGCCTTGGGCACTGGGCCGGGTTGGCACTGCTCGACGCGGCCGCGCTCTGGGGTGTTTTGGTATTGACCCGGTCGCGGGCCATCACAGTGCTAAGCGTGCTGGGTCTTCTGGGCGGCCACAACAGCGTCGGTGGGTGGGGCCACTTGGTACCGGTCGTGTTCGTCATGCTGGTGTTGCTCCACCGTCTCGGCACGGTCCACAACAAAAGCCAGACGAGCCCCGAACGAAGGGAGATGAGGGACCAAAGGCAACCAGGCCTCAGGTGTAGAGCGTCGACGGCTATGGAGGGGACTACGGTCCCGCTCGCAAGCTGAGCCCGTTGACAATAATTGGCGAGGCCGTCCCCTTTGTCGATGAGGTCCAAGAACTTTAGAGTGCCCTCGGACCAAGTTTGCGCTCATAGGCCCTCCGTGCGGAAAATCGGCTCTGCGTCGGTCCCTCCTGGTTGGGACGATGCTGGCACCACGAGGAAATCAGCCTTGACCTTGTAGCCGCGCACCACGGCGTACCGCGGGCCGAGGACGTCGGGGACCAAGATGGCGAGGTCGGTGGTGAGCTCTCCAGTCTTGTTAGTCTCGACCACGACGGAACCGGTCGACACCGACCACGAGATGTTTACCACTTTGTGCCTGGGAAAGCCGTGCCCGGTCACGGTCACGATCGTCCCGGGCGGGCCAACGTCGGGGCTGATTTGAAGTACCGGGGCAGTGTGCACTGAGGGCCGCACTATTCTGTACGAGTTCGAGCCGACCGGTGTCGGCTCGGCCGATGTCCAGAGGTACAACCTGTACGAGCCTGAGGCTGGGTTCCTGACCCCGACCAGCAGCACGCGGAGGGTGTCGGCCGATTTGGCGGTGAAACCCGAGGAAAGGTCTATCGTCACGGTGCTGCCAGCGGTGTGGCAGGACAAGGCCGGTGTCGAGGTGTGCCGAGCGAGGTCAGCCACGATGCACTCCTTGGCCGACAGGCTGGTCCCGCGCGCCGCATGCACCGTTATGTGCCAGTTGCCTGCGGTCAGGCCAGGGAGCGCGGCAAAGGTTTGGAAGACGATCGTGTAGTTCGAACGTGCTGCCGCGACGTGGTCGCTCAGAGTGACGTTGACCGGCGAGACGTTGCGGGTCTTCGGGATGTAGGTAAACCCAATACCTGCACGAGCGGGGCTCTCAGCCGTCGGCTTACCGTGGTGGCACGAGAAGCCCAGGACGACGTCGACGGTGCCGGAGCCCGGCGGTGAGGAGGCCACGAGCCGTGTGCCGTTTGATGACACCGAGGAGATGTGCCCACGCGCCCGGCCAAAGCTGACCTGGCACGCCGAGGTGAGATTGGAACCTTCGATGATCACAGCCGTACCGCCGGTGGTCGGGCCCGAGTGCGGGCTGACGGCCGTGACGGTGGGCGGGCTTATGGGGATGTAGCTGAAGTTGTTGGCCGGGCCTGTCGTGGTCTCGGCTGTCGGGATGCTGTTGTTGCACGAGGTGCCTACGGCGAGGCCAACCGTGCCAGAGCCGGGGGGCGAAACCGCTACGACCTGTGTGCCGCTTGACGAGACCGACGAGATGTGCGCCAGCGTCGGGCCGAACTTCACTTGACATGCCGAGCCGAGGTTGGTGCCGTCGATGGCCACGGTCGTCCCGCCGGGGGCGGGGCCCGAGCGGGGGCTGATGCTCGTGATGGTCGGTGCCGGAGGCACTATTTGATAAGAGTTCGAGCTGACGGGGGTCGGTTCGGCCGAGGTCCAAACAGACAAGGCGTAGGCTGCGGGCGTTGGGTTGGTGACCCCAACCAGCACCATCTCCAACATATCCTTTGGGTTGGCGCTTAATCCCGAGGGCACGCTTATCGTCAGGGTGTCGTCACCACTCGCCATCGACGTGGTGATGGTGGTCGTGCTGGTTTCGGTCGGCGTCGTGGTCGTCTCTGGTGGTGTTGTGGTGGTCTCGGCCGATTGGGGGCCTGTTTTCGCAATAGTCGTAGTTGTCGTCGTCGTGCCAGTAGAGGTAAGCGGTGAGCGCGTGTTTCTCTTCGCGTTGGTGCCAGCGCGCCCAAGCGCCGTGATAGTTGTCGCGTTGATTTCCATCACCGTGCCGGCACTGGCGTGGCATGACGAAGCGATGAGCTTCGTATGCCGGGTGAGGTCGGCCAGTGCGCAACCTGAGGGTAGCCCAGTGCCGCTCGGGAAACGGACTGTGATGTTCGACGTGCCCGAAGCGAGGATGGCAAAGGTCTGGAGAGATATCGTATAGTTCGAGTGTTCCCCGGCAAAGTGGTCATTTAGGACGACCTTGACCGGCGAGATCGTCGTCACCCCGACCGGGATGTAGCCAAACCGGTCGGGCGCGCTCGTACTGCTTTGGTTGTTCGGGTTGCCGTTCTGGCACGATGTGCCGACGACGACGGCGACTGTGCCCGAGCCAGGAGGCGAGATGGCCACGACCTGTGTGCCATTTGGCGCCACGGAGGAGATCTGAGCGGGCGTTGGGCCGAACTTCACCTGGCACGCCGACGCGAGGTTCGCACCGCGGATGGTCACCGTCGTCCCGCCCGCCGCAGGCCCCGAGCGGGGGCTGATGCCGGTCACCATGGGTGGCGGGCTGATGTACGTGAACTGGTCTGCTGGGCCAGCCGAGCTCTTGTTTGTCGGGTTGCTGTTCTGGCACGAGGTGCCGACGACCACGTCCACGGTGCCCGAGCCAGGAGGCGAGACGGCCAGGACTTTCGTGCCGTTTGGCGACACCGACGAGATATGCGCCGCGGCCGAGCCGAACTTCACCTGGCACGCCGAGGCGAGGTTGGAGCCGTCGATCGTCACCGGCGTCCCGCCGCCGGCCGGCCCCGAGCTGGGGCTGATGCCGGTGACTGTGGGCAAGCTGGGTTTTATGTAGGTGAACCTGTCAGCGGGGCCGGTAGCGGTCTCGGCGCTCGGCTGGCCGTTCTGGCACGAGGTGCCCACCACCACGTCCACGGTGCC
>DATJST010000011.1:0-28341 GCA_035503975.1 Acidimicrobiales bacterium | reverse complement strand
GATCGGGGCAAGCTCTTCGAGGTGGTCGACGAGCAGGCGGTAAAAGAGGGTCTGGTTGCGGTCTTGCAGAGCGGCGAGGCCTACGTACCTCTCGAGGTCGTCCGGCTTACGACGAAGATGTTCGAGTTCCAGGGCCACCTGCTCTTCGATGGTGGCGACTTTCCAAGGCAGCAAGCCGCGCAGCTTCAGGGAGTCGCGCTCGTCGTTGGTGAAGGCGACATCCTTGTTGAGCTCCCACCTAGCCAGCAGGTCCCGGCCGTGAAGCATGCTTTCTGCCGACGTGGTGCTCATCGCAGCGCTCCCTTGCTCAAGAGGCGGCGAGCCACCCCGCCCGGCCGGCGGCCCCACCCATCACCCACGCGAACGAGTGTGGCCCGGCTCCGCCCACGGCACCAGGGCCAAGGGTCAGTACTCGCTCGGGCCACTCGTACCTAGCAGCCCTAGTAGCGCCTGCGGCGCGTCGGAGGGCCTGGTGAACTGCCTTCAAGGAGCGCCCAGGCCGCTCAGATCGCCGCCTCGCCGGGCGCAATTGACAGCGCCGGCGGCGGCCCCGTAGAGCCACGGACCACCAGTTCGGGCCGAAAGAGAAGGTCCCCGTGCGGCAGGGGGATCCCTCTCAGCTCGTCCAGCAGTGCGCTCACGGCAGCCTCTCCCATGGCTCGCACGGGCTGGCGGATCGTGGTGAGGGGCGGCTCGGTGAAGCCCATGAGGAACGAGTCGTCGTAGCCGATCACCGAGACTTGGTCAGGAACTTTTATGCCTCGCGAATGGACCGCAAGCGTGGCACCAAGGGCCATAAGGTCGTTGGCGCAGACTATGGCGGTGACATTGGAGTCCAGGAGCCGCCGTGCCGCAGCCCGCCCGCCCTCGACAGTGTAAAAGGACACCTCGACGAACTTTGACGCGTCCACGTGAGCGATTTTTTTCATGGCGCGCAGGAAGGCGTCGCGCTTTTGAGCGCTCGGGCGGTAACGTAGCGGCCCGGTGGCCAAGCCGATCGTGCGGTGGCCGAGGGCAACGAGGTGGCTCACGGCGATGCGTACCGCGGCCTCCTCGTCGGCGGAGATCGAGGTAATAGGGAGGCCCTCGAGGTACCCGTTTACGAGCACGATCGGCAGTCCCGCTTGGGCGAGCGCGCTGTAACGCGAGTGCTCGGCCGAGGTGTCGGCATGTAACCCTGACACGAAGACGATGCCGTTTACCCCTCGCTCCATGAGCATGTCGATGTACTCGTTCTCGGGGACGCCGCCAGCGGTCATGGTGCACAGGATGGGCGTGTACCCCTCTTGGACCAGGGCTCCCTCGATGACCTGCACAAAGGCGGGGAAGACGGGGTTGGTGAGCTCGGGCACTATCAGGCCCACGAGGCCAGTCCGGCGTTTTTGCAGCTTGCGAGGCCGCTCGTAGCCCAACAGGTCGAGCACCGTGAGCACGGCGTGGCGGGTGTCCTTGGCGACCCCGGGCTTGTCGCTCAGCACCCGGCTGACAGTGGCTTCGCTCACTCCGGCTATTGCGGCGATGTCTTGAAGGCGCAGGCGCTGCGAAGCAGGCGGGATCTTGCCCACGGGGACCTCAGCTCGCGGCTGTGGGACCACTACCGAGTCGGTCGATGGACGTTGCTTGCGTGCAACCGCGCCAACGTGCGGAGAGCGCACGGTCAACCCGGCGCCACGCCTGCTCAAAGCAGCTCCCAGACTTGGGCCGTCGGGCCATCTCCAGGCAGGGTCACCTTGCCATTGTGTGCTGTCAGCGTTGTGCCGCCAAAAACGTTGACCGCCTCGCCCGACCAGTTGAGCGCCTCCGTGTCGAGTACGACGTCCCTGCTTGGCGCCCGGGTGAGCAGGACGAGCATGCGTTGGGCGGGGGACTCGCGCAGGTAGGCCAAGGTGTCGTCACCTTGGTACGCCCACCGCAAGCCCCCTTCGCACAGGGCTGACGAACGCACCCTCAGGCGGCCGAGCGCGCGGTAGGCGTCGAGAGCACCGAGGTCCCAGGTGCTCCTCTTGTCCCATGGGAACGGGCGGCGCGAGTCTTCGCCCGTCACCCCTTCGATGCCTATCTCGTCGCCGGAGAACACCATCGGGATACCCGGGAAAGTAAACAGCATGGCCGCTCCGGCTCGGACCACCGCCGGGTCGCCGCTCACTGTCCTTATCCGGGCGGTGTCGTGCGAGCAGAGCAGGTTGAAATGGTGGTTAGCCACGCGCCACGGCACCCTGGCCAAGAACTGCGACATTGTGCGCGCCGCCACGTGGCCCGGCTGGCGCGGGATCTCGACTGGTTGCCCTAGGAACAGGCTCGTGTTGGCGGGCCGGGTCAGCCATGTCCAGGCCGGTTTGGTGAAGCCGGCGTAGTTCATCACGCCGTGCCAGCCATCACCGCTCACCTCGGGAGTGAAATCGTGCCCATGCTCGGCGACGAGGAAGGCCTCTGGCCGGACCTCGGCCAACGTTTGGCGCATCGCCCGCGCGATCTCGGCATTGAAGTCCTCGGCCCGGTAACGACCGGTCATGTTGGCCACGTCGATGCGCCAGCCGTCCAGGAAATAAGGGGCGCTTAGCCAGCGGGCCGTGACCGAGCTCGGGCCTCTCACGAGGCGGTCCCAGAGGGCGGGGCTCGAGTAGTTGAGCTTGGGTAGGCGCGGGTGGCCGAGCCAAGATGCATAGCCAGGCGGATCTCTTTCCCAGTAGTAAAAGGAGCGCTCAGGGGCCGAAGGGTCAGCTTGCGCAGCAATGAACCACTCGTGGCCAGACCCGGTGTGGTTGGTCGTCAGGTCACCCAACAACCGGATGCCCCGGCTGTGGGCCGCCGCCGACAACGACGCGAGCGCGCCGTCGCCTCCGAGAAGGGGGTCGACGGCAGCGAAGGTCGTGGCATCGTAGCGGTGGTTGGACTGCGAGGGAAAGAAAGGTGTCAGGTAGATGACATTTGCGCCCAGCCCGGCGACGTAGTCGAGCCGTGACTCCACCCCGGCCAGGTCGCCTCCGAATACCTGTGCCGGGGTGAGCTTGCCGTGGTAAACGACCGTGCCTTCGTCCCAGTCCGTGGGAACCGCCCAAGAAGGCCAGTCGCGTTCCGCTCCTGATGAGGCAAAACGGTCGGGGAAGATCTGGTACACCACCGAGCCGCTGGCCCAGGCCGGTGGTGGAGGGAAGCTTGTCAGCCGGAAGTCCTCGTCGTCGGCCACTTCATGCCGGTGCAGGCCTGTCCCATTGAGCCAGCGGTAACCTCCGGCCGACAGCCGGAGAAGAAAGCGGTAGTTGGTAATGGGGTTGTCGAGCCCCACAGTTGCCCGCCACCAGATCTCGGTCCCGGACCTATGGTCTACGGTTGCCTCGTGAAAAGAGGGCTCGCCGTCCCGCAACGCCCGCACGTAGACATGACTGACCCCACTATTGGCAGGTGCCCTCACCCGCACGTCCACCCGGTCGCCCAAAGCGGGCGCCGGGTTGTCGACATAGAGGCCCGAGCCGTCGTGATGCGGGCTCTCCAAGCAGGACATCTCAGGTCTTCACCGCACCCTTGAGCAAGCCACCCACGAGATAGTTCCGCAAGAGGAACATCAGTACGACGACTGGCACCGCCGTCATGAGCGCGCCGGCGGCGAACATGCCGAAGTTGTAGGTCCCTCCCGTTGGGTTCCCCAACTGGAACAGCCCCACGAGCAGGGTCTTCGCGCTATTGCTCGAGGTGAGGAAGATATTCGCGAAGATGAACTCATTGAGTGTGCCGATAAACGCTATGAGCGAGGTGACGACGAGGATCGGAGACGCGAGGCGCAGGATCAAGGTGAAGAATATCTGTACATGGCTCGCACCATCGACCTTTGCTGCTTCGTCGAGGTCGATCGGGATTGTGTCGATGTAACTCTTGGTAAGCCAAGTGTTCAGGCCCATGGAACCGCCCAAATAGATCAACGTTAGGCTCACCCTTCCGGGCGCCAGCATAGGGAACACGTTGCCCGCGGCGGCGGACATCCGGTAGAGCGCGATTACCGAGATGAACGAAGGGAACATCTGGATCAGCAGCACCGTGAGCAGGCCAGCTTTGCGGCCCTTGAACCTGATGCGTGAAAAGGCATAGGCGGCGCAGAACGAGATGAAGATGCTGAGGGTGGTCGCAACTATGCAGATCACCAGCGAATTGATTACCCAATCCCAGAAGGGGTACTCCTTGCTCGCCAGCAAGGTACTGAAATTATGGAGGCTGGGGTGAGTGGGAACGAAAGAACTCCACCCCTTCACATTGGTCAAGCTTCCGTTGAGGGCGGCTTGGAGCAGGTACAGGATCGGGAAAAGTGCGAACGCGACCGCGATGAGCCCGATCCCGTGCCGCCAGCCGACCTCCAGCAACCACTTTTGCCAGCGAGGTCGTCGCCGGTACTCAGGTCCGTTGGTGCGCGAACTGAGCGTGATACTTGGGTGGGGTGGCGCGACGCTCGTGGTCATTATTATGTCATCGTCCTAAAGGCCTGTGTCCGGCGGAGCCCCGAGATCGAGATCGCAGCGACCAGGATGAACAAGAAGACTGATAGTGCGGCCGCGAAACCGTACTCGTGCGACGTCTGGTTGAATGCGAGCCGGTACGTATAGCTGATGACGAGGTCGGTTGACCCGGCAGTGACGGAGTTGTACGTGAACGGTCCGCCTCCGGTGAGCAGCTGGATCACGTTGAAGTTGTTGAAGTTGAAGGCGAAAGACCCGATAAGTAGCGGCTCGACCGTGACGAGCAGCAGCGGGAACGTCACGTGACGGAAGGCCCGCCGCCCACTACAGCCGTCGACCTGCGCAGCTTCGACCAGGTCAGCCGGGATCGACTGGAGAACTCCGATGCTGACGAGGAACATATACGGGAAGCCGAGCCAGAGGTTGGTGAGCAAGATGACGAACTTGGCCCACCACGGGTTCTGCAGCCAAGCTACGTGCAGGTGGAACAGGTTATTGATGAGCCCGAACTCTCCGTTGAACATGGTGGCCCAGACGAGGATCGACACGAACCCGGGGACGGCATAGGGGAGAAGGTACACCGACCGGTACACGCTCTTGCCTCGGAGGCGAGGGTGATTGAGTACGGTCGCCAGGAAGAGCCCGATTGCAAACGTCCCCAGCACCGACAAGATGGCGAAAGAGAACGTCCAAGCCAGGATCTTGAGGAACGGGCCCCGGATCTCGGACGACGTGATAACGCTCGTGAAGTTCTTAGCGCCGATCACGGCTTCGAAGCCTGTTGGCAAGGGTTGGCCGGAGCCCTTTGTGGGCACGAAGTACCCGTCCACAGCTTTGTAGACGGTCCCAGTGGAAGTATTGACGAGCTCGCCGGTCCGCTTGTCGTATGCCAGGGTGGCCTGTTCGACCTCGGCGTCGGTGACGTCGACGGCCCTGAGGAACTTGCTGTGGCCCAAGGGCACCGAGTACTGCTCGAAGCGGGGGCCGAGGTTGTTGACCTCCACGGGGCCGAGGAAGTTCCAACCTGGCGCGGCGGTCACCGTCAGGCCGCCTTCGGGGCCCAGGAGTCCAAGTGACGGTGAAAGCACGAGCCCATGGCGCGGGACAGGCTCGAGGCCGGTCGCCGTCCCTAAGAAGACCTTCCCCTTTAAGTCCGTTACGAAGAAGACAAAAGACAGGTCGCGGCAGCTGGCTGCCCCGGTAACGCAATCTGCCGGCCTCCCCTTGGTGGCAACGGCAAGCGAGTACGTAGGGGCGTTGGGGGAAGCCTCCACGGAGTCTGCGATATTGGCGGCGATCGCTTGTTGCTCGTTGACAAAATGGCCGTCGCCATAGTTGGTGACAGAAATACTGATTAGGTAGATGATCGGGTAGACCTGGAAGACGATCAGCAGCAGTGTGCCGGGGACCAGGTACTTGAGGTGGATCCTGCGCCTACCCAAGTAGACCCAAAGGATCAGGACGGTAGCCAGGGCGACAGCCGCAAAAGGCACCCACAACTGCTTGGAGTAGAGCTGCGGCAGTGAGTAGCAAGCGAGAGCCACCACTGCCGCAAGCAGGATCAGCTTTGTGAGGTAGGCAGGTAACGAGGCAAGGTCGCCCGGCAGGAAAGGGTTCGCTTTCCTGCCGGGACGACCCGGGCTCGCAGCACTCCGGTTTGGGTGCGCCACCATTCCGTGCAGCTAACTAGATGTCCGCACTCTCCTTTACCAGGGCCTCAACTACTTCTCGGTCGCGATCGCCTTCACGATCGCGGCACGCGCTTCGGCTATCTGGGTGGCCGGGGTCTCCCCGTTGATGATGTTGGCCTCGGCAACGCCGAGCGGGGTCCAGACCTGGTCCATGGCTGGGATCGACGGCATGGGCTGGCCGAGCTTGCCGGCGGCGAAGAAGCCTTGCGCGATGGCGCTGGTTGCACGCTCTTGTTCCTGAACGGAGAGGAGCGCGGCTGGGCGGGGCTCGAGGCTGAAGAGGGCCTTTTGGACGGCGGGACTGGCGACGTAGTCGAGGACGAACTGGTCAGCGAGAGCCATGTTCTGCGCCTTGCTCGAGACCATGAAGGACTGGACGCCGAGGAACGGCCGGGCGGGGCCCATACCTGCGAAACCGGGGATGGCGGACAGTGCGAACGTGCCCGGGCGGATCGAGCCGCTCCCGGTCCCGACTGCCCAAGGGCCGCCAAGATAGAAGGCGCACTGGCCATCAATGAAGCCATCGGTCGCTTGGGTGTAGCCCATGGAAGTGCTGAAGATGGGAGTGGAACCCTTTTCTCCGTACTTGGCTAGCAGTTTGGCGAACGTGAGGCTGCCGGCGAGGCCGACGCCCACTTGGTTGGGGTTCCAGTTGCCGTTGGAGAGCGTGCCGAAGAGGTAGCCCCCGGCCGACGTGTAGAACGGCTCGAAGTTGTACGGGTCGCCTGTGGCGTCGACCTCGACGCAGAACGGGATCTTGGCCTTACCAGCCTTTACTAGTGCCTGGCCCTCGGAGATCATCTGCTCGAAGGTGGTCGGGGCCTGCGGACTGAGGGCCGGGTGGCGGAACAACGCCAGGTTCTCGATCGCGTAGGGGACACCGTAGATCTCACGGTTGTAGGTGACCGCCTGGATTGTGACCGGGTCGAAGAGCTTTTGCTCCATGGTCGGCATGGCGATCGGCGCCAGGGTCCCGTCGGCGACCATGTCGCCGATCCAGTCATGGGCGCCGACGACGATGTCGGGGCCTTTACCTGCTTCGGTGGCGGTGATGAAGTCACCTTCCAGGTTGCCCGCGTCGGCTGTTACCGCGACACTGATGCCGTATTGCTTGCCAAACTTCTGGGCAAAGGGCAGGAGGATCTTGGCCCGGTCGGCGTCGGCCCAGATAACGAGGTCCGCGTGGGCGCGGACTGGGACGGTGGTGGTTGTGGTAGGTGCTGCTGCTGCCGGCGCCGACGCCGCCGGACCGCTGGCGAGTACCCCGGACACGACGGCGACGGATGCCAGGATGGATGCCGGCGCGAACAAACGCCCGGCACGACGTGCTTTCATTGGGTCCCCTTCCTTCTAGGAGCGAAGTTGCGATGGGACGGTAGCAAGAACTTGCGGCGCTTGCAAGCCACCCTGGAAGCCTTCGGTACGATTTATCCCCTTTGTCCGATAAGAGAGGTCCGTCTCTTGTGGTCGCCAAGCCGAAAATGGCCGGATATGGGCGGTCTCGCCTTTAGCATGCCTCTGCAAGAAGTTGCAGCCGAGCCCGAGGCGGGGTCGAGCCTGATGCGGGGTCGAGCCCGAGGCGGGGTCGTCCGGCTGGTCGGGCGCAACCGGCGAACGGAGTAGCCCGCCTCTTTGGCGGGCGCCTTGGACGCCGTGGCTCCTTCTTCCCCAGCGCTCGGCCCTAAGGTTGCGATATGAGCCATGAAGTTCAGGCCGTGGTGGCCTTGGAACAGGGCAAGCCTGTGACGCTGGAAACGATCATCGTGCCTGAGCCCGGGCCCGGCGAGGTGCTTGTCCGGGTGTTGGCTTGCGGGGTGTGCCACACCGACCTTCACTACCGGGAGGGCGGCATCACCGACCAGTTCCCGTTCCTGCTCGGCCACGAAGCCGCCGGAGAAGTGGCCTCGGTAGGGCCGGGCGTCAGCGAGGTCCAACCGGGTGCGTTCGTGGTGCTCAATTGGCGGGCGGTGTGCGGCACATGCCGGGCATGCCGAAAAGGCAAGCCGCAGTACTGCTTTTCCACGTTCAATGCCATCCAGAAGATGACCCTGAGGGACGGGACGGCGCTGACGCCGGCGTTGGGTATCGGTGCATTTTGCGAGCTCACGCTTGTGGCCGCAGGGCAGTGCACGGAGGTGCCGAGAGCGCGGCCCGAAGCGGCCGGCTTGCTTGGTTGCGGGGTGATGGCCGGCCTGGGAGCAGTGCTGCACACGGGCAAGGTGGGCCCCGGCGACAGCGTGGCGGTTTTCGGCTGCGGCGGAGTGGGGAGCGCAGCGATCGCCGGGGCCAGGTTGGCGGGCGCCACCGTGATCGTCGCTATCGACGTTGACGAGCGCAAGCTCGGGTGGGCCAAAGGCTTTGGGGCGACGCATACCGTCAACTCCAGGGTGCAAGACCCCGTGGCGGCCGTACGCGCGGCAACCGGAGGTTTCGGCGCCGATGTGGCCGTGGAGGCGGTCGGGCGCCCGGAGGTGCTCGAGCAGGCGTTCTTCGCGCGGGACCTAGCCGGGACGGTGGTCCAGGTGGGAGTACCCACGCCGGAGATGAGGTTCCCGGACTTGCCCATGATCGAGTTCTTCGGTCGGGGCGGCGCCCTCAAGCCTTCGTGGTATGGGGACTGTGTGCCCAGCCGGGACTTCCCTGCGCTTATCGAGCTCTACCGTCAAGGACGCTTGGACCTCGACCGTTTTGTGACCGAGACCATCGCGATCGGCGACGTGGAGGCGGCCTTCGAGCGCATGGCCCGTGGTGAGGTACTGCGCAGCGTAGTAGTGATGTGAGCTCGCCGCTACCGGGCGCCAGGCTGGTGTGTACCGCCGCGAAAAGAGCGAGCACGGCAGGGTCCATTGCAGGAGGCGTCACGGGCGCTGTATTTGCCCACGCGTGTTGGTTGTTCCACGGTGATGTTCAGAACGAGGGGTGCGGGCCTAGCTGAGCTGGAAC
This sequence comes from Acidimicrobiales bacterium, assembly GCA_035503975.1. Lineage (GTDB taxonomy): Bacteria > Actinomycetota > Acidimicrobiia > Acidimicrobiales > Palsa-688 > DATJMJ01. The sequence goes on along the minus strand of DATJST010000011.1, from coordinate 19,262 downwards.
ACTGGGTGCCTGGCCCCGATGGCGGCAAACTCGGCATCGGAAGCGCCGGGCCCGACATCTTCGAAGAAGACCCCGACCTCGAACCGCCACTTCTTCAGGTACGCCCGCAGTACATCAAACTTGGCCGTGCCGTCCGCCAGCTCGATCGCACGCCGTTGGGCCCGGCGGCGGCCGAGGCGGACGACCACCCTGCCCTCATCGGCTCGGAGGTTCCTGACCCAGTCGGTCGTCCCGCGTGGCGACACGAGGTACTGGTGGCCCCCGTAGTCGAGCAGGTTGATGACGGTCGTTCGTGGCTCTCCTGACACCCGCCCCCGGACCTCGATCACACGCGTGCCCATGAGGCTCACGCCGCTGGTGGCGAGGGAACGGACGACCCAGTTGAGGAGCCTGGTCGAGCGCCCGGGACGGCGGTAGTGACTGGCTCTCCTCGCCACGCCTCCGCTGCCCGTTGAGCCCGGATTGTCCATGTCTGCCCCTTTGCACGGTGGTTACTGTGTGAACACTAATCCTAAGTGAGAACGCTGTTCTTGTCAAGTACTCGCGTTCTGACACAGCTATCGTTGCGCACATAGGAACCGCAGTGAACGCCCGCGCCCGTGTGAGAGCCGAGATCAGTCGCGAGATTCTCGACGCAGCCAAGCACGAAGTGGCCGCCGACGGCGCTTCGGGGTTGTCACTAAGGGCGGTTGCCCGCCGCGTGGGTATGGTGCCTTCGGCTCTTTACCGGTATTTCCCCAGCCGGGACGACCTGCTCACCGCCCTCATCGTCGATGCCTACGACGCTCTCGGCTCGGCGGTCGAGGCAGCCGACCAGCCAGGTGCCACCCCCATGGAGCGCTGGCTGGCTGTCGCCGGCGCCGCTCGGGCCTGGGCCGGCGGGCACGTTCACGATTGGGCGCTCCTCTACGGGACGCCGGTAACCGGCTACCAGGCGCCGGAAGCCACAATCGAACCGGCACTGCGCATCACCCGAGTTGTCGCGGGGATCTTCGCGGCCGCCTTGCCGCCCGGGCCAGCGCCACAGGCGAACATGCCGGCAGCTCCCACCGGCCTCGACGACGTGGTCGCGCCCATGAGGGACCTGCTCCTGCCTGGACGCGGGGCCGACAGCGTCGCCGGTGTGCTGATCGCTTGGGCCCATCTGATCGGCATCGTGAGCCTCGAGCTCTTCGGGCACTTCAAAGGCGCGACAACGGACTTCGAGCGGCTGTTCGACTACACGGTACGTGCCGTGGGTGAGCTGGGTGGTTTGATATCGGTTTGAAGTGCGGTCGCGCACCAGCGCCCCAGGCTTACAAGGGAGCGGTATTGCTCTCGCTCTCCGCCGCCGCCAGGGCGTGCAAGCGGGAGGCTACGTCAGTAAGCAGTGCCTCCATTGTGCGAGCAGCCACCTTGGACATCAATGCTCGGTCCAGCGTCTTGCCCAACCGGTGGAGCGGAGGTTCATAGCACGCCGCCACCGACAAGAGCGTTTGCCCCGCTCCGCTGCTGCTGAGAGCCATGTCCGCGTCCAGGCTGGGGAACATCTTCCCACTCGGGCCTGGCACTTCCCACCGCATCCCCATTACGAACTTGTCCCCAACTGTCCGGCCTGGGAGCAGCCTGACATGGACGGCCTTGGCCGGGCCGTGCTCGCCCCAGGGGCCTACGGGCATCACGAACTGGAGGCCGTCTCCGACCGCTCGCCGGGATGCGGACACCAAACCCCCGTCGTGGGCGGCACGCGCCAAAGCCTCCCTGGCCACCCCCATAGGTAACGGCAGGACGAGTTCGGCGGCCACGAACATCTTCCCAGTCAGCCTTACCCCGCATGCATTACGCCAGGGGCCAAAGTCACTTTTGACCGGGATTGCGCCTCGGCGCCGCGTGCGGCGCTGCTACGGCGGCCCGTATCATACGGGCGGAGTCGTTGCGTCGCCTTCGTGCCTCTTTTGGGGCTGACGGTTGTCGACGCGGCCCGGCACGTCTGCTCTCTCGGAGGTAACGGGGAAGGTCTATGTCGGAGAGGAGACGGTTGACAACGCAGCTGCTCCGAGTGATTTACGCGCTGCAGGGAGCGTTAGCTGGGTGTCCGTACATCGATCGCCGAAGTAGGTCTCGCGGCGCGAGCTTTGAGGTCTCAGGGCAGCGGTGACCAGAGCGCCCAGCGAGAGCCCTGCCGTCCCCGGGCAGGCGGCGCGCGGTTCGATCACGCTGACAGCCGGCGAGCACCCCCAGCGGGGCAATGGCCCCTTCCAACGACTTCGTCCCCACGCCTCGTCCGTCGCCACGCTGCTGGCAGGGCTGGCGATCACGATTGCTTTATCGGTCAGCTCGGGCGTGAGCTACCACAACAACGAGCACCGCCTGCGAGCACTCCAGACCAACCTGACGGCCTCGTTGCTGGCGACCGCCCCGGTGCAGGTCGAAGCGCTGCTAGCGCGGGTGGCAGGACTTGCTGCGGAGGCGCCAGCTCCGGTCGCTGCTTTCCGCAGCGCGATGGCGTCGTCCATGAAGCCCCGCGGGCCGTTTGCTTCCTCGACCCTCGTGGTGGTGAAGAGCGGTCGGGTGCGCGTGTTGGCTCACCTGGGCGCGCCGCCGGTCGTGAGCCTGACGGCCCGCGAGTCCGTCGCCTCCTTCCTCAAGGCGGCGCAGGGCAGTGGCCTGGTTACGAGCCGAGTGAGGACGAAGACCGAGCAAAAGCTCGGGTACCTGTCGTCGGCGCGCGGCCCGAGCGGGGTGTTCGTCGTCGCTGTCGGCCAAGAGCTCCCAGTGGCGCTCCGCGTGACCGTGCCGCCCAGCTCGCCCGACGCGAACCTGGACTTCGCCCTGTATTTCGGCCCCAAGGTGGCACCAGCATCGCTGATCGAGACGAACGTCAGCAACCCGCCATTGCGGGGGCCAGTGTCGAAGGCCACGGTCAGTTTCGGCAACAACGTGCTCACCTTCGTCGCTTCTCCTCGAAGGTCGCTGAGCGGGCCTTGGTCCGAGTACCTGCCTTGGGGCATCCTGATCGGCGGGGTCGCCATCTCGCTCGGGGCAGCTGGGCTGACCGAACGGCTCGCTCGTCGGCGGGACTATGCCGCCTCGGTCGCCGCTTTGAACCGCCGGCTATACCAGGACCAGCGCAGGGCGGCTGCCGACCTGCAACGCTCGCTGCTCCCCAAGGCGCTCCCGAGGGCGGCACGGTTGGACATCGCAGCCCGCTACGTCCCGAGCGCTCTCGGGACGGCTGAGGTCGGCGGTGACTGGTACGGCTTCATCGTCGTTGATGACCACACCTCCAGCTTCGTGGTGGGCGACGTGTCCGGGCACGGGGTCGAAGCTGCCGGGGCCATGGCTTCGGTCCGCTACACCGTGAGGACCTTGGCCAGGCTGGGCATGCCGCCGGCGGAAATCCTGGCGCGGGCGAGCGAAGATCTTGACACAGACGACCGTTTTGCCACCGCCCTGGTCGGGACCGTCGATACCCGGCGCCATGAGATGGTCTTGGCATCAGCCGGGCACCTTGCCCCCTTCTTGCTCCAAGGAGGCGAAGGGCACTTCGTGAGCATTGACGTAGGAGTCCCGCTCGGCGTGCCCGGCGAGCCGCCCGTGCCAACCACCATCGACTTCGGGCCGGGGGCGGTCCTCATCGCCTTCACCGACGGCCTGATCGAGCGTCGAGGCCAGCCACTAGCTGCGGGGCTCGAGCGGCTAGCCGAGACCGCCGCGGCCGGCCCACCTCAGGCCGACCTGCTGCTGACGCATATCCTTACCGAGATCACCGGTACCGATCACGAAGACGACATTGCCATGTTGGCCATCCGGTTCCTATGAGCGGGCAATCCGAGCCGCTCATGCCAAAACTTCCAGTACCTTGTCCGCTTATCCGCTTCGACTATTGAGCGGGCCCCTGCGGCAAGATGGAGCTGGGAATGCGGAGCACGCCGACTGAGCAGGAGAAGGCCTTCTACGAGGAGAACGGTTTCGTCTCCATAGTGCCGTTCCTCAGTGGCGACGAGCTGGGCCAATGGAGGACGGTCGTCGACCAAGCCCTGGCCGAGCGAGGTGGGCAACGCTTCGCGTTCCCCGTTGTGGAGGTCGAGGACGAAGCCGTGCTACGACGCTCTTCGGAAGAGAGGGAGTACTACGACCGAGTCTTCACGCAACGTGTCAACCTGTGGCAGACGAGCGCCCCGTTCCGCGAGCTCCTCCACCAGCCCGAGCTCGGGCGCTTCGTGGGCCAAGTCGCCGGCGTCGAGGGACTGCGGATATGGCACGACCAGGCACTGGTGAAGGAACCTTACGGCAACCCGACCGCCTTCCATTTAGACGTCCCGTACTGGTCGTTCACTTCGCCGGACGCGATAACCATCTGGATCGCGCTGGACGACGCGACGCTACAGAACGGTTGCCTGTACTACGTCGCAGGCAGCCACAAGGCGCAGAAATTTGACAACGTCCCGATCGGCAGGGAGCTCGGGGCACTGTTCGATGTCTACCCAGAGTGGCGCGACGTGGCGGCAACACCTTGCCCGGTACCCGCAGGAGGCGCGTTGCTCCACAATGGCCTCATCTTCCATGGTGCTGGCGCAAACATGACCCCGGGCCGGCGCCGGGCTATAACTTGCGCTTATATGCCTGATGGCTCTACGTTCAACGGCCAGCAGAACGTCTTGCCACCCGAGTACTTCCGGACGCTTGCGGTCGGGGATGTGCTGGACTACGCGGCGCAGAACCCGCTGGTCTACCGTCGCGGCAGTTGAGCAAGCACGACGGCGGCCGAGCGGGCAGGGACCGAGATACCATCGTCAGCCTCCAGCCAGTCCCCATCGACGAGGCGGTAACGCTGGTTGCGCTGCCCATCGGCGACAACCTCGAGGATCCTGGGTTCGTGCGAATAATTGGCGACCACTACTGCGCTCGAGCCATCGTGCCTGCTCGTGAACACCGAGAAGGGCTTATGCTCCAAGCCGGTACCGCGGTCAGCGACCTGGGCGCCGTGGGTACCTTGGAACTCGCCGTCCCACAGCCACTCTCGCAACTCGGTGCGTAGGGCGTCCATCTTGCGCCCGTAAGCGACGGTCAGTGGCATGTCCGTCAGCCGGCCCTTGAAGTTGTAGGGCTCGTAACTCGCTATGTAGCGATAAAGAAGGCATTGGTTGACCATATTGCGGTCGTCGAAGCCGGTCACGGCCGTCATCAGCAACGCGTCTGGCCGGAGCCACCGCATTAGCGGTACGTGTGTGGTCGATTCGCTGCGGTGATAGGAAAGGTGGTACTCCGACAGCTGCCAGTCCGTGCAAGCTTCGCCCGCGTAAAGGAAATCGTGCCGCACGAGGTCCGATTGCTCCCTCAGCCAGCGGACAAAATCGACGTCATGGGCCTGGACTGGCTGCCCGTAGCGGTGCCCGTGAGCCGCGTCGAAGCATGCCACCGCGGGCATATGGTGGAAACACTCGTCGTAGAGCATGCCGTCGGCGCCCAGATCGAGGACCTTGGCGAATTCCTCCCGGCACACTTTCAACCAACCCGGGGAAGAAAAGCACATTGGCACAAGACGTTTGGTATTGATGTCCAGGAGCTGTGTGATGGTCTGGTACCGGTAGCCCGAGTAGACGTAGTAGTCGCCGTAAGGATCCCGTACCGCGAGCGGTGAGAGCTGGTCGCGGAACCGCTGTGTTGCCCGGTCGGCCCAGACAAACTTACAGAACAGGATTATCCTCACCCCAAGCTGGTTGCATTCGGCGATGGCAGTGCGCAAGCCATCGGCGCCGCCCAGGAGTGGGTCCGGGTCGTGGCTCGGATTGTTCTGGTCTTGACCTCCGTCGTTCCAACCGACCAGCTGGATGGCACGCACAGCCCGTTCGGCGCACTCCTGGGCGATAACGGGGAGGTCGGCGAAGCTGTAGCGGCGCTCGCCTTCGGGCGAGTTCATCTGGACCTGCTGCCACGCGTGTGGCTCAGAAGCCCAGTTGGGTGGAGCGGACGAGCCCATCCAGCTCTGACGGCGCCTTCGGTAGAGCGCTGAGCCATCCTGCCAGTCGCCCGAGTAGAACTGGGCCCTCACAGCGGGCAAGCTGCGGCGTTCGTTCGGCATTATGTACGGGACGTGCACGGGCGAGAACTCGATGCGCACTTGTTTCCCGCCGATGGTCGGACCGGGCGGGGCCGTGCAGTCGATCGAGTCGCTGTAGCCGGGCTCCAATTCCGCCACCCACGTAAGCACCGCGGCCTCGGGCTGGTCAACCCCCACGTACAGGCCGCCACCCGGCCCCTCGAGCAGGACGAAAGGGCTGCCTGGGACCGTGGCGGCGTGGGGCTGCTGGAGCACGGTCGGCCGGTCCACCCCGAAGTAGCCGGGGCACATTGTCAAAGAACGGCCGGAGGCGCTGTTTCCTGGCCCCGCCGTACTCGTAGGTAAAGAAGTCGAGCTGATCTTGGCCGGGCAAGGGCTGCAGGTCTGTCAAGCACGGAAAAGCCACGTCTTCGACGACGACATCCGAGTGGTTCGTCACCGTGAGGTTGCAGACCAGGCCTTGCTCGTCTACCGAGTACGTGACGGAGACCTCGACCGCAAGCGCCGTCCCGGCTTCGGCGCGGACCTCCTCCCAGACCATCTCGACCGAGTTGGCGCCGCGGGCGGTCTGTACCCTCGGGCTGGCCTGCGCTATGTCCCGGGTGCGGTTACGGCGGCGCTGCGCCAGGGGCAGCAAGAGGTCAAAGGGGCGTGCCCCGCGCGCTTCACCGAGCACCTCCCAATCGAGCTGGTCGCAACGCAGGCGTACGAGTGACCCCGTCCGGGGGTCGACCCCGGCGGTGAGATTCCCGTCCGCCGACGTCAGCTCGAGCTGCTCGCGCATGGCCCTCCTGCCCGGCAGGCCGGCGGCGGGTGGCGGGCCCGTCCGGTCCGCGGCCGCTGTCCGTCGGGCGAGGTTAAACCTAGCGGGGCAGCGCCCCCGTCCCCGCCCCGACCGCCCCGCCGCTGGAGGGCCCGGCCGCTGGAGGGCCCGGCCGCTGGAGGTTTTGGTCGCGAGCGGCGCAACTGGGTGTACCAGCGTTACCAGGACTAACGCTGGCGCGACCGGTTACTGTTCTGCACCCAGATGTGCTGCCCCGGCTGACCCAGACGTGCTGCCCGGGCTGACCCAGACGTGCTGCCCGGGCTGACCCAGATGTGCTGCCCGGGCTGACCCAGATGTGCTGCCCCGGCTGACCCAGATGTGCTGCCCCGGGTTAGCTACCCGAGCCAACACCGGCTCGCTCTACCCGTGCCTCGTTGCGCAGGAGCTCGGTGATCTCGTCGCTTGGCCTGGCCTTGCTGTAAAGGAAACCCTGCAAGAGGTCGCAGCCGTGACGAGCTAGGAAGCAGGCTTGGTCGGCTGTCTCGACCCCCTCGGCCGTCACGGACATCCCCATGTGGTGCGCCATCTCGATCATGGCCGAGACAATCGCTCTGTCGTGACGGTCACCGGGCAGTCCGGACACGAAGGAGCGGTCGATCTTGAGCCCGCCCACAGGGAAGTGCTTCAGGTGGGTCCAGCTCGAGTAGCCCGTCCCGAAGTCGTCCAAGGCCAGGCGGATACCAAGGGCTCGCAGCTGGCGTAGCACGTCGGCGGCCCGCTCAGGTTCCTGCATGGCGGCGGTCTCAGTGAGCTCGAGCTCGAGGAGCTCCGGCCTCAGCCCGGTGTCGTGAAGGACCCCGGTGACCAAGCCCAAGAGGTCGGCCCCGCGGAACTGGTGGGCCGACAGGTTGACGCCGACTCTGACCGGTGGGAACCCGGCCTCTTCCCACTGCTTGCATTGCCGGGCGGCCTCGTGCAGGACGTAGGCGTCGATGTCGCCGATAAGGCCACGCTCTTCGGCCAGGCCGATGAACTCACCGGGGCACAGCATCCCGCGTTGGGGGTGGCACCAACGCACGAGGGCCTCGACGGCTACGAGCTGGCCTGTGGCCGCCACCACTTGAGGCTGGTAGTGGACCACCAGCTCGCGCCGGCGCAGCGCCTCGTGTAGGCCGGCTTCGAGCTCGAGCAGGCGCCGAGCCTGGGCGTTCATGGCCGCGGCATAGCGCCGCTGTTTGTTGCGGCCGGCCAGCTTGGCCTGGTACATGGCGGTGTCGGCGTTCTTCAAGAGCGTCTGTGCATCGGCGCCGTCGTCGGGGAACAGCGCCACTCCCACGCTGGCGGACAGGAACAGCTCCTGGCCGTCGAGGTTGACGGGGTCGCGGAAGCCGGCGAGCACACGCTCGGCGACAGAGGTAGCCTCCTCCGTCCCGGCGACGCCAGGCACGAGTAGGGTGAACTCGTCGCCTCCGAGGCGGGCCAGCGTGTCAGTGTCCCGGACGCAGGTCTGGAGCCGTGCCGCGGCCGCTTTGAGCACCACGTCGCCCTTGTCATGCCCCAAACTGTCGTTTACGTTCTTGAAGCGGTCGAGGTCGCAAAAGAGCAGTGCCAGCCGGCCCCCTTCGGCATCGGCCCGCTGGAGGCCCGACTGGAGGGCCTCCCAGAAGTAACGCCCGTTGGGCAGCCCCGTTAGGGCATCGTGGTAGGCCAGGTGCTTGATGCGGCGCTCATTGCGCTGTAGACGGCGGACTGCCTCGCGCTCTTGCTCGAGCAGGCGCACCTTTTCGAACGCCAGCGCGGCTTGGTCCGCCAGACCGCTCAGCCGGTCCGCCAGCGCTTGCTGGTCTACTACCGCGGGCAGGGCGGTGCCGCGCACGGCTGCGATGGCGCCCAACATCTCGCCGTCGCTCTGGATCGGGACGGCGAGCATTTCCTCGATGCTCGACTCTCTCATCCGGTCCCGGAGGTAGGGATCGGCCGTTTTCTGGCATATGTGCTGGGGCTGGAGCGTACGGAGCATCTCGTCCAGCGCGGGGGTGTCCGCGACCGAGACACCGTAGCCCGCCAAGCCGGGTGGCTCAGGCTGGCGTGAAGAACGGGCGCGAAAGACGAGCTGCCGGCGCTCAGGGTCCCACAGCATGACGCTTGCGCGGTCAGCGCCGATGACTGCCGGCACCGCATCGGCGAGGCGCCGCGCCACCTCGTCCGTGGATGTCGCTTGAGCCAGCTGGCGGGAGAGCTCGAGCAGGGCACTGGCTGTTTCGCCCCGCCGGCGGGCCTCCTCCAGAGCCGTGGCCGCGTCCAGGGCCACTGCCGCCTGGCGGGCATAAGCGGCGAAGAGGCGGCGTTCCCCGGGAAAGAAGATGTGCTCGAAGTCGTAGACCGCAACGAGCCGGCCATAGAACTGGCGAGACGATGCCACGTCGACGATCAAGCGGGAGCCGCCGTGGTCGTCGGGCTCCTCCCTCAGGACCTCTGCGGCCAGGCGCTCCGCTTCCTCAACGGGCATCCCGTCATAGTGGACCAAGGGCCCCTCGAAGTGACCACTCAAAGCCAGCAGGAAGCGCTGAGCGCGCACGGCATCGGCGGCCCTGCGGGTGATGCGTCGCAGCACCGTACCGACGTCGGCCGGTGATGCCAAGTCGATTATCGTCGACTGCAGGGCCTCATAACGCTCGCTTACGAGCCGCAGCTCCTCTTCGATATATGAGGCCCGGTTGTGGCGCCGCGTGCCCGGCCAGCGACGGTGAGCTCGCCATTTCAGGTTGTAGATGCAGGCGGCCGCGCCACGCGCCTGGCACTCGTCGTGCGCGACTACCGCCGGCTCGAGCCCGAACAGCGCCGGGATCTGCGACAAGAGCCCACCTGTGTACTGGCAGTCGACGAGGCTCGGCTCGTAGCCGTCGTGCAGGCGGTTGGAGATCACCGCGCCGTCGCGGCCCACCGAGAGCGCGACGCACGTGTAGTTGGTCGAGAACTTGGCGGAGGCCTTGGCGACGCTGCGGCACACCGACGACGGCGAGCCGAGGGCTCGGAGTAATAGCCGGACCGCCATCCCGGTCCGTCTCTCGAGCACCGTTGCGCCTACCAACCGCGGGATCTCCGGGTCGCCGAGGACCGTTATCGCCGCCTCGAGCAGGCGGAGCTTCTGCTCGTAGGTGCTCCAGCGGCCCTCGTCGAGAAGCTCGGCCAGCGGGCGCAGCTCGCCCGCCGTTGCCAGCAGCTCTTCGACCGCGCTCTCTCCTGCCCGGTCGCGCACGTACTCGATTACCAAGGCAATGGTGAGGTTCGACGAGTCGCGTCTATCGCCTGCCGATTCACCTTCTCCCATCGCATTACTGTCGACCTGGCGGGCCGGCTGGTTGAGGTCGCGCGTCGCGCCGGGTGCCTGGGCCGACCGAACGAGCGGCAGCAAGGCGGGAAACGTCCTTCAAGTTGGTGCAGGCGAGGTGCCGACACCTACTGCATGGCTGGACAGCCCGCTCGGTCGCGGCCGGCCAGAGCGCGAGCTGGTAACGCACCTGGGACGAGCGACGGCTTGGGCCCCGAGCCGGTGAGCGCGCCGGCGGCCATGGCTGCTTCACTGCGGGTCGGCACGACGGTGAGGTTGGACGTGGCCAACGCCGACCCGTACGAGGCTCGGGTCACCAGCTGCGCAGGAGGGAGCCTCGAGATCGAGCTGGCGCGCCCGCCCGCCACGGGTCAGCTCGATCATGGCTCGGTGGTCGGGTTCTTCAGCCTGCTGTCCTGGGGCCAGTACAGGTGGCTGGTGATAGTCAACCGGGTGGTCGGCAAGCAGGTCGAGCTGGCGGTCCTCGACGGGCCCAGCTTCGCCCCGCGGCGCTCCGACCCGCGTACCGGCGTCGAGATCGGAGGCGAGATCCGCATCCTGCACCGGGGCAAGATGTTGGCGCCCCAGCCGATGGTGGTGACCGACCTCTCGTATGGGGGCCTAGCCCTCAAGGGCCCGCTCCTGCTACTGCTCGGGGACGCTGTAGAAGTGACCCTCGAACCAGACGAGGAGCCTGCCTGCACCCCCGCCTCGTTGCTCGGGAGGGTGGTCCAGGTCGACCCTGACCGCGACGCCGGGGCCAGCGGCGGCGTCCAGGCGCATGTGGAGTTCGTGCCCGGCCAAGACGAAGTGCTCACCGCTCTTGCTGGGATCATCGAGCAGGCGCGCTGTCGGCCGCGGCGACCGTAACCCCTAAGGGTTTGCCTCCAGTACCACCGAGAAGCTGAGGTGCCGGGGGTGATCGGGGTCAAGGCCCCGCGCGGTGGCAATCTCCACCGCCACGCGTTGCACCTTGACCAGTTCGGCCAGGGGGCTCAGCTCGGCCTCGACGAACATGGCTCCGGTGGCCGATACCTGGCCGGCCAGGCCTGCCGGCGGGGCGCTCAACGACCAAACGAGCGAGCGGGTGTCGAGCACGCTTATCGGGCCGTGCCGGAACTCCATAGCCGGGTGGGCCTCTGTGGTGACCAGAGCCGCCTCCTTTAGTTTGAGGGCGGCCTCGTATGCGAGGCCTATTGCCCAGCTCCTGCCGAGGAACACGTACCGCTCTGCGTCAAGCGCGCCCGGCGGCAGCGGCGCCGCCAATGCCCGGCGCCCATCCTCGACCACGTGGCGGATGTCGCCACCCAGGTGCGCCCAAAGCAATACCAGGCTGCTTGTTGCGAAGCGGGTCTGGACAACTGATCGTTCATTTGCAAAAGTGAGCACGGCTCGGGAACCGGCAGTAGCGGCGATGGGCGAGGTTTCGTCAGCGACGATGGCTGTGGTGGGTACGGCCCGAGGCACTCTCCGCAACGCCTCGAGCACTTCGGTGGTAGTGCCGGACCGGGAAATGAAAATGTAGCGGTCGTAGTCCCGGTGTTCGAGCATTTCTGACGCGGCCATGGCGTCCGTGAGCCCGTGCCCCGCCTCCTCCCGCAAGCGCGCGTACGCCAGTGCGATGTTGTACGACGTGCCGCACCCCACCACAGCCACCCGCTCGCCGGGCGCGGGGAAGGCTTCCCGGTAGCGCCCGGCTAGAGCGGCGGCTTCAACCCAACAACCTGGCTGGCTGGCAATCTCTTCGGCTAGGTAGCTCACGCGGCACCTCCGTCCGCCCGTTGTCGGTGCTCGTCAGTCTGCCAATTTACGAGGCTGCCAACTGGGAGGTGGTGGTCGGGGCTGCTGGTATGGGGTGGTGCGGCAGGCCGGGGACGACGCACACCCACACCCACCTGTGGTGTTGGCGGACGTGCCGGCACACGGGCTTGCGGTGGTGACCGGCAGGCACCGTCGTGGTGGTGCTCGCAACAGTCGTCGTCGTCGTGGAGGTCGTAGTTGTCGAAGTGGTGGTAGTCGACGTCGATGTCGTGGTGGGTGAGGTGCTGGTAGTGGTGGTCGGGCCCGGGCCGCGGTGGTGCTGCGGCGGCCGGACTATGAAGCAGACCCACACCCGGTGACGGTGGACGCGCAGCCGACGGCAGACGACCTTGTGGCCAGGGTGGCCGGGGGGCTTGGCGGTTGGCGCCGCGGGCGTGGTCGTGGTGGTGGACGCGCTCGTCGTGGTGGTAGTGGCGGCGGTCGTGGTGGTTGTGGAGGCTGGGGTCATGTAGAGGTCGAACTCGTCGATCGACCACCACCAGCTCGGATTGGCTGCGGTAAGGACCACGGCCACGTACTGGGCATCTTGGTCGGGGAAGCTGACGATCTCCGGCGTGCTGTTGCCGGTGCAGCTGGCCACCAGGTCCCAGGACGTCCCGTTGTAAACCTCGATGTCATAGCCTCGCGCGTAGTCGTTGCCCGAATTGGGTGTTTGCATCTCGAGCTCGTCGAAGGCCTGCGCCGAGCCTAGGTTCACCTCGAAGTACAGGCCCGCAGACTGGTCTTCGTCGGTGCTGAACCGGGTGGTCATGTCGCCGTCGAGGGCGTTGGCCGGGGCGTCGGCGCTTCCCGAAGGAGCGTTCGTGGACGCGGCCCAGCCCGTCCTGTCCAGTACCGTGCCGCTCGTCGTAGCGGCGCAGTTCGCCTGCTGGGTGGGCCCCGGGGCACCTGTGGTGGTCGTCGTACCGCCGCCCTGGCCGGCAGCCGGGGAGCCCATGGCGGTCAGGAAGCCTCCAAGGACGGCCGCAGCCACTGCCAGCGAACCGAGGGATCCGATGCTGCCGGCGAGGCGGCCCCGCCCCTTCGGTCGTTCGTGCGTCATCTATTTCCTCCTCATCCCGCAGGTGAACAGAGCCCGTTCCGCGAGCCTCTTAAGTGAGTTCCCGGCGCATGTAGGCCGGGCGTGAGTAAAATGCGATGGTTTTGTGAAGAGCCGCGTTACCTCAGCCGGCTGGTGCCTACATCGTTTTTGGGCTGTTGGCGCGAAAGGTGTGAGGCACCTACGATCGCTGCGCGATGCCCGTTCGTGTTGTGCTGGAACGAGGGCCCGGGGGGAAGAAGGCCGTGGCCTTCGCGGTCGATTGGCCGGGCTGGAGCCGGGGGGCTAAGACCTCCGCCTTGGCGCTCGAACTGCTGGAGTCGTACCGCGCACGGTACCGGCCTATAGCAATGGCGGCCCAGCTCGCGCGAGAGTTCGACAGCGCCGGGCAGTTGCATGTCGTCGAGGACAGGGTCGGCACGGGGTCTACCGACTTCTGGGGTATCTCCTTCTCTCCTTCGAGCTTGGAGCGCGAGCCGATGAGCGAGAGCGAGCTCGACCGCAAGATCGCGCTGCTGCGCGCGTGCTGGCAGTACTTTGACGACGTGTCCGCACGGGTGTCGGCCGAGATGCGCAAAGGGCCACGTGGCGGGGGACGGGACCGAGACCAGATCGTCCGGCACACGGTCCGCACCGAAAGCGAAGAGTTCGCCAAGCGCTTAGGCTTGCGGGTACCCGAGCGGGCTGCGCTCACGCCTGATGGCCTGCGTGAGCACCGAGAGGAGTACGTCCTCACGATGCGGGCGTACAACGCCGGACAGGGCAAGAGGATGCGGTCGTGGAACCTGCCCTTTCTCGTCCGCCATAGTGCGTTCCACACGCTCGACCATGCGTGGGAAATGGAGGACAAGGACCTTACCGCCGCCGGCTGAGCCTGGCGCGCGGGAGGTTACATGAGGCCAACAGGGCCTGTTGCCACGACGTAACCACAGGTCGCGTATAACACTGGTGTGACCAGTTACCAAAGCGCCGCACCTGCTCCGCCCCGCGCAGCGAACATTGCCCCAAGGCGCGACAAGGCGACAGCGACTACTTGGCGCGGCGGCCGCCTTTTACGCCCGGCTCACCGGCACCATGCGCCGGGCACAGCGGCCGCGGCCTTGGTCGTGCTCGGCTTGCTGGCTGCGGCGTGCTCGAGTGGGCCGAGCTCACCCGGTGTGGCTGGGTCGGGCAAGGCGCCCGTGACGACAGGGTCAGGAAGTGGGCGTCCATCTTTCAACCAGAGCACTTTCATGGCCAACCTGCTCGCCTACACGCACTGCATGAGGGGGCACGGTATCGAGGACTTTCCCGACCCGACGCCCGGGCCGAACGGGCAAGGCGGCGGTTTTAGCATTCGGGCAGGCCAAGGCAGCGACCTCGACCCGAGCAACCCGAGGTACGTGGCCGCCAACAAGGCGTGCCAGGCGCTCCTACCTTACGGCGGGACGCCCCCTCCGGTCACTCCCAAGCAACTGGCTGAGGAAATGCAGTACGCCGCGTGTGTGCGCGGGCATGGCTTCCCCACTTTCCCTGACCCGAATGGCCAGGGCACCTTTGTGCTCCACAACTTCGACCTCAGCGCGCCGAGGTTCCAGTCGGTCCAGAGTGCTTGCCGGTCGGCCGTGCACTTCACCGGCCCGATGAGCGTCCAGGCGACGAACTCGGGGCCGAGCGGGCCAGCGTCACACTGAGCGCGGGCTAACCCCTGATCTCGTAGCCCACGTTGGGGACGGTCCTGATAATGGGGGGTTCGCCGAGCTTGCGGCGGAGCCTGCTGACCGTGACGGTGACGGTCTTGGTGAAAGGGTCAGCGTTCTCGTCCCAGACCCGTTGCAGGAGCTCCTCCGAGCTGAGGGCGGCTGGGTGTGCCAGCATGAGCGCTTCCAGCACCCCAAACTCCCGGACCGAGAGGTCGAGGGAGCGCCCGTCCCTGCTTGCTCTTCGACTGGACGGGTCGAGCTCCACGCTGCCAGCTCGCAAGACCTGTGGCCGGTCCACCGGCTGGCGGCGGGCGAGGGCGCGGACGCGCAAGACCAGTTCGGGAAAGTGGAAGGGTTTGGCCAGGTAGTCGTCCGCGCCCAGGCTGAGGCCGCTGACCCGGTCCCCGGGCGAGCCCGATGCCGTGAGCATGAGGACCATGACAGGCCGGTGTCCCTCGGTGATCCTCCGGCACAGGCTGTCACCATGGAGACCTGGGAGGTCGCGGTCGAGCACAACAACGTCGTAAGGGTTCAGGTCGAGCTTGCGGGCTGCCTCCAAGCCATCGTGGGCAACGTCGACCGCCATCCCTTGGTCCCGCAGGCCCTCGGCCACGACCTCGGCCAGCGCCTGCGAGTCCTCGACGACCAGGACCCTCATCTCGGCACCGCCACCGGCGGTTGGGGCGCCATGGGCAGGTCGACCACGGCGGTGATGCCGCCGCCCAGCCGGGCGCAAAGCCGCAGTGTCCCGCCATGGGCCTCGGCTATCGACTTGACGATCGAGAGCCCGAGGCCGGTGCCTTTGTCCGATCCCGTCCTTTCGGAGCCCAAGCGGCGGAACGGCCTAGCCAGGTCCGAGACCTGGTCTTGCCCGAACACCGCCCCGCCGTTTTCGACCACCAGCCGGCAGATTTGCTCGAGGGCATAGCTGCGCACATGTACCCATCCGCCGTCCTGGTTGTGTTTGACCGCGTTGTCGACCAAGTTCTCGACCAGGCGCCCCAAAAGCGTCGGGCTGCCACGGGCCCAGGCCGCGGGACAATACTCCTGCTCGACGTGCAGCCGCAGGCTGGCGATGGCGTTCGCCCGTCGCTCTAGGGCCGTGGAGGCGGCGCGGTCAAGCGAGACGGGCATCTCGTCGGCCAGCTCGCCGCGCTGCGCTTGGGCCAAGGTGAGAAAGCTCTCGAGCAGCTCGTCGATGTGGTCGAGCTCGCGGCGTAGCCGTCGCGCGAGGGTACCTAGCTGCGGCGGGGGCGGCCCCGGCTTGGCCATCGCGACGTCGAGGGATGCGCGCATGGTGGTGAGCGGAGTGCGCAGCTCGTGGGAGGCGTTCGCCACGAACTGGCGTTCCAGCTGGAACGACCTCTCGAGGCGCCCGAGCAGGTCGTCGAAGGTGTCACCCAGCTCTTTCAGCTCGTCCTGCGGACCGCACAGGTTGAGGCGCTCGTGCAAGTTGGTTGCCGAGATGTGCCGGGTCGCGGAGGTAATAGCCCGCAACGGCCTGAGGATCCGCCCGGCCGCAAGCCAGCCGAACGCGACCGATAGCGCTACCGTCAAGCCGAGGGCCACGGCGGCGGCGATGAGTAACTGGCGGGAATCGGAGGTGTGCTGGGCCACCTGGTTCAGCCTCCCGAGCCGTGGCCCGGGCAGGACGCCTATTGGGCCCCGCGCAGGGGACGCCGCCGTTGCGCGCGTACCGGTCGTGCTCTGCCAATAGCCTACGGTGATCCCGAGCAGCAGGGCTCCAGAGATGCTGAACGCGCTGCAATAGAACAGCGCGAGGCGGGCACGAATGGTCCGGGGAGGCAAGCCGGACCACCTGGCCCGTCGTGCGCCGGCGGGACCGCCTGCGGCTCCCTTTCGCATGTCTAGCCTCCTCGACAACCGGGCTGGCCAATTGAGCAGCCAGACCAGACGTGCCTCCTGACCTCAGGATGCCCCATCGCGCCTAACAGCGCAGCAACAGGCATGGGCAGGGGGCCATCCAGGGGTTTTGGTCCTTGTGTCACGTTCTTTGCCTGTGGTTGGTCATTAAGAGCAGGCCGGCGAACCTGCCGGCGTGAAGGACGAGGCCGGCGGCAGGCGGCTTCACCCCCGAAAGGAGAGCGACGATGTCCCAGTTGACCGCAACGTCCCGTACCCCCCGGATGGCAAACCCGGCGGCCCTCGTCCCCGGTGCCGTCGAGACAATACAGGCGCTGGCTAAGAGCATCCGCGGGCTGGGTGCCCCCCCGGCCCTGCTCGAGCTGGTGCACCTGCGGGCGAGCCAAATAAACGGTTGCAGCCTCTGCGTAAACCTGACTTGGCAGAGCGCCGAGAAGGCCGGTGGCGTGGACGAACGACTGTTCATGGTACCTGCGTGGCGCGAAGCGCCGAACTTCACCGATGGCGAGCGAGCGGCGCTGGCCCTGGCCGAGGCGATGACGCGGCTCGCGGACCAGGCCGACCCGGTGCCCGACGAGATCTGGGAGGACGTCGAGAGGCACTTTGACGAAAAGACGCGGGCTGCTCTTGTGCTCTGGATCGCCATGACCAACCTGTTCAACCGGGTGAACGTCACCACGCGCCAACCGCCACAGCGCTGGGGCTGACCCTGCCCGACGGCGCTTCGGCGACCGCTTCCCCTAAGCTGACCGTCGGCCGCACACGAGGTGGGAGGCTGCACGAAGGCCGCTAGAGACGAGCACGAGCGTCCGACGCACGCTCACGGCAACCGGCGGTACGCCGACGGCCAGGTCCCTCTAGTCGGTCGTGTCTTCCCGCCTCCCCTCGCCGCGAAGGTCCCTGAAGTCATCTTCTTATTCTGGGTGGCGAAGATCTTGACCACCGCGGGCGGGGAGGCCACCTCGGATTACCTGAAGACCTGGGGCAATATCCGGGGCGGCGGCACCGAGGTGCTCGTGTTCCTGGTCGCGCTCGTGCTGCAGTTCGCCACGCGCCGGTACAGAGCCTTCGCGTACTGGGCGTTGGCCTTTGCCATCGCCATATTTGGGACCGGCGTAGCTGATTTCCTGCACCTCGACGTGCACATCCCGTACGCGGGGACGACGCTCATGTGGGCAGTCATTTTGGCTGCCATCTTCTGGCTTTGGCAGCGCAGCGAGGGCACCCTCTCCATCCACAGCATCACGACACAGCGGCGCGAAGCGTTCTATTGGGCAACGGTGTTCGCCACGTTCGCTTTGGGGACCGCGCTTGGGGACTTCACGGCGACGTCCCTTAAGCTCGGGTACCTGGCCTCGGGCATCGTCTTCGGCGTAGTCATCTTGCTCCCCGCCCTGGCGTGGTGGCGGATGGGGCTCAACAGCATTGCCGCTTTCTGGATGTCTTACGTCGTCACCAGGCCTCTGGGTGCATCCTTCGCGGACTACGTCAGCAAGCCGCGGTCCCTCAGCGGGATAAATTTCGGTGACGGGCCGACCGCGGTCGCGTTGGCCGCCGCAGTGCTGGCCCTCGTTTTGTACCTCGCTATCGCTCGCCCCGACATCCAGGCAGCGCCCGGGCCCGCCCCTAAACGGTCGAGGTCCTCTCCAAGAGGGCTGCTCGGGGCACCCGAGCCGGAGCTCGACGCCGAATAACTAGTCACACCTGCTAGAGCGGTAGCGGCCCCAACTCGCGTGCGCACTGGGCGCACACCGGGTGCCCGGTGATGCTCAGCGCGTGATCGGCTGTTGCAGTTCCATGACATTTTGGCTTGGGTCATCGGCGTGCCACTCGTGGTAGAGCTCGCGGCAGTCGCCGACCATGCGGTAGCCGCTGTCCTCGGTCCAACGGACGAGCGCCTCCCACGCAGAGGCGATGCCGTCGTCCCCACCCCGGTAAACAGCGGCGGCAACCTCCACCACCGGAAGGTTGCGGACGCACACGTGCTCGCTGCCAGGGACGTCCTGGTCGCCCACGTCGAAGCCGGCCTGGAGCACGATCTCACCCTGGGGGGCCGTGCCGCCATCATCCTCGTAGCAGGCGATCGAAATGCCCGGTTTTGCACCGACCGCCTCCAGATGGGCGACAACCTCGGGCAGGAGGCGCCCGAAGGCAGGCCCTATGTCGGCGTGGCTCAGCCCACCGGCAGCCGCCTGAGCAACTCTGACCGGCTGCGTGTGCTTGATCACGACGTCTTGAAGCTCCATCGTCCCTGTCCTTTCAAGTGCTCGGATGTGCGCTTCGATCCGGGCCAGCCGCTCTTGTTCCTCGTCGAGCGTCTGAGCGAGCTGGGCTCTGCGCAGGCGCAGCATGCCTCGTAGCTGTTCCGCTGGCAGGCCCTCGTCCACGAGCTCCCTGATCTGTTCGAGCGAAAAACCCATGTCCCGGAGCGCCACGACCCGGTGGAGCCTGCTCAGCTGGTGGACGCTGTAAAGGCGGTAACCGTTCGCTGAGCCGACCTGCTCGGGCCGGAGGAGCCCGAGCTCGTCATAATGGCGCAGCATGCGCGGCGATACCTGCCCGAGCCGAGCGAACTCCCCGATGTTCAACATAACTGGACCATCAATAGACCTTCACACCGTGTTAAGGTCAAGCACTACCGTTGCCGTGCCGGGTCAGTGCCAGCCCGGTCGGTGCCCGCCGGGGCGGTGCCAGCC
>DATJST010000010.1:0-16837 GCA_035503975.1 Acidimicrobiales bacterium | reverse complement strand
ACCTACAAAGAGCTCATCGAGACGACCGACTGGTCCAAGTACGGCCGGGGCCACGACCCTCGCTGCCATAATTGCATGGCGCACTGTGGTTTCGAGCCGAGCGCGGTGCTGGCCACCGCCGGCAGCGTGCGCCAGTCGTTGCGGGCATTGGTCAACGCGCGTTGAAGCCACCGACCATCCTGCTTCCCGGGCTGCGAGTGCTGGTCACTGGCGCCTCGAGCGGTATCGGGGCCACGCTCGCCACAATGCTCGCGTTCCGAGGAGCACGGGTCTTCGGTGCCGGCCGCCAGTTTTCGGGCTTGGCGGCGGCGCTTTCGGGAACCGTGCTTGCCGACGTCACAGCCGCCGGCGCCAACGACGAGATTGTCGCGGCCGCCACCGCCAACCTGGGGGGCCTCGATGTCGTGGTCGCCAATGCCGGCGCCGGTTGGTCAGGTGCCTTCGAGGACATGAGTGCTGCCGACGTCGACTACCTGGTCGACTTGGACTTCCGGGCGCAGTTACAACTCGCCCGTGCGGCCGGGCCTTCCCTGCTGGCGAGCGCCGGCCACTTTGTGCTCATGGGTTCGGTGGCCGGCCTTGTGGGCGTGCCAGAAGAGGTCGCCTACAGCGCGTGCAAGGCCGGGCTGAAGGGCTTGGCTGACGGGCTGCGGTCGGAGTGGTCAGGGCGGGCTGCGGTCACCCTGGTGAGCCCGGGACCTGTGGCGACCCCGTTTTTTTCCCGCCGCAACAAGCCTTACACCCGCTCCTGGCCTCGGCCGGTGCCTGCGGCGCGGGTGGCGCAGGCGACCGTGCGCGCCATCGAGACGCGGCGCGCCGATGTCGCGGTGCCAGCTTGGGTCGGACTGGTCGGCCGGTTCAACGGGGCTTGGCCGGAGCTTTACCGGGTGCTCGCGGGCGCCAACGCGCGGCTTGGCAACTGAGAGAACGGAGCGCGCCATGCAAGAGCACCTCTACCGCGCCGAGCTGGAGTGGACGGGGTCCACCGGCGACGGCTACCGCAGCTACGACCGGCGTCACACGGTGCGTACACCCCCCGCCGAGGCGCAACTGACCATGACGTCCGACGCTGCGTTTCGCGGCGACCCGCAGCTATTGAACCCCGAGCAGCTGCTGACGGCGGCTGCCAGCTCATGCCAGCTGCTCAGCTTCCTGGCGCTGGCCGCCAGGGCGGGTGTCGACGTCGTGGCCTATCGCGACACAGCCAGCGCTCGCATGCCCATGGAGTCCTCGCGCATCGAGGAGGTCACGCTCCGGCCCAAGATAACGGTCCGCAGCCCGGCGGACCCGGCTGCGCTGGCTGCTCTCGTGCACAAGGCGCACGAGGAGTGCTACATCGCGCGATCGCTGTGCTGCGAGGTCGCCGTTCACCCCGAGATCGAGGTCCTGGGCCCGGCTGAGCGATAGGACTGGTTGGCGTCAAGCTGGGTGACAGCTCGGGAGCGCAGCCTTCCCGGGGCGGGGCCAGCACAGGGCCCAGCCTTTCCAGGGCGCGCCCGTCTGCCCCTACGCGACCGTGCACCCTGCCACTTGTACCATCGGGGCGTGCAAGATGGCGCGGCCACCGAGGGCGTGGCCAGCTTTCGGGAGGACGCGTACGGCCGCTGGGTGGACGATGGCGGGGCCGGGACAACCAGCGGCAACGGCACTGGCACTGACGGGACGGGTGGGCCGGGGCTTGAGGTGCCCCTTGCGAGTGCCGGCGGCACCCATGCAGGCCGGCGCCGGCGGCCCTGGCGGGCCTTGGCCGCTCTCGCAGCCGGGACCGACGCCCGTAGTTACCGTTGGGCCGTCAACCTGCCGCTGCTCGCCCTGATCGTGGCCTATGCCGTCCGTTTCTCGACCACCACGGTCGACAGCTTGCGGTCGTTCCAGCAGGACGCGTACGACCTCAGCCTCTACGACCAAGGGATCTGGCTGCTGAGCCGCTTCCACGCGCCCTTCATGACCGTCATGGGCACGGACATGTTCGCAGCGCACACCGTTTTCATATTCGTTCTCCTGGTCCCGCTGTACTGGGTCTACCCACACACCGCGGCATTGCTCGTGGCCCAGGCGGTCGCCGCGGCATCGGGCGCGATCCCGGTCTACTTGCTCGGCAGGCGCTTGCTGAACAGCGCCATCCTGGCCACGATGCTCGGAGCCGCCTACCTCTTGAACCCCGCCATCCAACAGGGCAACCTCGAGCAGTTCCACGTCGAGGCGTTCGAGGCGCCGCTGCTGGCCTTTGCCATCTACGCAGCGGTCGTCTGGCGGCCCAAGCTGCTCGCGGCAATGGTCTTCCTCCTGCTGATGTGCAAGCAAGACGACGCCCTTTATGTTGTACCGCTCGGCTTGTGGGTGCTGTGGAAGCGCAACCGCGAGATCGGCTCCGTACTTGTCGGCGCTGGCGTGGTTGTCGGCTTGGCGGAAAACCTGCTCATCGTACCGGCACTACTAAACGGCGTCCCGGCTACTTATTCAGCATGGTGGCCGTTCGGCACCCTCTCGGCCACGCTGCGCACGCTTGTGCGCCAACCCGGCCAGTTCTGGGACTTCGCCGTCTCCAGTTCGCGTCCCTGGTACGTGTGGCAGATGGTCTTCAGTTCGGGTCTGGCCTGGATGTTCGCCCCCGGGATACTCGCCGTTGCCGTACCTGAACTAATGGCCGACACCTTGTCGTCCAACCCGTACCTCCACCAGATAATCCGGCACTACTCCATGCCAGTCGCCGCCGTCCTGGTGTGCGCCAGCGTGTGCGGCATAGCCCGGGCCGCCTCCCCGGTGCGCCGGGCAGCGGGCACCTTCGCGGTCACCATGTGCGCCCTCTGGGGCTGCGTGCTATGGGGCGATGCGCCCTTCTCGGACAACCCCATCGTGCCTCCGGACCCGCACGCCCCCTCGGTCGTCGCCACCCAGCAACTAGTGGACCGGCTGCCTGCGCGCGCGGTGGTGTCGGCGGCACAAAACTTCATCCCCAACATCGACCACCGGGTGAAGGTGTACATGTTCCCGAACCCGTTCTCGCAGTCCTACTACGGCAACGACGAGTACGACGGCGAGGAGCTGCCGTTCGCCGGCCAAGTCCAGTACCTGCTGCTGCCCAGCTGCATTTCCTGCGACGGCAACCTGGGCATGCCCGACCAGGACGTGTTCGACCGGATTGCGAGCGCCTTCAAGGTCGCGGCACGGACGGAGGGCGTCGTGCTGTGGGTGCGCAACGGGGCGCCGTTGCCCAAGCTTGTGCCTTGGACCGGTCCCTCCGGCTAGAGGCCCGACAAGTAGCTCAGCGGCCGAGACCGGCCGTCAGCAATGAACGGGACGGCCGGCGCTCGGCGCGCGCCAGGCGCCAGACGAGGCGGAAGAACACCAGGCCTTCATGCAGGTCCGCTTTGGAGTTTCCGGCGTGGCGGGGAGCGAAGTGGAAGCCATAGTTGGCGACCTTCTCCGGCCGGCACCGCACGACCACTTCGAGCAGGATCTTGTAACCGTCGGGGCGCAGCGCGGCGTCATCGAGCAACGAGCGCCGGAAGGCGAACAAGCCGCTCAGCGGGTCGTCAAGGGCGCGGCTGCGACCTATGGCGAGGTGGACCAGGCGGCGCAAGCCAGTGGAAACGAGGTGGCGCCACGGGCCCGACAAACCCCCCGCCGTCCCGCTCGCCGTGTAGCGGCTCCCGGCGACCAGGTCGACCTCCCCTTCGAGCACAGGCCTGATGAGCGCCGGCAGGACCTCGGGCGGGTGTTGCAGGTCGGCGTCCATCACGGCGATCACCTCACCCCGGGCCTTCTCGAAGCCAGTACAAACTGCGCCGCCGAGGCCGCCTTTGCGCTCTCCCGGCAGCCGATGAAGCAGCTCTACGGGCAGGGCGCGGCCTTGCAGGGCCGTCACCCTGCTCGGGGTGCTGTCATCGGAGTCGTCCACAAAGACGACCTCCCAGCGGCCCTCGAAAGCGGCCAGGGCAGATGCCAGGCGCCCCACCAAGGGCGCAACATTGAGCGCCTCGTTGCGGGTCGGCACAACCACCGAGACCAGGCACTGCTCTTCGGTCATCGCTGTCAGGAGCTTACCTCCAGAACAAACGTTTGACCAGGAACCCGCGGTGCCGCGGGACGAGCACAGGTCCGGCCAACGGTTGGCCGGGTTACCGCCTTTTCCTTGTTGGCCGCCGCCAGCGAAGGAAAGCTCAACGCGCCACGCCAGCGTCCGACGTTTTCTACGGCATCCTGCCGAGCGACGGGGCCGGTGCGCCGATCGAACGCACCGGCCCCATCAAGGCCGGTGGGCACATCAAGGCCGGTTGGCACATCAAGGCCGGTTGGCACATCAAGGCCGGCGGCGCGGCATACCGGCTCTTTGGCACCAGGCACGGGAGCCCGCGGGGGCAGCCACGACCAGCCCGTCGCGACGAAACCTCCCGCCCACAGGTTCACGTGCAAGGCGCCGGTAAGCCTAGTAAATACGCACCAAACGCAGCGTATCTGTGACCGGTTCGGGGTCTCGCAACGAACCGGCCAAAATGACGGCGACGTCGCCGGGCTTGGCGTAGCCCGCCGCCCGCACCGCTTCCAGGCTCACAGCTACCGCCTCGTCGGTGCTTTTGGCCTCCGGCACGATCACGGTGTCCATGCCCCAGCTCGTGGTGAGCTGACGCGCCGTCAACGGGTGCGGGGTGGCGGCGACGATCGGGGCCGCTGGCCTGAAGCGGGCGATGGCTCGGGCTGTCGCGCCCGAATTTGTGCAAGCCACGATCACGGCGGCCCTCTCCTCAACAGATGCGCGCCAAGCGGCCGCTCCGATAGCCGCCGTGATGCGGGCACCCGAGCTACCCTGGCTGGCAAAGTTCTGCGCGGGGAGGTTGCGCCCCCAGGCGTAGCTGTCGAACTCGCGGTCCGCCCGGCGGGCGATGCGGGCCATGGTGGCAACTGCGTTCACAGGGTCGACCCCGATCGCCGACTCGCCAGAGAGCATCACCGCGCTCGTCCCGTCGAACACGGCGTTGGCGACGTCGGTCACTTCGGCACGTGTCGGCACCGGTGACGTGACCATCGACTCGAGCATCTGGGTGGCGGTGATGACCGGGCGCCCCCACGCCACCGACGAACGGATCAGCTTTTTTTGGATGTGCGGAACGTCTTCGAGGTCCACCCGCACGCCAAGGTCACCGCGGGCCACCATGACCGTGTCAGCGACCTGGAGGATATTTTCCATGTCGTCGAGCGCCTCGGGTGTCTCCATCTTGGCGCACACCTGCACGAGGCCAGCGCACAGGATGCGCACCGTCTCGAGATCGCTCGCGGTACGCACGAACGACACCGCCACGCCCTCTATGCCCTCGGCGAGCAGGACCTCCAGCCGCTCGAGATCCTCGGGTGTGGGCGTCCTGAGCGGCAGGCGCGACGCCGGGGCCGTCACACCGGGCCTGCCCTGGACCCTGCCGCCCCCGACAACGCGAGCCCTGATGTACTCGCCGTCACGCTCCTCGGCCACCAGCGCCACGCCGCCATCGCCCAGGGCGACCCGGTCACCCTCGTTGAGCGTGGCGACGAGCTCGGGCACCGAGACGCCGATCGTCGTGGCATCGCTGCGCGGCGCCAGCCCGTGCGGTGCGAGCAGGATCTCGGTGCCGGTCGCGAGCAGTACCCCGCCCTCGGGAAAGGGGGTCGTGCGGATCTTCGGCCCCGGCAGGTCCACCAGTACGCTTACGTCTGGGGCAGCCTCGCGAACTCGCCGGAGCCGAGCCACGGCATCGTCGATCGAACCGTGAGCCAGGGGCAGGCGGGCCACGTCCATGCCGGCATCCTGCATGGCACTGAGCACGCTGGGCTGGTCTGACGCAGGCCCGATCGTGGCCACGACACGGGTGCGGCGGCGGTCATCTTCCAGGTAGCGGCGGGCCGGGTTGGACTTGAGACGCTTGGGGGCCGAATGGCGGTTACCCGGGCCCGGCGCCGTTGACGGCCTTGGTTCGGCGTAGGTCACTCCCCCAGCATTGCCGATCTGGAGCGCGCAGTGACATCGACCCAGCTAGCGGCGACAATGGGGAGCCCGACGAGCGTGGGCCCTGTCTTCAGGCTCGTCAGCTGGTCGCCAGTTCCAACCCCAGGAACCGGGCGAGCCGTTCTCGCTCAGCCTGGACCAGCGCGGGGCCGCTGCCCAACCAGGAAGGCAGCCGCTCGATATGGCCGACCCACAGGTCGCCGATGGTCACTGGAGGTGCCGTCGGTGGCCCGAGAGCAGGGGCGGAGCATACCGCTGCCCATACTGTCGTACCTTCCCACGCGGTACTGGCCAACCAACCGCGCAGGGCGCTCGCGCGCCGCAGCGTCTCGCGCACTGCAAACGAACGGCTCCGAGAGCGGGCGTTCGCGCGCAACCTGACGACCTGCGCCGGCTGGCCGGCGGGAGAGGCCAAGCGGTCGCGCTCGACCCAGTACGGGCTGACAACGACGAGCCCGCGAGGAGCGACCACGATGTGCTCCAACGGCAGGGCGAAGCCCGGCACCGACTTGCCATGCAGGACCACTGACCCCGACGGGCACATTGCGTCCAAAAGGCGGCTCAGCCCCTGGCCTTGTCGAGGCGCATCCGCCGGCGCGGGCAGCTCGCCCAATGCAGCGAGCAGGATGCTCAAGCGGGCTTTGACCACGCCCTCCCGGCCGCCGGGAAGGCCTGCGCCTTGGTACAGGGTGCGAACCCTGGGCGCCTCGTCGCGCCGCCCACCGGGCGGGCTACCATCAGCCAGCAACCTCAGGGGCAATTGATGATGGTTCGGCACCCGCATTTCAGGGGCATCGCCATTCTTGGCGCCTGCCTTGAGCATTCATCCGGTTTTCGTCGTCATTAAGCACCGGGTACCGCCCTTTCGGCCTTTTCCCCTCCCAATAGGCTGAATGTTTACGAGCAGGGGGACAGGGTAGCGAAACCCAAGAACTTTCGGGAGATTTCGGCGGTGGGCGGAGGACGGCGGTGGGCGGAGGACCTAGGCCGCGCGGTAGCTGGCGGCAACGGCCGGGTGCACGACGGCACGGTCGCGCACGTTCACCCCTTTTGCGAACCCGGAGTCCGTGGCGCAGTACTGCTCGAGCCCCAGGTCGGCCAGGCGGAGGACGTAGGGCAGTGTGGCATTTGTCAGCGCCCTCGTAGAGGTGACCGGCACCGCTCCGGGCATGTTGGCGACGCAGTAGTGCACCACGTCGTCTACCAGGTACGTCGGCTGCTCGTGGGTGGTCGGCCGGGATGTCTCGGTGCAGCCGCCCTGGTCGATGGCGACATCGACGATGATCGAGCGCGTCGGCATGGAGCTCAGCATCGCCCGGGTGATGAGCTTGGGGGCTGCGGCGCCGGGCACGAGGACGGCCCCGATGACCGCGTCGTTCGAGGACAGCTGCTCGATGACGCTATGGGCGTCGGACATGAGGCAGCGGACAGACCCTTCGAAGCGCTCGTCGAGGTACCGCAGCCGTTCGTCCGAACGTTCGAGGATGGTCACGTCGGAGCCGAGGCCTCGCGCGACCCGGGCGGCGTACACCCCAACCACCCCGCCCCCGAGCACGAGCACCCGCGCGGGCGCGACGCCAGGGGCGCCACCAGCCAGTATGCCGCGCCCACCCATGGGCGATGTCAGGTAATGGGCCACGACTTGCCCGGCCAAGCGCCCGGCGATCTCGCTCATCGGCGCGAGCAATGGCAGCCGGCCGTGGGCGTCTTCCACAGTTTCGTAGCCGACGCCCGTGCAGCCAGAGCGCACCAGCGCCTCGGTGAGCTCGGGCGCAGCCGCTAGGTGGAGGTAGGTGAAAAGGACCAGTCCCTCGCGCAGCAGCGCCAACTCGGGCCCAATGGGCTCCTTGACCTTGACCAGCAGGTCCACCGTCCCCCAGATCTTTGCCGGGTCGCCCTGCAGCGTGGCACCGGCATCCACATAGGCGGCGTCAGGGAAGCCCGATCCGTTGCCTGCCCCCTCCTCCACCACCACCTGGTGCCCGCGGGCAACCAGCTCTGCCGTGCCGGCGGGGGTCAGCGCCACCCGCAGTTCGGCCGATTTGATCTCTTTCACGACGCCGACGTGCACGTCTAGCTCGCCCCTACCGAAATGACCATCAAAAGGTCACCTCCTTCGACTGAGGACACCTTAGGCACTGCCAGCCGCTCGACCGTGCCAGACAGAGAACTGGTGATGGGGGCTTCCATCTTCATCGCCTCTATGGTGGCCACGGTCTGCCCAGCCTCGACCTTGTCGCCGGGCCCGACAGTAAGAGAAACAGCGCCGGCAAAGGGGGCAGCCACGTGCGCCGGGTTGTCGGGGAGTGCTTTTTCGCCCCGCGGGCGCATGTCCTCGGCCGCGCGGTCCTTCACCGTGACCACGCGGGGCTGACCGTTCAACCGGCAAAAGACGGAACGAAAACCACCTTCGTCCACTTCGCCCACGGCGTCAACGGCCAAGTAGAGCGAAAAGCCCGCCTCCAAAGTGACTTCGACTTCCTCTCCCGGGGCCAATCCGTAAAAAAAGGCACTAGTGGGCAGTACGGAAACGTCACCGTACTGGCGCGCAGCATCCTCGAACTCGCGCGACGGACCGGGGAAGAGCAGGCGGCTGAGGAGCTGGCGGACCTCTCGGGAGCTGACGTCGGGGTCGCCCAACGCCGCCTTGACCTCGGGGGCCAGCTGGAGGTCGCGTGCGGGCAACTTCTTTCCGGCTAAAGCCTTGGTGCGGAACGGCTCGGGCCAACCACCGGGGGGCACGCCGAGCTCACCCGCCAGAAAACCGACCACGCTGTCGGGCAGGTCGAACTTGGCAGGCTCCCGCTCAAACTCGATTATGTCGGCGTCCGCCCCGCACAGGTAGAGCGCCAAGTCCCCGACGACTTTTGAGCTGGGCGTAACCTTGACGATGTTGCCCAGGATCCGGTTGGCTACCGCGTACAGGTCCTCGACCACTTCGTAGCGGTCACCCAGGCCGAGCGCGATCGCCTGCTGGCGCAGGTTGGAGATCTGCCCGCCGGGCATCTCGTGGCGGTACACGCGGGTGGTAGGTGCCGGCAGGCCAATGTCGAAAGGAGCGTAGAGGCGGCGCACGGCCTCCCAATAGGGCTCGAACGCCTCGATGGCTTGCCGCGAAATCCCGGTGGCCCGGGACGTGTGGTCGGTCGCGGCGACGATGGCGCCGAGCGAGGGCTGACTGGTCGTGCCGGCCATGGGGCCGATGGCCCCGTCGATGGCGTCGACCCCAGCCTCGATAGCCGCCAGGTAGGTGGCCAGCTGGCCCCCGGCCGTGTCATGGGTGTGCAGGTGGACCGGCAGGTCGAACTGGCTGCGCAGGGCAGAGACCAAGGTGCGAGCCGCGGGGGCACGCAGTAGGCCCGCCATGTCCTTGATGCAAAGCACGTGCGAGCCAGCCAGCACGAGCTCCTCAGCCTTCTTCAAGTAATAATCGAGCGTGTAGAGGTGCTCGGCCGGGTCGGCCATATCGCCTGTGTAACAAATGGTGCCTTCGGCGAGCTTTCCTGCCTCCACGACAGCGCGCAATGCAGGCAGTACTTGGTCGGTGTCGTTGAGCGAGTCGAAGACACGGAAGATGTCCACGCCAGTGCGAGCGGCCTGATTGACAAAGGCCACAGCGACATCGTCGGGGTAAGGCGTGTAGCCGACCGTGTTGCGCCCCCGTATCAGCATCTGCAAGCAGATATTGGGGACCGCCTCGCGCAGCGCCGCCAGGCGCTCCCAGGGGTCCTCCTTCAAGAACCGCAGCGCAACATCGAAGGTGGCACCGCCCCAGGACTCGAGCGACAAGAGCTGGGACAGCTCGTGGGCAAAATAGGGAGCAGCTTGGACAATGTCGCGCGTGCGCAGTCGCGTTGCGAGCAATGACTGATGGGCATCACGCAGGGTCGTATCGGTGACCAGGACTGGGAGTTGCTCGCGAAGCCAGCGGGCGAAGCCGCCGGGGCCGAGCTGTTCGAGCCGTTGCCGGCTGCCGCTCCGAACCTCGCCGGGGGCTGCTTTGCGGAACACCGGCGGGAGCTTTGTCTTGGGGTCGGGCACACGCGGCGCAGGGCCGTTGGGGTGGTTGACGGTCACATCGCCGATGAAGGTGAGCAGGCGCGTGCCCCGGTCAGCCCCGCCGCTCCGGCTGAGCAGCGCCGGCCGTTCGTCGATGAAAGTCGTCGTGAGCCGCCCAGCATTGAAGTCCGGCTCGTCGAGCACAGCCATCAAAAAGGCGATATTGGTAGCCACGCCGCGGATGCGGAACTCCCGCACAGCCCGGCGGGCGCGGCTCACGGCTTCGGCGAAAGTGCGTCCCCGGCACGTCAACTTGACGAGCAACGAGTCAAAATGCGGGGAAACGTCGGCGCCAAGATAGGTCGAGCCGTCGAGACGGACACCGTGGCCGCCGGGCGAACGGTAAGCGGTCACCCGGCCGGTATCGGGCCGGAAACCTCGTGAGGGATCCTCGGTGGTTATCCGGCACTGGAGAGCGGTGCCGGACAGTTGCAGCTGGGACTGGGAGATCCCGAGGTCGGCGAGCGTGGCCCCAGCGGCAACCTGTAACTGGGACTGGACCAAGTCGACGTCGGTTACCTCTTCGGTGACCGTGTGCTCCACCTGGATGCGCGGGTTCATCTCGATGAAGACGTAGCGGCCGTCCGTGCCCAACAGGAACTCGACCGTCCCGGCGTTGCGGTAACCCACCGCCCGGGCAAACGTTATGGCGTCAGCCCATAATTTCTCCCTTATGCCGGCGTCGAGGTTGGGAGCGGGCGCTATCTCGACCACCTTTTGGTGGCGGCGCTGCACGCTGCAGTCACGTTCGAACATATGCACCACCTCGCCGGTGGCGTCGGCGAGCACCTGCACTTCGATGTGCCGGGCGTGCAGGACCGCCTCTTCCAGGAACACCGTGGGGTCGCCGAAGGCGGTCTCGGCCTCGCGGACGGCCGCCTCGGCCGCGGCCGCCAGGTCCGCCTGCCGTTCGACCCGGCGCAGCCCGCGGCCCCCACCGCCGGCGGCGGCCTTCACGAAGACCGGAAAGCCAATCTCGCCCCCGGCCCTGACGAGCTCGTCCACCTGGACGTAAGGCCCGGCACTGCGCAGCACCGGCAGACCCGCCGCAGCCGCCACCTCCTTGGCTTTTACCTTGTTGCCAGCCAGAGCAAGCACCTCGGCCGGTGGGCCGACGAAGGTGAGCCCGGCCTCGGCGCAGGCCCGGGCCAGCTCGGGGTTCTCAGAGAGGAACCCATAACCGGGGTAGACGGCGTCCGCTCCACAACTGAGCGCCACTTCGATCAGGCCGCCAATGTCGAGATATGCCCGCAGTGGGTGGCCGCGTTCGCCGATCTCGTAACTCTCGTCCGCTTTCTGGCGGTGCAACGAGTAGCGGTCCTCGTAGGGGAACACGGCGACCGAGGTATAACCGAGCTCGTTGATCGCCCGGAAAGCGCGGATGGCGATCTCTCCCCGATTGGCCACGAGCACCTTGCGCACGGCTTCCGAGCGTAGCTGGCCTTGGTCGGCTGCCCCTTTGGGGGGCGGCCGGGGGCGCTGACGCTGCCGGGTTGCACGGCCGGCAGGGCGGGACCCGGCCGGCAGGGCGGTGATGCGGCCGGCAGGGCGGTGAGCGATGGAGCGACGTGGGCCGCCGCAGGTCCGGCGGGGCACGCACAGGTATGCAGTGAGGACGGTGCCGGGCCACTCAGGCACCTTTTCCTTCGGTTCTGGTCGCGATCCAAGGTTTTGGGTGCGCCAGCGTTACCAGGGCTAACACAAGCGCGACCAGTACCGCTCTTGCACCCAAAACCGCCCGGAGCCCTCGGGCCAAAGATCATCAAAGGCAATGACAGTCTATGGGCGGACACCAACCCGCGACGGCCCAGGCACCGCGCGTGTCTTATGCCGGCGCCGTGACGACCAGGTCCAAATCTCGTACCAGCCACTCGGTGCTGTACTTGGTGGCTGTGGCCGGGTCGGTCCGGCAGTCGGGCTGGGCCACCCGCCGGCCGGGGGTCACCACGGCTTCCCAGACCGGGCCCCCTTCTACTTCGAGCCGGTAGCGGTTCGTGCCCAGCGCCTCGACCCGGCGCATTGCACCAAGGAGCCGCCACCCCCATCGGGCGAGCACGGCCCGTTCCAGCGCCTGGTGAGGAGCGGGCCCGACGCAGGCCGATCCACGGAACCTGTCCAGCACGCCCTGTGCCGGAGCACCGTCCGCCCCGTCGCTACCGTCCGCCCCGTCGCTACCGGCGGGCCCCAGGCCGCGCAGTACCTGGTCCAACAGGTCGATGTCCGCCCAGGCCCACATCGTCGCCGAGGGCAGAGCGATACAGGTCGGGGCGAAGCGGTGGCCACCAGTGTGGCTGGTGCGCCACAGGCGGACCGTACCTCTCCCGAGCGCGCCCGGCGTGGCGGCCAGTTCGGTCGCCAAGTCGGTGCCCCGCGACCCGCAGCAGGCGTCCCGGCGCCCGTGGGTGCACACGAGCAGGTCTACGACGGGCTCCGGCGCGCCCCGAGGAGCGCCCGGGGAACTGGTCGGGGCGCTCGCCACGCCAGGGCCATGTATGGCGGGCAACATGCCGTCGAGGCAACCTGGGAGCTCGTCCGGGGGGACCAACAGCTCGGCACGCGCTAAGGGTGCAGTCCAGGCCCCAGTCCCCGCTGCCGCCGGGCTTGGAAGGTAGGCGATGACGCGGCGTGCGCCGCCGGGGATGACCTCGGCCCCGGGAGCTACCACGGCCTGGAGGCGGAGGCCGGCAGCACCGACCAGTGCCGCGACCTCGACCAGCTCGGGGACCTCCGAGATGTCACCCGGCCAGGGCAACGGCTGTTCGACGAGGAGGAACCCCCGGTACGAGCCGGCCGTGCCGACAGGGTCGAGCTGCTGCGAGCGCGACCAGTCGGTGCAGGCCGGCCCCGCTCCCGAGGGCGGCGGCCGGTGCGCTGGTGAGCCCGTTGCAGTCACTCCTCGAGGGTAACGGGGCCGAACGCGTTGGCTGGCCTCAGCGCTCAGGGCACGGCGTAGGCGTAGATCGGCATGCCGTTTGCGAAGAAGGACTGCGCCGGCAGGTACGGCCCGTTTACCAGGACCGACGTCCAGTTGTCCGGCCCCGGGCCGGCATCGCCCTCGACGGTGTCGATCTCTCCGTCCGGCCACACCTGGGCCACGATGCCGACATGGGGCGAGGTGGCGACGGTCTGCGGCCCGGTACCGTACAGCACGATGTCGCCCGGAGCGGGCCGGTCGCGAGCAGGGAGCACCCGGGTGTGGTGCCGAGCCCAGTCGTAGATGTCACCCACGAAAGCGAACCGCGGCACGGGCACGCCGGCCATCTCCCAAGCCCAGGTGGCGAACAGGGCACACCACTGTTCGCAAGGCCCGTAGGCGTTGCAAAAACCCGGCCCAGCCCGGCTCGGGCCGAGCTGGCTCGCCGCGATACTGACGACCCGGGCGGCGAGCCCGGGCGCGGGGACGACGGGGTGCACCTTGAAGGCGGCCGCATCGAGCAACCAGTACCCACCGACCGGGTCGGCCACGATCGCCGTTATCGGTGGTTGCGGTTCCGCCCGGTCGTTGCCACCGAAGCGGCGGGCGTCGCCGAAGGCGTCGACCTCTCCGTTGCCGCACACCAGCCAGTAGCCGCGCCCGTCCGGGGTGACAGCCATGCCCGACACCGGTGGGTGGCCCAACATCCTGCCCAGGTGAGGAGCGTCACCGTAGGCGATCACCTCGCCGCCTCCCTGCGCCAGCCAGTACCCCCGGCCGTCGGAGGACGAGGCGATGGCCACCACGGGGATGTTGTGCAGGTTGGTGTGGCCGAGCGACCCAAAGTAGGCGGCGTCGCCAAACGAATAGACAGCACCGTGGCTGGTCACCATCCAATATCCGCCCCCGTCCGGAGTGGGGGCAAAGCCCACCACCGGGTCGGGCACCCTTATCCCGGCGCGGGCGGGCGAGCCCAAAAAGCGAGCATCACCAAAGGCGATCACCCCTCCGTTGCCCGTAACCAGCCAATAGCCCCGGCCATCGGCGGAAGCCGCCATGGCTACCACGGGCGCGCGCAGGTCCAGCCCGGAGGCATTACCATAATTCCCCGCATCCCCAAAGGGAAGGACCCCACCGTTGGCTGTTGCCAACCAGTAGCCCTGGCCGTCAACTGTAGCCGCCATGGCGACTACCGGGGAGCCGAGCGCACGAGCAGTCGGGCTGCCGAAAAACCCGGCGCCGCCGAAGGTAAGCACGCCGCCGTCTTTGAAGATGCCTGCATGCTCCTGCGCAATGAGGTCCGCCTGCTCCGAACGAGGGAGGCTCGCGGCGGTAAAAATTGCCTTCCCAGGGCTGGTGAAAGCGTTGCCCGACGTGGCCGGGGCCGGGGCCGCAGCCGCGAAAGCCAGGCAAGCCGCCATAACCATGCAGCCAGCCGCTTGCACGCACCATATTTAGCACACGGCCCCTCAGGATCTGCGGAACGTGAGGGTACTGCGGCGTGGCGCCGGGCCGATGGGATCTGGCCGGCCATGGCCATGGGCACTGGCGGCCCTGCCCATAGGCCACGCCGGCGGTGGAGGCGGCGCTAGCGTTGCGATCTGTGGCCCCCAACCCGAGAACATCGCTTCTGTGAACACATTCGTGGTCAGGCCGCATAAGAGCAGTGAAGCCCTGCCCCGCGAGCAACAATTGGCCTGGAAGCTTGCCGAAATAGCCACCGATGGCACGGGCGTGGAGCCGGCCGTGGCCGAGATGGCGGTGAACCGCTTGATCGACGACGCCGCCGTCGCGGCGGCAGCCTTGGTCCGCCCCCCCGTCGCCAATGCCCGCGCCCAGGCGCTGGCGCACGCGATGCGTCCCGGTGCAGCCCTGTGGGGCACCACCAGCTCCCTGGGCGGGGCCGGCGACGAGCCCCGCACTGCCCCCGAATGGGCCGCCTGGGCCAACGGAGTTGCCGTCCGCGAGCTGGACTTCCACGACACCTTCCTGGCTGCGGAGTACTCGCACCCCGGGGACAACATCCCGGCATTGCTGGCCGTCGCCCAGCACGCCGGCTGCACCGGAGCCCAGCTGGTGCGGGCGATCGCGACCGCGTACGAGGTCCAGGTCGACCTGTGCCGAGCCATCTCGCTGCACGCTCACAAGATCGACCACGTGGCCCACCTGGGGCCGTCTGTGGCGGCCGGTCTCGGTACGCTGCTCGGCCTGCCTACCGAGGTGGTGTACCAGGCGATCGGCCAGGCCCTGCACACCACGACGGCCACACGCCAGTCGCGCAAGGGCCAGATCTCATCGTGGAAGGCCTACGCCCCGGCCTTCGCGGCCAAGGTGGCAATCGAGGCCGTGGACCGGGCCATGCGGGGCGAGACGTCGCCGGCCCCGATATACGAGGGGGAAGACGGCGTGATCGCCTGGTTGCTCGACGGCCCTGACGCGTCGTACGAGGTGTCCCTGCCCGGTCCCGGCGAGCCGAGACAGGCCATCCTGTCCAGCTATACCAAGGAGTACTCGGCTGAGTACCAGGCCCAGGCTTTCATCGACCTGGCCAAGCGGCTGCGCCCACGGGTGGGCGACCCCGCCCGGGTGCGCCAAGTCACGATCCGCACCAGCCACCACACCCACAACGTCATAGGCACGGGGTCGGGGGACCCGGAGAAGTTCGACCCCGGGGCGTCGCGCGAGACGCTCGACCACAGCCTGCCGTACATATTTGCCGTGGCCTTGGAGGACGGCTCCTGGCACCACGAAAGTTCCTACGCTCCCGGCCGGGCGAGCCAGCCGAGCACGGTAGCGCTGTGGTGCAAGGTGCGCACCGCGGAGGACCCAGCCTGGAC
The DNA here is from genome assembly GCA_035503975.1 of Acidimicrobiales bacterium. Classification (GTDB taxonomy): domain Bacteria; phylum Actinomycetota; class Acidimicrobiia; order Acidimicrobiales; family Palsa-688; genus DATJMJ01. The sequence continues at coordinate 1,050 of DATJST010000010.1, read as the reverse complement.
GGCGCGGTACCTGGTCGCCGAGGCTTTCGGGGGCAGGGTGGAGATCGAGATGGACGATGGCTCGGTACTGGTCGACGAGGTCGATGTGGCCGACGCCCACCCGGCGGGGGCGAGGCCCTTCGGCCGCGCGCAGTACATGGCCAAGTTCGAGCAGCTCACTGACGGTGTAGTGCCCGAACCCGAGCAGGCAGCCTTCCTGGACCTGGCGCAGAGGCTTCCTGAATTGCTCCCTGACGAGCTTCGCCGGTGCACCTTTGCCAGTCCGCGAGCGACCGCCGACGCCCTCGCGGGCGGCGCGCCAGGCCTGTTCTGATGCTGCACGCCACCACGACAGCGGCGGCGCGGCGCCAGCAATTGCGCGCCGGCCTCGCATCGGGGCGCCTAATGCGCTTCCCGGGCGCGTTCAACCCCTTGTCGGCCATGCTCATAGAGCGGCTGGGCTTCGAGGGCGTCTACGTTTCGGGTGCGGTACTTTCGGCCTCCCTGGGCCTGCCTGACATCGGCCTGACCACGCTCAGCGAGGTGGCGGCCCGGAGCCATGAGATTGCCCGCGTCACGAACCTGCCCACGTTGGTCGATGTCGACACCGGCTTCGGCGAGGCGCTCAACGCCGCCCGCACGGTGCAGGTGCTCGAAGAGCTCGGTATTTCTGGCTGCCACATCGAGGACCAGGTCAACCCGAAGCGCTGCGGGCACCTGGAGGGTAAGGAGATCGTGCCGGTCGAGGTCATGTGCCGGCGTCTGGCGGCGGCGGTGCGAGCGCGCCGGGACCCGGGGTTTGTCATATGTGCCCGCACCGACGCCTTGGCGGTCGAGGGCATGGCGGCGACGACGAGGCGGGCACGGGCCTACGCCGACGCCGGCGCGGACATGATCTTCGCGGACGCGGTCGCCGGCGCGGCCGATCTCGAGGAGCTGCGCAAGGCGGTCGACCTACCGCTCTTGGCCAACATGACCGAGTTCGGCAAGACTGCTCTGCTCGACGTAGCCACGCTCGCCAGCCTCGGGGTGAACGCGGTGATCTACCCGGTTACGCTGTTACGGCTGGCT
>DATJST010000009.1:0-2105 GCA_035503975.1 Acidimicrobiales bacterium | reverse complement strand
ATCGAAGTGCACAATAAGAACTCCCGCACCTCGGGGCTTTGGCGCTCCAGCACCTCAGCCACCAGGTAATCGACGATCTGGCGATCGTCGCCGGCAAAAGAGGCGATGTACGCCCGGGGATCCCTACGGCCCCGTAACGACAAGCCGACCAGCTGCAACCCGGCTGCCCATCCCTCGGTGCGGTCAACCAGGGTGCCGACCTGCTCGGCTGTCAGGTCTAGCTCTAGAGACCCGTTTAGCAAGGTGGTTGCTTCCTCCAGGCTCAGCCGGAGGTCGTCAACTCGCAGCTCCAATAGCTCGGCACTGGCGCGCAGACGGGCCAGGGCCAAAGGCGGGTCGTTGCGCCCGGCTACCGCCAGCTGCACCATGCGCGGCAGGTGGTCAACCAGGAACTCCACGGATTGGTGCACGTCAGCGTTATTGATGACGTGAAAGTCATCGAGGACCAGCACGATCGGGCCCGACAGCAATGAGAGCGCATTGACCAGCAAGGGCAGGGCCAGTTCGGTCAGGTCCCCGCCGGCGGCCAGCAGCGCGTCATCGACCCCGCCGCCCATCTCAGGTGCCACCGTCCGCAACGCGGCCAGCACATAATTCCAGAACCGGACCGGGTCGTTGTCGCGTCGGTCCAGTGAGAGCCATGCAAACGGGCGATGCTCCGCCTCGTCGGCTCGCCAGCTCGCCAATAGGGTCGTCTTGCCGGCCCCCGCCGGCGCCGAGACCAGTATCAACCGGACGCTGGCGCTGCTGCGCAACGCGCCGACAAGCCCAGGGCGTGAGGCCCGGCCGATTTGCAGCTCGGGGATGTGCAGCTTTGTGGCGACGATCGGTCCCGCCGCCGGCTCCACTACCTCTGTCTTGTCGGGCGTGGGCACGGCCTCCTCTCGGCGGCGGGTAGCGCGGTGCGGAGCGGGCTAATCGTAGCTCGGCCGCTCGCCAGCCACTGCTGAAGCCAACCCTTCTTCCTTGCCTTCCGGGCTGACTCGACCGGGGGCGGAGGCCTCTCGGTGATCGGGCCCGGGCGGTCCCCCTTGGGATGGATGATCACCCGGGTGAAACCGCTCACGGGTGATGACCGGTAACCCGGCTCGGGTGGAGAGTTGGGTAACGCACACCGTACCGGAGGGCATATGCCGCTAACCACGTACCGCATCACGGTCGCGGGCCGACTGACCCAACACCTCGGTTCTGCCTTCGAGGGGTTCGTCCTCGAGCCCCGCAGAGGTCAAACTGTCCTCATTGGCGAGATCCGCGACCAGGCGCACCTCTACGGGGTCCTCGAGCGAGTTCGCAACCTGGGCCTGAAACTGGTCAGTGTGCGCGAGGACCCTCGGGCGGTTTGCGCGCCCGACAACAGACGCGCCTAACCCAGACCGACAATATCGCTGCCAACGGCGCAAAGCCTGGCTAACGAAGCGACGCCGCGGGTTGGACGTGCCGTTAATCGGAAGGACTCGCTAATGAACAAACCTATAGAAGGCCAGAAAGTACTGGTGATAGGCCGGGGTGGCGGGATCGCTCGCGCCGTTTCGCTGGCGGCCCGGGACGCCGGTGCGCAGGTAGTCGCGGCAGGCCGAGACCGGGAGCGCTTGGCCGACGCCTACGCAGACGAGCCTGGCGTGAGCATCGAGATGGTCGACCTCACCGACGAGGCGTCCATCGCTGCACTCGGTGAGCGGCTCGAGGCGGTGGACCATGTTGTTTCGACTGCGTCTGCTCGCGCACGCGGTCGAATCGCCGACCTGGACCGTGACGCCCTGCGGCTGTCGTTCGACACCAAGGTGATCGGCCCGGTCATGGTGGCGAAACACTTCGCTCCCCGCATGAAGGAAGGCGGCTCGTTCGTGATCTTTTCGGGGGTGGCCGCGTCCAAAATCGCAGTGGGGACGCTGGCCGTCGCCATCACCAATGGTGCCGCCGACGTCCTCGCTCGCTCTTTGGCCTTGGAGCTAGCCCCCATTCGCGTTAACGCCATCTCGCCCGGTGTTATCGACACCGGGGCCTGGGACGCATTTGGTGAGCACGCGAAGCAGGACTATTTCGCCGAGATAAGTGCCCGCAACCCGGCGCGGCGGATCGGCACGACCATGGACATCGCCGAAGGC
>DATJST010000008.1:0-24761 GCA_035503975.1 Acidimicrobiales bacterium | reverse complement strand
GCTGCCCGCTGACCCCCTACTCCCGGTGGTCAGCGGGCGGCCCTCTCGCACGCGCGCGTCTGCCCGCTCCCAGGTGTGGTTGCGCCGTGTGCCCCTGATGCCTGCGCTGTTGTTCATGATCGTGGTCACCCAGGTTCCTTTCGTGGCCACGTTGTGGTACAGCTTGCGTAGCTGGAACACTCAGATCCCAGGCACCAACAAGTTCGTCGGTTTGCACGAGTACGTCCTTGCGTTCAAGGACTCCCAGTTCCTCCAGGCTGCGGAGAGGACGGTCGAAATAACCGCCTCCGCGGTCGTGCTGGCTATGTTGCTGGGGACCTCGTTGGCCGTGCTCGTCAACCGCCGCTTCGTTGGGCGCGGCGTCGTCCGCACCCTGCTGATAACGCCCTTCCTGGTGATGCCGGTGGCGACCGACTTGTTGTTCAAGACAACTATTTTCGACCCTACCTTCGGCTTCTTGGACTGGGTGCTGAAACCTTTCGGCGTCGGCCAGGAGAACTGGGTCGGCAGTCACGCGGTGGCGTCGGTGGTGCTGGTGCTCGTGTGGGAGTGGTCGCCATTCATGATGCTCATCGTGCTGGCGGGCCTGCAAGGCGAAGACCTGGAGGCCCTCGAGGCGGCCCGGGTGGACGGCGCCGGCACCTTCAAGACCTTCGTGTTCATTACGCTCCCCTACGTCCGTCGCTACATCGAGCTCGGCTTGCTGCTCGGGTCGATCTACATCGTCCAGACCTTCAGCGAGATCTTTATCATCACCCAGGGCGGGCCGGGCACGGCGACCACCACATTGCCCTACTACCTCTACGAGCAGGTGTTCCAGAGCTACACGGTGGGCGCCGGCGCTGCCGCCGGCGTGATCGTGGTCATACTTACCGAGGTGGTCGCGACCTTTGCCCTGAGGCTGCTGTCGGGCCTGCTCACAGCCAGTGCGGCGGCCGCCTAGATGGCCGCGGCGACGGCTGGCTACCGGTCCCGGCGGAGGGTGACGCCTCAGGCGTTCTGGCACCACTTCTGGACCGTCGTGGTCTGGGCCGCGGCCCTGGTGATCATCTTCCCCGTGTTCTGGATGGTGCTGAGCTCGTTCAAGACCAACGGCACCGCGTACACCTACCCGCCTCAGTTCGTCTTCCATCCCACGCTCACCCAGTACGACCAGTTGTTCTCGAGCTTCCAGGACGTGACCAAGCCGCTGCTGCACTCGGTGTTCACGACCGTGGCATCCACTGTGGCAGTCTTGCTGCTCGCCGTCCCGGCTGCGTACAGCCTCTCGGTCCGCCCGGTCAAGCGCGCCAAAGACGTGCTGTTCTTCTTTTTGACGACGAAAATGCTGCCCTATGTGGCCGCGATCGTGCCCATCTACATCGTCGCCAAGGACCTTGGCATGCTCGACAACGACTGGACGCTGGTCATCTTGTACACGGCCATGAACCTGCCGATCGCTGTTTGGATGATCCGCTCGTTCTTGATCGAGGTGCCACGCGGCCTGCTCGAGGCGGCCCGCATCGACGGCGCCAGCCTGTGGACAGAGATCTGGCGCGTCATCGTGCCCATCACCGCGCCCGGCATAGCCGCCACGGGGCTAATATGCGCCATCTTTGCCTGGAACGAGTTCTTCTTCGCTCAAAACCTGACCTTCTTCACCGGGGTCACGATGCCCGTTTTCCTGAACTCCTCGCTGCAGAGCGAGGGCACGTTCTGGGCTTACCTGTCTGCCGCCGCGACGGTAGCCAGCCTGCCGGTGATCATTGCTGGCTGGGTCGCCCAAAAGCAGCTCGTCCGCGGCCTTTCGATGGGCGCGCTGAAGTGAGGCCGGTGAAGGCCCGCGCCGGCCGGCGCGTAACGAACTGAGGAGGTCAATTTGCGGCTCGAGACAGCCACGCTGCCTCATCTAGGGGCCACAGTTGCCACGCCCGGCTACGACCGGCGCCAGGTGCGCGTCGGCATTGCTCATATCGGGGTCGGAGGTTTTCATCGCTCGCACCAGGCCATGTACGTCGACCGCCTCATGGAGATGGGAGAAGCACTCGACTGGGGCATATGCGGGATCGGTCTCATGCCGGCCGACCTCGCCATGCACCGCGCCCTCAGCGCTCAGGACGGCCTCTATACGCTCATGACCAAGGACAGCGCCGGCCGGGCCAGCGCGCGGGTGGTCGGTTCCATCGTATGCCACCTGTACGCGCCCGAAGACCCCGAGGCCGTTCTCGCCGTCCTGAGCGACCCGATGACTCGTGTCGTATCCCTGACCGTTACCGAGGGCGGCTACAACATCGATGCCACTACGGGCAAGTTCGACGCCAACAACCCGGCCATCCGGGCTGAGGCGGTCCCCGGGGCGGCGCCGTCGAGCATGTTCGGCTATCTGGCGGAGGCCCTGCGGCGCCGGCGCCGTTCAGGGGCGGGCCCGTTCACCGTCATGTCGTGCGACAACGTCCAGTCCAATGGTGCTACCACGCGGGACTGCCTCCTTGCCTTCGCCGCGCTTCACGACCCCGGGCTGGCTGACTGGATCGAGGCGGAGGTGGCGTTCCCCAACTCCATGGTGGACCGCATCACGCCGGTCACGGCTCAGGCCGATATCGACCGGCTGCGAGATGAACTTGGCGTCGAGGACCTCTGGCCGGTGGTCTGCGAACCCTTCACGCAATGGGTGCTGGAGGACAATTTCGTCGCCGGCCGGCCCCCGTTGGAGCGCGCTGGCGTGCAGCTGACGCGCGACGTCGAACCATATGAACTGATGAAATTGCGCCTGCTCAACGCCGGCCATCAAGCGATTGCGTACCATGGGCGCCTGGCCGGCTACACCTACGCCCATGAGGCGGCCACGGACCCCGTCTTCGTGGAGTTCCTGGTCGGCTACATGAACTGTGAAGCCCGTCCCACGCTCGAGGCAGTTCCCGACGTGGACCTCGATGAGTACGTGAGGACCCTGGTTTCCCGTTTCGGTAACCCGTATATCCTCGACACGATCGCACGCCTGTGCGCCTTCAGCTCGGACAGGGTGCCGAAGTGGGTCTTACCGGTGGTGAGGTCCAACCTCGCCTCCGGGGGCGGGGTGGAGCGGGCCGTCGCTATAGTCGCCAGCTGGGCTCGCTACTGCGAAGGCATCGACGAAGACGGGCGGCCTATAGAAGTGGAAGACCACCTGCGCGACGAACTAATGGCCAGGGCGGCCGAGCAATCCCACGACCCGCTCGCTTTCGTGCGCGACGACAAGTTGTTCGGCGGCCTGGCCGACGACCCTCATTTCGCGAAGGCCTATGTTGCTGCCTTGGGCTCCCTGCACCAGCTGGGGGCGCGCCGCAGCCTGGAGGCGCTGAACGCAGCGCTCGCTTAGGAACTGTGCAGGAGCAGTAGGGAGCGGGGGCCGAGGGTGACACTGCCGCGTTTGGTGAGCTTGGGCGTCTCCTCGACGCGCCCGGTGGTGAGGACGGGCCGCCAGGTGGAACGGCTCGTCGGGATGGTGAACCGCACCGCCCCGTAGTGGGCGTTGAGCAGCAGCACGAAGCGGTCCGGCGTAGTCTCGCCCTCAGCGTCTTCGATCTGGCGGCCATCGAGGGCGACACAGAGCGCCCGGGCGTGCGGGTCCTGCCAGTCCCGCTCCTTCATGTGCTTGCCGTCAGGCCGGTACAACACGATCTGGGCCGGGCCACCCTCGGGGCCTCGTAGGTAGTCGCGGGGCCGCAGGGCCGGGTTGGCCCGCCGCAAGCCGATGGCCCACTTGACGAACGAGTGCAAGTCCTTGTCGGCATTCTCCCAATCAAACCAGGAGATCTCGTTGTCCTGGCAGTAAGCGTTGTTGTTGCCCTGTTGGGTGCGCCCGATCTCGTCGCCGCCCAGGATCATCGGTACCCCGGCCGAGAGCAGCAAGGTCGCGATCATGTTGCGGCGCTGTCGTTCTCGCAGCTCTTCGATCTCGGCGTCGTCGGTAGGCCCCTCGGCGCCGCAGTTCCACGAGCGGTTGTAGCTCTCACCGTCCCTGTTGTCTTCACCGTTGGCCTCATTGTGCTTGTCGTTGTACGCAGTCAGGTCCGACAAGGAAAAGCCGTCGTGGGCGGTGACGAAATTTATGCTGGCGGTAGGCACCCGCCGGTCAGAGGCGTAGATGTCGCTGCTGCCCGTGAGGCGCAGGGCGAGCTCACCGATCGTCCCGTCGGCGCCCCTCCAGAAGTCCCGCACGCTATCGCGGTACCGGCCGTTCCACTCGGACCAACGAGCCGGGAAGCCGCCCAGCTGGTAGCCGGCGATGTCCCACGGCTCGGCGATCATCTTGACCGGGGCCAGGACCGGGTCCTGGTGCACCAAAGTGAGGAACACGCTGTGGATGTCCAGGTCCCCGCTCTGACGGGTGAGGGTCGTGGCCAAGTCGAAGCGAAAACCATCGACGTGCATGTCGGTCACCCAGTACCGGAGGGAGTCCAGTATTAGCTGCAGGGGCATGGCATGGCGCACGTTGAAGCTGTTACCCGTGCCCGTGGTGTCAAAATAATGCGCCCTGTCGTCTTCGACGAGCCGGTAGTACGCAGGGTTGTCGATGCCTTTCATGGCGAGCGTCGGGCCTAGGTGGTTGCCTTCGGCCGTGTGGTTGTACACGACGTCCAAAATGACCTCGAGCCCCGCCGCGTGCAGGGACTTTACCATCTCCTTGAACTCGTTCACCTGTTCGCCCGAAGTGCCGGACGAGCTGTACTCGTTGTGGGGAGCGAGAAAGCCGATGCTGTTGTAGCCCCAGTAGTTGCGCAAGCCTCGCTCGACCAGGTGGGAGTCCTGCACGAACTGGTGGACGGGCAACAATTCCACGGCTGTCACGCCGAGATCTGTCAAATATCCCGTCACGGAGGCATGGGCCAGCCCGGCATAGGTGCCCCGGAGCGGCGCCGGCACGTCGGGGTGGGTTTGCGTCATCCCCTTGACGTGGACCTCGTAGATCACTGTTTCATCGAGCGGTATGCCTGGTGGGGCGTCGTCGCCCCAGTCAAAACGGCGGTCCGTGACGACACATTTGGGCATGTGCGAGCCCGAATCGGCCTCGTTTTTGGCCTCTGGTTCGGCAAAGCGGTGCCCGAACACGTCCTCTCCCCATTGCACCTGGCCGTCTACGGCGGTGGCGTGGGGGTCAATGAGCAGCTTGGCCGGGTTGCAACGGAGGCCCTCGGCGGGGGCCCACGGCCCGTGCACCCGCAGCCCGTAGTGCTGTCCCGGGCCGACGTCCGGGACCAGCCCATGCCAGACGTGAGCCGTGCGTTCGGGCATCTCAACACGCTGTTCGTTGCCGGCGTGGTCGAACAGGCAGATCTCAACCGCATCCGCGATCTCGGAGGCAACGGCGAAGTTGGTACCCCCGGCGGTGGGTGTGGCCCCGAGGGGGTAAGGCAAGCCGCGGCGTGTTTCCATCGGCTAACCCTACCGGGGCCCCCGGGCAACCTTGCCCCTGGACCTCGGCTAGTCCTTCAGCTCGCCCTGTAGGTAAGAGTCGTACGCCGACAGGTCGAGCAGCCCATGGCCCGAGTAGTTGAACAGGATCACCTTTTCTTTCCCCGCCTCCTTGGCTGCCAGGGCTTCGTCGATCACCGCCCGGATGGCGTGCCCGGTCTCGGGCGCCGGCACGGTGCCCTGCGAACGCGCCCAAGTCAGCGCCGCATCGAAGGTCTTGGTTTGCGGGTAGGCGACCGCCTCCATGCGACCGGTGCTGACCAGGTTGGAGATTATCGGGGCGTCACCGTGGTAGCGCAGCCCGCCGGCATGGATCGAGGGTGGGATGAAGTCGTGGCCGAGCGTGTACATCAGCAACAGGGGTGCGTAGCCGGCCGCGTCCCCGTAGTCGTACTCCAGCTTGCCTGCGGTCAACGTGGGGCAGGAAGCCGGCTCGACAGCGAGCAGGCGTACATCCCCGTCGGGCACGAAGGGCAGGCTGATGCCGCCCAGGTTGGAGCCGCCCCCGCAGCACCCTATGACCACATCGGGCCGGGTTTCCCCGGCTCTGGCCAGTTGCGCCTGTGCCTCCTGGCCGATGATGGTCTGGTGCAGGAGCACGTGGTTGAGCACGGAGCCCAACGAGTAATGGGTGTCGGCGCGGCTGGCTGCATCCTTGACCGCGTCGCTGATGGCGGTGCCGAGCGAACCGGGGTGCGACGGGTCGTCCACCGGGCTCGGCACGGCTCTCCCGCCCCAGGTCTCCATGAGCACTCGCCGGTAGGGCTTTTGCTCGTAGGACGCCCTCACCATGTAGACCATGCATTCGAGCCCGTAGATCGCGGACGCGAATGAAAGCGCCGAACCCCACTGGCCGGCACCGGTCTCGGTAGTGAGCCGGGCCACGCCCTCGGCCTTGTTGTAAAATGCTTGTGGGACAGCGGTGTTCGGTTTGTGCGAACCGGCGGGCGACACCGACTCGTCCTTGAAATAGATGCGGGCCGGGGTGCCGAGGGCCTTTTCGAGCCGGACCGCCCGTACGAGTGGCGTCGGGCGCCACAGGCGCAGCACATCAATAACCTCGCCGGGGATCTCGACCGTCGGTTCGGTCGTTACCTCCTGGCCGATCAGGGCCATTGGGAACAGAGGGGACAAGTCCTCCGGCCCGAGCGGCTGGCGCGTGCCGGGGTGGAGAGGGGGCTCCAGCGGTTTAGACAGGTGCGGCACGACATTGAACCACGTCGTTGGCATTTCGGAAACGGGCAAGTTCCAGCGCATGCGTCCCCCTTCCAGGGTCTCCGGCTCTTCCGGCTGCGCGTAAGCCTCGCGCAACCGCGGCGAGCGCGCTACGCCGTTACTGCACCCGCGTTACTGCAACCCCACTAATGGGCGTCCCCCGCGTCGGCCCACCCGAGGCTCCGCTCCACGGCCTTTTGCCAGCCAGCATATGCAGTGTCGCGCTGGTCCTCGCTCCAACGGGGTTCCCAGCGCTCGGCCTCGCGCCAGTTGCGCCGGAGCTCGCCCGGCCCCGACCAGAAGCCGACGGCGCAGCCCGCGGCGTAGGCGGCCCCGAGAGCGGTGGTCTCTGCCACCTCTGGCTTGGACACCGCTATGCCGGCGATGTCGGCCTGCAGCTGCATGCACAGGCGGTTGGCGGTGATCCCGCCATCGACTTTCAAGCTGGTGAAGCGGGCACCAAGGTCCTTTTCCATAGCCAGCAGGACGTCGCGAGTTTGGAAGCAGACGGCTTCCAAGGTAGCCCGGGCCAGGTGCGCCCGTGTCGTTGCCCGGGTGAGGCCGACGATTGCGCCGCGCGCGTCGGCGCGCCAGTACGGCGCGAACAACCCTGAAAAAGCGGGCACAAAATAGGCGCCCGCGCTGTCTGTCACCTGGGCCGCCAGCGCCTCGGTCTCCGACGCGTCGGCAATCAGCCCGAGCTGGTCCCGCAGCCACTGGACGGCGGCGCCGGTGACGGCGACCGAGCCTTCGAGGGCGTAGCGCGGAGTTTCGCCGGCCATCTGGAAGCACACGGTCGACAACAGCCCGTGCCCGGACCGCACGATGTCGGGACCGGTGTTGGCGAGCAAGAAATTACCCGTGCCGTAGGTGTTCTTGGCCTCGCCGGCGCTCAGGCACACCTGGCCCACCATGGCGGCCTGCTGGTCGCCCAGCATCGCCGCCAGCGGGACCGTGCTGGCCCCGGCCGCGGTTTGCCTGCCGTCGATCCGGATCTGGCCGAACGAGCCGGTCGACGCGACGATGGTGGGCAGCATGGTCTCGGGTACGCACCACAGCCCGAGCATGTCGGGGCTCCACTCGAGCCGGCGCAGGTCCATCAGCAAGGTGCGGCTGGCGTTGGTCACGTCCGTGATGTGGCTGCCGCCTTGGGGGCCGCCCGTCAGGTTCCAGGTGAGCCACGTGTCCACCGTGCCGAAGAGGGCTGTGCCCCTCTCGGCCGCCGCCCGCACCTCGGGCACATTGTCGAGGGCCCAGCGCAGTTTGCCGGCCGAGAAGTACGTGGCTGGGGGGAGACCGGTTCGCTCCCTGACCAGCTCGCCCGCGCCCGAGCGCTCCAGCTCCGCCACCAGCCGGTCTGAGCGCATGTCCTGCCAGACAACCGCGTTCAAGAAGGGCCGGCCGGTCTGGCGGTCCCACACGACGGTCGTCTCACGCTGGTTCGTCAGCCCGATGGCGGCGAGGTCGGCTGGCGCCAAGCCGGCCCGTGCGAGCGCCCCGGCAATCACCTCGCGGGCATGAGCGGCGATGGTTACCGGGTCGTGCTCGACCCATCCCGCCCGAGGCAGGATCTGGGGTAGTTCGACCTGGTCACGGGCCACCTCTCGGCCGTCGTGGTCGAAGATTATGAACCGGGTGCTCGTCGTCCCCTGGTCGAGCGCCCCTACGAACTCGCCCACGTGCTCCTCCCGAAACCAATATGGCACTGTGAACTGGTCCAGCACGCTATCGCCTGAGCGCCGCGCCCGCGACTTGGCCGCACTCGCGGCGGGGGCCCTCGACGTGCTGGTTGTCGGGGGCGGGGTCACGGGCGCCGGTATTGCGCTGGACGCGGCGACTCGCGGTTTGTCGGTGGGGGTTGTTGACGCTCAGGACTGGGCTGCAGGTACATCCAGCCGGTCGAGCAAGCTCGTCCATGGGGGGCTGCGCTACCTCGCCATGCTCGACTTCCGGCTCGTGCACGAAGCGTTGCGGGAGCGGGCACTGTTGCTCGGGCGGCTCGCCCCTCACCTGGTGCGGCCGGTACCTATCCTGTACCCGCTGCGCAGTCAGGCCGAGCGGGCTTACGCCGGTGCCGGGATCGCCCTGTACGACGCCATGGGGTGGACCATGACGGACGGCGCCTGGGGGACCTCGGGGACGGGGCCCTCCACATCTCAGGGGGGCAGGCTGCCCCGCCACCGCCACCTGGACCGGCGCCAGACGCTCGGCCTCGCGCCAGGCTTGCGCCCGGGCGCCGTTGCCGGCGGGATCGTCTACTACGACGCGCAGCTGGACGACGCCCGTTTCGTTGTGGAGCTGGTGCGCACCGCGGCTGCCTACGGGGCGGTCCCGGTGAGCAGGGCCTTGGCGACAGGCTTCCTGTTGGATGCGGGTCGCGTGACGGGGGCGCGCCTGCGCGACACCGAAAACGGCGCGGAACACGAGGTGCGTGCCCGCGTAACAGTCCTCGCCACCGGTCCCTGGACCGAGGAGACCGAGGCGCTCGCCGGCTACGGGCGAGCGATGCAGGTCCGCCCCTCCAAGGGCGTGCACCTCATGGTCCCCCGCCAGCGCCTCGCCAGCGCTGCTGGGCTGATCCTGCGCACGGCCAACAGCGTGCTGTTCGTCCTGCCCTGGGGGGACCACTGGCTGATAGGCACCACGGACACCGACTGGGCGTACCCCAAGGCCCGCCCCCTGGCCACCGCAGGCGACATCGACTACCTCCTCGGCGAGCTCAACGCAGTGTTGGCCGACCCGCTCTCGGCTGGCGACGTGACTGCCGTCTATGCCGGGCTGCGCCCGCTGGTGGCCGGGGCGGGCGTGGTGCGCGGGCCAGGCGAAGGCCGTGCGGTGGCTGGGGCGACGGCCAAGCTGTCGCGCGAGCACGCCATCGGGCGGCCTGCTCCCGGCCTGGTCGTGGTCTCGGGCGGCAAGTACACGACTTACCGCGTGATGGCTGCCGACGCGATGGATGCCGCTGTTGCCGCCGGGGGGTTGCACGCCCTCGAATGCCGCACCTCTCGTGTGGCACTCCTCGGGGCGCGCCCTGGCGCGCTGCGCCCTCCTGGTGTGCCTGCTGAGCAGTGGGAACGCCTGCACCGTCGGTACGGCAGCCTTGCCGCCGAGGTCCTGGCCCCCGCTGCGGCAGACGCTTCACTGGCCGAGCCGCTCCGTGGCGGGGCCGGGTACACCGGCGCCGAGATCCTCTACGCCGTCACCCACGAGGGTGCTCGCCACCTCGACGACGTGCTGAGCCGCCGGACCCGGGCCGCGATCGAAAGCGATGACGGCGCCATGGCTGCCGCCCCCCAAGCCGTTGCCCTCATGGCGCCGCTGCTCGGTTGGGGGCCTACCGCCGTCGCCGCCGAACTGGACGACTGGCAGCGTCAGGCGGCGCTGCGCGAGCGGTCTGCTGGCGTGGCCGACGACGCCGCTGCCGACGAGCTCGCGGGGGCCGTCGCACCGCTGCTCCCGCTCCCCTAGCGGCGTTTTCCGCGGCCGCCGGGCTTCGGTAGGCAAGCTCGCCCGCAGCACTATCCTGAGGCCCGAGAGGCGCGAAGGAGGACCGCAATGGACGACGCCGAGATCGTGGAGCGCATCGGAGAACTGGCCAACGAGGAGCACCGGCTCGAGCGCGAGCACGAGGGCCAAGAGCCGTCAACCGAAGACATCAAGCGGTTGCGCGATATCGAGGTCACGCTCGACCAATGCTGGGACCTATTGCGCCAGCGGCGTGCCCGGCGAGCTGCGGGCCAGGACCCGGACGGTTCAGCGGTCCGCCCCGTTGACGTTGTGGAGGGCTACAGGCAGTAGCAGGCCGCGCCCTGGCGCGCCGTCATTTCAGCTGGCGGCGATCCCTTTTACGGGGTGGAACAACTTTTTCACAACCTTCACCGTGTAGATGTCGCCCAAGAACTTCGCTCCTCTGCCCGCAACCACGAGACCGGCGGAGGAGACTAGCCAATAGCTCTTGCCGGACGCGGCCGCGGCGATACCGACGAGCTTGCCGCGCAGGTCGTGCTCGGCATTGAAGGTGTACACATCACCCAGGAACTTCGCTGTACCGTAAGCGAAAACTCGGCCCTTGGTGTTGACCAGCCAGTACCCTTCTCGCCCGGCCGCGGTAGCGATGCCGGCTACCGTCCCGAGCAGCCCGCGGCACGAACGGGCTGAAGTTGCGCACGCCCGTTGGGTTTTGGCGTCGCCAAACGCGATCACCGTGCCATTGCTCTCGGCCAGCCAATAGCCTCGGCCGTCGGTGGTGCGAGCCATGCCGGCGATCGCGCCGTGCCTCTTCCCGCACACCTTGGGCTTGGTGGCGCACGAGCCGTAGTTGTGCGCGGAGCCGAACCCAAACACCGCACCGTTGGCCGTTACGAGCCAATAACCCTTGCCGTTCGCGGCCGCTACCATGCCCACGACTGCGGCGCGAGATTTTCCGCACGTTTTGGCGTGGCTGATGCACGACCCGTAGTTGGGGGCGCCACCGAAGTCGAAAACGTCCCCATTGGCCGTGGCCAGCCAGTAGCCGCGCCGGGTAGTGGGAGCGCTCGCCATTGCGACGGCCTTGACTTTCAGCAAGGGCCCGCAGGGCCTGGTCTTTTGGTCGCACGAGCCGGAATAGGCCGCACCAAAGCTGAACACACCCCCGTCAGCGCCGAAGAGCCGGTACGCTGTGCCCCCGGTCTGTCCGGCTGCCGCCCCGCCCGGCTTGCCGCCTTTTTTCGTGGGCGCGGGCGGCCCGCCAGGAGTGCCCGGTGCGGGGGTGATCTTCACGGTGGCGCTGGCGTGCGCGGTGCGGGCTGCGTCGGGCGTGTCGGACAGGCTGGCCTCAGCCGTCGCCGAGCCGCTGGCGTCGCTGGCGATGTTGACCCGGGCCTCCACCGTGCCGAGGACTGTGCCCTGCTTCTGGGGCAGCTTCCCCCTCCAGGTGCAGGCCATCACGGCGTACGTGGCGTTCACAACGCAGGACCAAGCGGCGCTCTTGGGCGCGGGTGTGGCGAACGCTGTATTGGCGGGCAAGTCGACGGCAAAGGCTGGGTCGTGGTATGCCGGGCCACCTTTCATGGCCAATGAAATGGACAGGCTCAGGGTGAAGCTGCCGCCGGCCGGCGCCGACTTGGGGGCCGAGGCGACGATCTTCAGCACCGGAGGTAGTACGGGCGGCTGTAGCGGTCCGGTCCCCGCCGACCCCCCGGTGGTGGTGGTGGTTGACGGGACGGTGGTCGACGTCGTGGAGGTCGACGTCGTGGAGGTCGACGTTGTCGAAGTCGACGTTGTCGAAGTCGACGTTGTTGAAGTCGACGTTGTTGAAGTCGACGTCGTGGTCGTTCCCCCCGGGTGAGTGGTGGTCGTCGTGCCGGGCGGCAGCGTGCTCGTTACCGGGTCGGGTGGCGGCTCCGGGCCGCCTGAGGGCGGCGCTGGGGGCGTGATGCCGACAGCCGGTTCCTGGGTCACTGGTGTGGCCAGGTCGGCGCTATCGGTCAGCGTGGCCACGGTGACGAGGGTGCCCGAAGCTGACGAGCCGATGTTCACGGTCGCGGGCACGACCGCCAGCGCGGTGCCCGCCGGCAGGGGAGTGCTCGTCGTCGAGGAGCACTGCAGCTCGCTGTTTGCGAACAAGAGAGAACAGGACCACCCTGACGGCGCGGGCGCGGGTGAGGCGAAGGTCTCGCCCGTGGGCAGGTCGACCTCCAGGCCGGGACTGGACCACGCCGAGCCGCCCGAAGAGCGTACGGACGGGGAGAGGTCGAGGGTGTACGAGCTCGGCGCGGAGGCTGTAGCCGGGGTTCCGGACGTGGTCAGGCCGAGCACTGGCACAGCGGTGACCACCACCGTGGCGTTGGCGGAGGCGCCCGTGGCGTCGTCGCCCAGGTCCGTCAGCGAGCCCTGAGTGGTGAGCGCGCCGCGAGCGCTGCTGGCGATGTCGACGGTCATATCGAACGGCCCGAGCGAGCTGCCGGGGGCGATCGGCGTGAAGGCGGTGGAGGTGCACCCGAGCGTCCCGTCGCTGTTGGAGAGCGTGCAGGCCCACCCGCTCGGCGTGGTGGTGAGAGGGGCAAAGCTTTCCCCGCCGGGGAGGGCGACGTTGAGCTCGGGATCGTTGTAGGCGGGCCCCGACGTGCTCGCCAGCGATGCAGTTATGGCCAGGCTGTAGTGCGTCCCCGCGGCCGCTCCGGCGGGTGTGCCCGTGAGCGCGAGGCTCATCGTGGGCGGAGCGGTGATGTCCACGGCGGGGCTTTGGCTGGCCGGTGTGGCCCCATCACTTGGGTCGGATAGGACGGTGCTGGTGGTCAGCACGCCGCTGGCGCCGCCCTCTACGTCCACGGTTGCGCTCACGGTGCCAAGGCCTGTCCCGGGGTTGATGGTTACGGTGTGCGTCGAGGTGCACGTGAGGTCCTCGTCGGAATTGGACAGGGCACAGGACCACCCCGCTTCTGCCGACAGTGGGGCGACGAACGCTTCGCCTCCGGGCAGGTCTGCCACCAGGCCCGGGTCGTGGTAGGCGACGCCCCCCGAACCGCCCAGTGACGCCGTCAGCTGCAATGTGTAGCTGTTGCCCTGGGTGGCGTCGGCAGGGGGCCCCGAAGCGGCGAGGACGAGCACCGGCGACGGCGTGACCACCACCGTTTGGCTGGCGTTGGCCGTCGTTGCGGCGTCCGCGGCGTCGCTCAGGCTCGCCTCGGTGGCCAGGTGCCCGCTCGTGCCCGAGGCGATCAGGACCGTCGTGGTGACGCCGCCCAGGGCTGTCCCCGCACCGATCGTGCCGCTCTCCGTGGCGGTACAGTTCAGCACAGAGTTCCCCGAGGAAAGTGCGCACGTCCATCCGGATGGTGTTGGTGCGGGAGAGGCAAAGGTCTCCCCGCTCGGCAGGTCCACCGCGAGTTGCGGGTCGTGGTAAGCGGGCCCAGCAGAACCGAGCCCGGAGCTGATCGTTAGGCCGTAGGACGTATTGGCCGACACGGGGCTCGGCGATGTCGACAAGGTCAGGGTCAGCCCGGGTGGGCTGGTGATGGTGACTGTGGAGTTGGCGAATGACGTCGTGGCCCCGTCGGCGGTGTCGGAAAGGGCTGCGTCGTTGGTGAGCTGCCCAAGGGTGGCGCTTGCTGAGACATATATGGTCGCCTGGACGCTGCCGAGCACGGTGCCGGGGGTGATCGGGAGGTCGGCAGTGGAGCTGCAGTCGAGGTCAGGGTAGGTAGGGCCGCCTCCGGGCAGCGTGCAGGTCCACCCCGAAGGGCCCGGCGCTGGGGCGGCGAAGCTCTCGCCCGCAGGCAACGTGACGGCCAGCGTCGGCTCGTTGTAAGCGTCACCGCCAGCTCCAGTGACTCCGGCCGAAAACGTTGTCGGGTACGAACTGCCGGCTGACGCTCCGGCCGGCATGCCTGAAGTCGATAGCGCGAGCACGGGGCTCGCCGTCACGGTGACCGTGGGAGCTTGTGACGCGGTCGTGGCACCATCACCGACATCCGATAAGGAGGCGCTCGCCACCAAGGCCCCACTGGCGCCGGCCGCGACGTTGACCGTGCCGGAAACGGCCGGGAGGTCCGTGCCGGGCGCGACGGGGCTCTGGGCGCTCGCCGTGTAGGTACAGGTGAGCTGGGTCTGGTTCACCATGGGGACCGTGCAGCTCCAACCCGTGCCTGCCGGCGTGGACGGGAAGCTCTCGCCCGTGGGCAGGGCCATGCTCATGGTGAGGTCGCTGAAGGCTTCGCCGTCGCCGCTCGCCGCGGCGGTCGACGCGCTGAGCACGAGCGGGTAGGAGCCGCCAGCCGCGACGTTCGTCGACATGGGCGTCACGCTGAGCGCCAGGACGGGAGCGGGCACATCGGTCGTCGTCGACGTGGACACCTCGAACGCGCCGTCGAGGCTGTCGGAAACGGTGACCTGCGCCGTGTGCAGCCCTACGGCCGCGGGCACGACCGTGGCCTGGATGGCGTTGAGGTTGGTGCCGGCGGGGATCGTCCCTGAGCCGGCCGTGCATGTCAGCAAGGTGTTGCCTGAGCCGCTGATGGTGCAGTTCCAGCCGGTGGCGCTCGAGCCCGAAAACGAGCTCGCCGGTGGCAGGATGACCTGGACCGCCGGGCTGTGCGCCGTTGCACCTCCGCTGGCCAGGACCGAAGCGTTGACGGTCAAGGTGTAACTGGCCGCTGCGCTCGATGGTGCCGACGCGCTGAGCGAGAAGTTCGGGGCCGGCCCCTCGCCGACGCGGGCGTAGTCGGAAGAGACAACCACCGGCGCGTCGGCGGATTGGACCGAGGCGGGGTCGTCGACCGTGAAACCGGTATTGGCGCTCGAGCTGACCGTGTTGTCGAACTGTAGGGATTGCAGCGCGGTACCCGGCGCAAGCGGCAGCGTGCCGGTGTAAGCGCACGTTTCGGTGACCGCCGAACTGCCCGAGACCTGAGTGCAGGACCACTGAGTGCTCGCCGCGTCCTTGGCGATCGACGAAAATGCGGCCGGGAAATTGTCGGTCACCACCGGGTCGTCGGCTTCGGCCCAGCCCGAGGCCGAGACCGCCGCATTGACGGTGTAGTGCACAGAGCCCGAAGTGCTGAGGTCGCCTCCCACGTTGTCCGACACGCTCAGGGCCAGCGTTGGGGTGGAGGCCACGACGGCTTGGTCTGTGATGTTCACTACCGCCGGGCTGGCCTCAGCCGATGAGAGCACCCCCGTCACACCGGCAGCACCGCTGGCGTCGGCTGCGATTTGAGCCTGCACCGTGACGGCGCCCAAACTGCTCCCCGCAGCGACTGTGCCGCCGGTCCAGTTGCAGTTCACGTCGGGGGAAGTGACCGTGCACGACCAGTTGGCGCCGGACGCCCCGGTCACCGTTTCCACGCTCGGGAAGTCAGCACTGAAAGTGATCGCGGCGGAGTCGGCAGCTCCCTGCGAGGAGACCTCGCCGGTCGCGGTGTAGGTAACGCTCTGGCCCTGTTCGAGTTGGCCGCCGGCATTGTCCACGAAGTCGAGGCCGAGCGCGGCGGCCCCCTGGGCCTCGCCTTGTGCTGTCCCTGTAACGCTGGCCTGCGCCTCGACCGCGCCGTCTTCCCAAACCGTGGTCGTCACCTGCTGGGCTCCTGTCGCCACGGTGGACACTGTGGCCGGTACCGACACCGGGGATAAGGCGCCGGAGGTGATCGGCAGAGCCCCGGTATAAGAACAGCTCACGGTCGGGGCTGCCGTCGAGCACGACCAGTTGGTGCCCGAGGCAGTCCCTGGTATGACGCCGCTCGGGAACGTGGTGGAGATACTCGGAGCGGCAGTTTCGGCCCCACCGCTCGAAGACACGGACGGGTAGACCGTGTAGTCGTCTGAGGAGCCCTTCACGAGCACCCCGGCCTCGCTGTCGACGATGCCAGCCGCGAGTTCGGGCGGTGTGCTCCCTAGCGGGGATGCTTGCACATTGGTGATCTCGTGGATGTCGTCGTCCGCGCCGGTCGAGGCCGCGAACCCCATGACTACCTGGCGCGGGACCCCAGTGGTGGGGTTGAGCCAGGACGAGTCGGCGGACGGTAGGTAGCTGTCGTAGGGCAGGGTCCCCGAGACCAGCTGGGTGGCCGACCCGAGCGGGGTGACGGCTACGACGTACGAGTAGGCCGGGACGGAGAGCCCGCTCGCGGTGGTGGCCGGCGCTGAAGTCGGGTTGATCGCCACTTCGACCGGCACAAGCGACCCGGCCCTGGTGCCGCTCGACCCGCCGTCGAGCGAGCCGCGCAAACCTCCAGCAGCAGCGGTTGACGACAGCAGGCAGTAGCCCGCGGTACCGCTCCCAGGACCGCGGACAGTGACCTGGTTGGGCACGGCTTGGTCGTTACCGGCCCAGCTCGGGTCCGAACAGCCGGTGCCGTCGGACTGGCTGTTGCTGTAGTTGCCGAACACGTCGAGCCCGACGCCGAGGTACCCGTCCGCCAAGCCCGCCCCGCCTGCCGTGTTGCCCGAGTAGGCGAGGTAGCCGCCCGGCCCCCCCAGGCTGGCAGGCGCCTGGGGGTCCTGCGGGCTCGTCGCGGCCAGGAAGAACATCAGCCCGTCGGCGGCACTCCCGGTGCCTGCGTGGTACTGGTAGGTGTCGAAAGTGATGTCCAGGCCGCCGGCAGTGGGCAGGGCGCGAGCGTTGGCTACGCCACCTTCCTCACCCGTGGCGGCACCGGTGAGCCGGAGTGCCCCGCTCCCCACAGGGTCGGCGGTACCTCCGCAGGCCGGTACCGGCACGCTGCTCGAGGTCGCCGTCAATGCGCTGAGGCAGGCGGCATTGGTGCCGGACGGGACGCTCGGGACGCTCCAGTCGGCGGGCACGTCGAGCCCCGCGCCGGTAAATGGTTCCTGCCAAAATGCGATCGGAGCCGCCGGTGACGCTGAGACAGTGCTGGTCAGAACGATCTGGGCAGCGCCACTGGCCACCAGCAGCGTGCATAAGACAGCGGCCACCCGGCGGCGGACGGCCCGACAAGCTTGCGGGGCTAGGGGGGCCTGAAGGGCTTGCCCCCCAGTCTGTTCTTGCATTCGCGGCTGAGCCCTCCCGAGCGACGGTGCCTCGTGCCTGTCCGGAGCCCGGAGACGCGTTCTCCAAGTCCGTAGGGGAAGATCGGCACCGCCAGGCCGTTCCTAAGCGGCCGGGACAGGCAGACTGGTGAGCGGCCGCCGGCCGTTGACCTTGCCATGCCGTACCGTTCTCAGGCCGCTGCAGCTCGGGCAATCGCCGTCGCCATCATCGCCCCAGTGGTTTCGGTGCCGACGGCGGGTTACCGCGACCAGCCCGCTCGTTACAGGGCTGCCCGCTGCCCGCTCAACCTGGCCGCGAGGCTGGCACGGACAGGGCCTGCGCGCCAGTTGATGACGACGGAGTCAGCGTCGTTCGCTGCGACCGTGGCCACGGTGGACCTATGGCAGCGGGTAGGCACCTGCTGGTCCCGTTCGGCAGGTCCGTGGCCCGCGTACATTGGCTCCAACGGCTTCTCGGACCACCACCGCGAGGGGGACGGGACGACGCCAACGGGGCTTTACCGCTTCGGACGGACGGTTTACGGCAACGATCCCAACCCCGGGTACCGCGGCCCCTATCACCGCCTGGTCTGTGGTGACTGGTGGGACGAGGACCCAGCCTCCCCGGGGTACAACACGTTCCAACACCTCGCTTGCGGGCAGAGCCCGCCCTTCGGGGGCGATAGCGAACCGTTGTGGACGGAGACGTCTTACTACCCGTCCTTCGCCGTCGTCGAGTACAACGTCGGCCCGGTAGTGCCCTATGCCGGCTCGGCAATTTTCGTGCACGCCAGCACGGGAGTGCCCACGACGGGTTGTGTCAGCATCCCATTGGCTGACCTGGACGCCTTCTTGCGCTGGCTCAACCCCGCGCAAGCCCCGGCTATCGCCATGGCCCCGGCGTCTGAGCTCGTTCACTTCTGAAGCCGCGCCTCTTTGCCAGCGCCATTCCGCCCGCGTGGGGTTGTGCCCAGCTCCAGCCTCGTACTGGCAGCGCTAGCCTGCCGCGGCATGGCACTTGATCCCGACGAGGTCGCCCTTGAACAGTTGCGGCGGGAGCTCGACGACGTCGACGCCGCGCTGGCACAGATCGACGAGGGGACTTATGGGCTTTGCCAGGCGTGCGGCCAGCCCATCGGGGATGCCCGCCTGGCTGCCCACCCCGCAACCCGGGCCTGCGACGAGCACAGCCCGGCCTGCGACGAGCACAGCCCCCCCGCTACGAGCAGCTGACGGCGCCTGCCTACAGGCGTGCGCGCTGGCGGAGGGCCACCCCCTAGCGACCGCGCTGGCACCCGCGACCGCGCTGGCACCCGCTATACAGGGCTAATGCCCGTGAACTGCCCCGCACCCGATGGCACCAGCCCCAAGGCCCAGCACTTCGATGGCCCACCGCCGATGTGCATCGACGTCAACCACCGCTACAGCGCCGAGATGGTGACGTCGAAGGGCACGATCGTGCTCGCCTTGGACGCCATAGGTGCACCTCTGACCGTGAACAACTTCGTGTTCCTGGCTCGGTACCACTACTACGACGGCATCGTGTTCCACCGGGTCATACCGGGCTTCGTGCTCCAGGGTGGCGACCCGCTTGGCAACGGTACCGGCGGCCCCGGTTACCGCTTCGCCGACGAGCTGCCCAGGCCGGGGCGCTATGAGCTGGGCTCGCTGGCCATGGCAAACTCCGGGCCGAACACCAACGGGAGCCAGTTCTTCATCATCAGTGGCTCGGCCGGGGTCAGCCTGCCCCCCAAGTACTCCCTCTTCGGCAAGGCCGTCAAGGGCCTGGACGTGGTGACGGCCATCGACGCTATCGGCACGTCCTCGGGCAAGCCCACCGAGCGGGTAGTCATCGAGTCGGTGACGGTTGCCGAAGACGAATAGGGCGCTTGTGACCGTCCGACTTGTCGAGAGTTCAGGGGTGGCTCAGGACCTTCACAGGTCAGGGACCTTCACTGGGATTACAACAACGACGAGATATGTCCAGTCGGGGCAGGTACAGCGCCCGAAGGGACGATGGAGGCACCCATGAGCGAGCGAGACAACTGGCCGGGAGAGCAAGAGCAGGCGAAGCCTTGGGCGGCTCCCGGCTCAACTCCAGAGGCGGGCCAGCTGGGTATGCGCGACCAGGCTGGGCCAGCAAGCGGGGCGGCAACCAACCAAGACGGCACTGCTACCGCCGGCGCCGGTCCAGTGTGGCCTTCGGCGCCAACATACCCGGGGTACGGGCCCGCGCAAGCGGAGCGGACCTACCCCGACCGCACCTTCGCCGACCCAAGCTACGCCGACCCAAGCTACGGAGGCTATGGCGGCCAGGCCGGCCGCCCCTACAGTCATTCGCCGTACGACCAGGGCAGCCCTTTCGCCCAGCCCCCGCGGGGACCGGGCGGGGCAGCCGGCGGCTACCCCGGCGGTGGGCCAGCTGGTGGCTACCCCGGTGGGACCTACACCCAGGGCGCTTACGGCCAGGCCAGCTCTGGCCAGGCGGCCTCGGGCCAGGCCACCTCCGGCCCGGGCGCGCACGGGCAAGGCGCCTACGGGCAGTCGGCTTACGGGCCGCCCTACGGGGCGCCGCCTGGCTACGGCAACGACTATGGCCAGGCCCACGGGCCCTCGCCCTACGGTGGGTACGGCCCCTACCCGGGTGCACCAGGTAGCACCCCGCCGCCCGGGGCCATGGTGCGCAACCGTTCCCGCGGGCTCCGCGCTGCTTCCGCGATAGTTGTCATTGCCGCGGCGGCGGTCGCTGGTGGCGGCGTGAGCCAGCTGATCTGGTCAAGCTCGCCCAGCGCGAGCAGTGCCACCCCCCCCACGACGGCTACACCGTCTACCACACCGAGCGGCTCGGGAGGTTACAACCCCTTCGGGGGCGGGAGCCCGGCCGGTACCTCCCCGGGCAACACGGGCGCAGGAGGGACGAGCACGAGCGAGGGCTCGGGCGGGCCCTCGGATGTCTCGGCCATCGCCTCCCGCGTTGACCCGGCAGTAGTCGACGTGAACCTCATCTTCAACTACCAGACGGAGGAAGGTGCTGGCACCGGCATCGTGCTCACCTCCAACGGCCTGGTGCTCACCAACAACCATGTCATCGATGAGGCCACCAAGATAAGCGTCACGGACATCGGGAACGGGCAGACCTACGGGGCCACGGTGCTCGGCTACGACAGCACTCACGACGTCGCCCTGCTGCAGCTGCAGGGTGCCTCCGGCCTGACGGCGGCGAAGCTTTCGTCGCTTCCGGCGTCGGTGGGCCAAGCGGTCGTGGCGATCGGCAACGCAGGTGGGATCGGGGGCACGCCTACCAGTGCCGGTGGCTCCGTGACGGCTCTTGACCAGTCGATCACGGCTTCAGACGAACTGACCCAGCGCTCGGAGGACCTCACGGGGCTCATCGAGGTCAATGCCAACATCGAAGCCGGCGACTCGGGGGGGCCTCTGGTCAATACCTCGGGGCAGGTGCTCGGTATGGACACCGCGGCCTCCGAAGGCTTCAACTTCCAGACCCAGGGCAACCAGGGTTTTGCCATCCCCATCAGCTATGCGATGAGCATCGCTCACGACATCGAAGTGGGTAAAGGCACTTCGACGGTCCACGTAGGGGCTACCGCCTTTTTGGGGCTACTGCTCGACCCCAATGACGACAATGGCTTGGTTGTGTCCAGCACGGTAGCGGGCACGCCGGCGCGGACTGCCGGCATTGTGAGCGGGGACACGCTCACGAGTTTCGACGGCAAGACCCTGACGTCCGGTGACCAGCTCACCCAGATGCTGGTGCAGTTCCACCCCGGGGATAAAGTCAAGATCGGGTGGCTGACCGCACTCGGCCAAGCCCAGTCGGCGACTGTGGTACTGGCGAGCGGGCCGCCGGCGTAAACCCTAGAGCGATTGGCGGCGGTGGGCGCCTGCCGCCGCCAGTGCCTCAACCACTTTGGCCGTGGCCGCGGGGATATCAGCCCCGCGGCCCAGTTCGTGTTCCCAGATGCGCACAACACGCCAGCCTGCGGCGGCCAGTGCCCGGTCGGTGTCGGTGTCCCGGCGCTGGTTGCGCGCGATCTTCTCGGGCCAGTACCAGCCGTTGACCTCGTGCCGGCGCCGGCCGTGCTCGGGGCAACCGTGCCAGAAGCAGCCGTCCACAAAAACGGCCAATCGTGACGGCCCGAACACAATATCTGCCTTGCGCCTCAGCTCCGCTAGCGGGGCACGGTGCAAACGGTAACGAAGCCCGCTGGCATGCAGGGCACGGCGGAGAGCGAGCTCGGGAGCGGTTCCCTCACGCCGCTGAGCGCTCATGCGGCGACGGACCGGCTCGCTCGAGGCAAATGGCTTTCGCCAGCGCTCAGGCATGCAGGACGATAATAGCCATATCGTCCGGGGCGCCTCCCGCTTGGTACTCGAGCACCGACAGCTCTATACGGCGAGCGGCGGCAGATGCCTTGAGGCCGGCGCACTGCGGGAGCACACGCGCCAATCCTTCGGCTCCGAAAAGCTCGCCGTCGGGGCTGCGCGCTTCGCTCACCCCGTCGGTGTAACACACGAACATGTCACCCGTGCGCAGCACCAGCTCGCGCTGTTCGACGCAAATGTTCGGTAATAGGCCCAACAATGTGCCCTGGGTGTGCACTTCTTCCACTTCGCCGTCGGCGCGTACGATAAATGGGTACGGGTGGCCGGCGTTGGCTAACTTGAGCCGGAAGCCGCCTTTGTCGACGGCATGCAGTTCGGCATAAAGGGCGGTGCAGAATTTCTCCTGCAGGTCGAAATGCACCAGCGTGTCGTTTAACTGCGCGAGCAAACTAGCGGGCGACGCCACTTGGCAGACGAGAGCGCGAGCGGCATAGCGGGCGACGCCGGTTAGGGCGGCGGCCTCGGGGCCGACGCCGGTCACGTCGCCCAAGAGCAGCCCCCAGACACCCGGGCGAACCTCGACCACATCGTAGAAATCGCCGCCAACTTGTGCCGCGCTCTTCGCCGGCCGGTAGCGCGTCGCGACCTCCAGGCCTGGTATGTCGGGAATGCTCGGAGGCAGGAGGGTCTGCTGGAGCGCGCCTGCGACGCGCGCCCTCTCCTGGAAAAGGGCCAGGTTGTCGAGACTGGCCCCGAGCTGCGCGGCCAAGCCCTGGGCCAGCTCCTCTTCCCGCTGTCCAAAGGCGTAGGCCCGGTAGTGCGCCAGGAACAGGACTCCCAGGGCGTCGCCGTAGCGGGCGCGTACTGGCGCGCCCACCCAGCTGCGGAACGTGCGGCCGTCGTTGGTCTGGCCGTATTGGTGCTGCCCGGTGCCCCACTGCGCCGCATCGTCGAGGCGCAGCGGCGTCACGCGCCATAACGCACCTCCGAGCAGGGGGGCGCTCGCCGGGTCGGGTAGCCGGCCGAGGAGGCCTGGTTCGCACACCACGACCAGCTTCTTGAACTCGCTCACCTCGGCCGGGACGAACATGGCGAGCGGCGCGCCGGTCATCTCCCGGACGGCTTCGGTGATGCCGCGGGCGACCTCTTCGGCGTCGAGGCGCCCGGCCACTGCCCCGAGGCGCACCACGATTGACTCGAGGTTGTCACGCTCGGCCTGAAGGCGTTCCACCGCGAGCTCGGCGGTACGCAGGCGCGTGCGCTCATCGCCGCGCTCTTCGGTGCGGTCGGGATGTGGCTCGTGGGCCGGCCCTGCGGCGCTCCAAGTGCTCGTCATTGTGCCTGAGGGGTGCAGCTCGCTCCTCCTTGCGCGGTGCTCGTGCCGCTGTCCTAGCGCTAAGGAGCTATCGGCCGGGGCGGTGGGGAATCGTAACCCGTTTCGGGAACTGCTTGATTAGCGGTGTGTGCTGCTGCCCCGAAAAAAACGAAAATCCGGGCTAAAAGACACCAATGGCGCCCCTCAGGGCGCCACTGGCGGAGCAGATCGAGCGGCGGATCTCAGATCCGCTCTGCGGAGCAGGCGGCGGGTTCCCGCTCCGGAAATGAGAATACACGTTAGGCCGATCCTTGCCAAGGGGCCGCAAGCCCTTTCGCCCAATAATGAGCTAAGGTGCCTTAGGGCGTGTCTCGTTGGGACAGTTCTGGCGGGTTTAAGCTGTTCGTATCACCACTATTCGTGGTTATTTGGCGCCCTTGAGGTGTCAAAAGACGAAAGGGGCGCGCGGCTCGGGCCCCCACTTGCGAGTGCCCCGCCCAGGCCGCAACCGGCTAAGCTCGTCGCCGGCTGCGAGCGTCGTACAGAGGCAGTACATCAGCTTCCCAAGCTGAGAACGCGGGTTCGATTCCCGTCGCTCGCTCTCATTGTCTTCCCAGGTCAGGGGCACTTTCGCGGCTCTTCGGAAACTAGCGGGTTGGCCTGTCATCTGACGACGATCGAGCCGAGCACCCGCCAGTTGGGCTTGCCCGCGTAGAGCAGCGCCCGTACCCGGTAGTTGTCGAAGTTGCGGAAGCCGAAGCCGACCCTTTTGATGCGCTTTATGAGGTTGTTGAGGGCCTCGGTAGGGCCGTTGCTCAGCCGGGCGATGTGGAAGTTGCAGATCTTGTCGGACCACCTTTGCAAGGTCCGGCCGAGGCGTTGCACCTCGGGCGACATCGCCTTCTTCAGGCAGTGCTGGACGAGCTCTTCAAGCAGGAGGCGGGCCTGTGCGGGAGCGGTGGTGCGGTAGAACTCCCGCAGGCGCTCTTTCACCCGGTAGGCGATGGCCACCTCGGCGGTGGGGTCGCCCAGTTCGAGGAGCGACCTGAGGCGCTCGGTGGCGTCGGCGTCGAGGCGCTCTTCGGCCATGAGCAGCACCTTTCGCGCCTTATAGAGCGGGTCGTCACGCCGGCCCCGGTGCCCCAGGGTCTCGGCCTGGACGCGGCGGCGGACCTCGTCGAGGCAGCGGTTGGCGAGCGAGATGGTGTGAAAAGGGTCGACCACCTGCTGGGCACGCGGCAGCACGACCGAGAACACTGCTGCGTAGGTGGCGGACATGTCCAGGGTGCCGAAAGCGACCCTGTCCTTCCAGGCCCGAGGCTGCTTGTCGACCCAGCGGGCCACGTCGACGAAATTGCGGCTCGGGAGGAGCTCGATTATCTGGTGGTCCTCGACGTCGGCGACCGTGGTGGCGTACTCGGTGCGCTTGCGCGGCCCGGCGCGGCGGAACGAGGTCTCGTCCAGGCCTATGGCGCTGGTCTGGTTGAGCCGCTTGCGGTCGGCTGCTAGCAGGGCTTGGCCATAGGTGGTGACGGCGTGGTTGACGGTGTGCCAGTCGCAACCCAGCTCCGCGGCCACCTCTTTCACCGTCCTGCCCCCGCCGACCTGCACCGTCGCCCATTTGGCGGCCCTGGTCGTGAGCAGGCAGTTCTTGGCCGCAATACGGTGGTCGCCGAGCACCCAGGTGTTCTTTGGGCACTCGGCGCTGGTACAGCGCATGCGGTGCTTCTTCCACGCCAAGGACATGGGCGCCCCATAGACGGGCAGGTCGACGTAGCGCACCACCGGGCGCTCGTGGGCCAGGGCGGGGCTGGCACAGGCTGGGCACCGCACGTCATCGACCACCTGCTCGACCATCAGCTCCACGTCGGGCCCGTCCCGGCGGTAATGCACGACGCGGACGTCTTTGAGGCCCACCAATGCCTGGAGGATCTCACTAGGGTCGGTCAGGACGAAGGTGCTCTTTGTTTTTTGGCTCACACCTCAA
>DATJST010000007.1:0-11186 GCA_035503975.1 Acidimicrobiales bacterium | reverse complement strand
AAGGTCCACCCCGATACCGGCCTTCGCGAGCAGGTCGAGAAGGTCCCGAAGCCAGCCGAATGAGAAGGAACCCTCTTTAGGTTCCAGCTGGGCCCAGGAGAAGACGCCGACGGTGACGAGGTTGACACCAGCTTGGCGCATGAGCGCGACGTCCTCTTCCCATACCGCCCGGGGCCATTGCTCGGGGTTGTAGTCGCCGCCGTAGTGAAGGTGCTTAGCCATAGTTGCTCCTATACAGATGTGGGTTACAAGCCGGTGTTCCTTTGCAGCGCGCGCTCCTACTCACCGGCCACAGCCCCAAATGTCAGGCCTCGGGCGACGTACTTCTGCAGAAATGGGAAGAGCACGAGCATCGGCGCCACGGATATGAGCGAGCCGAGGATCACGTTCGAATAGAGAGGCTGGCCTGCCCCCGCCTCATTGAGAGTGGACGCCCAGGCCGACAGCCCCACGGTGAGGGGGAAGCGGGTCTCGGTGCCAAGCAGCACCAGAGGCAAGAAGTAGTTGTTCCAAGTGCCGATGAACGAAAGCAGGAAAAGCGTCGCCATCCCGGGCATCAAGATGGGCCGGCCGATCTGCCAGAGAGCCCTGAGCTCGCCGGAGCCATCGATGCGCGCCGACTCGATAAACACGTCGGGAACTGCTTCGGCGGCGTAAATCGACATGAAATAGACGCCAAAGGGGTACACGGCCAGCGGCAGGACCACGCCCTGGTAGGTGTTCGTGAGGCCCATATAGTGCTCGAGGAGGAAGAGCGGCACGACGAGGGCCGTCCCGGGCACCATGAGCGAGCCCACCACCAGGCCGAAAACCGCTCGCCTGCCGCGGAAGTCGTACTTGGCCAGGCCGTACCCGCACATCGTGGAAACGATGGTTGCCAGCGTGGCAGTCACCGAAGAGTAGATGAACGAGTTGAGGAGCCACCACTTGTAGTCGCCGCTCTCGTACGTGAACAGTGAAGAGAGGTTGGCTGGCCAGGACAAGTGCGGGGGGGGCAGGAAGGTATTTGTCGAGAAAAGCTGGCCAGTACTTTTGGAAGAAGAGACGACAAGCCAGTAGATGGGGGCCAGCACGTACACGGCTGCCACAAAAAGGAGCGCGGTGGTGGCGACCGTCTTGGCGCGTCCTGCCAAGCGCGCCCTAACGACCCTGGGCACGAAAAGACGCGAGGGCAGGGCAGCTACGGTCATCTGGCGACCGAGGTTGTGGCAAGGGGGCTCGTGCGCCTTCTCACTATCCCGAAAAAGGCGGCCGTGGCTACAAGGGTGATGAGGGCGAGCACCACCGACTGGGCCGCAGCCGTCTGCTCGTTCCCGAAGGCGAAGGCGGTGTTGTAGATGATCTGGTTTGGCGTCAGAGCGTTGCCGACGGAGGCGACCTCGTTTAAGATCACGGGCTCGTTGAACAGCTGGAGCGTCCCGATGATGGAGAGGATCGCGATGAACACGACCGTGCGCCGGACCATCGGCAACTTGATGCGGGCGGCTATCGAAAGCTCCGAGGCCCCGTCCACCTTGGCCGCCTCGAGCACCTGGCGAGGGACGCTGGTCAGGCTCGTGAGCAGGACCGTCATGTTGTACCCGGTCCACTCCCAGGTGACTATCAGCATGATCGAGTAAAGGGAAAGGCGGTAGTCGAGGGGCTGCACGGCACTGCCGGTGAGCCCGAGGAGGTGGGGGACCTTGAGCACGACGTCCAAGTCCGGCTCCAGAAGGAACCCCCACATGAGGGCCGCTATGACCCCAGGCACAGCGTACGGCAAGAAGTAGACAAGTGAAAAAACTCTTCTCCCCCGGCAGTAAGGGCTGTCAAGCAAGAGCGCCAGGCCGATGGCGAGGCCGATCATCACCGTGACCTGGATGAGGCCGAAGTAGCCCATACGGGCGACGGCGCTCCAGTAGTCGCCGTTGGCAAAGGTTGTCCGGTAGTTGAGCAGGCCGGCATAAGCGCCCGTGAGCGGGGAACGGAGGCTGAGTATGACTGAGTAGACGAGCGGGCCGGCGAAGAAAACAGCAAACAAGGCGAAGAACGGCGTCGTCATAGCGAAGCCTGAGTGGCCCTGCATGCGGCGCAGCCGCTGACGGCGGCGGAGGGCGTGGCCCCCCGCCAGCGCCGGCAGCGCGGCACCTGCCCCAGCGTCCCGCACTGCCATTGCCTTTTCCTGTCCTTCCTCTACGGTTATGTCGGCTTTGCAGCGGTATCGCCGGGCCTCAGCTTTCGACCGTGTACCCGACCGACCGTGCGTAGTTGACCACGTCGGACTCAATGTTGTCCAAGGCCTGGTCCCAGCTCTGCTTGCCTGCGGCGGCCTTTGTCATTTCGGTGCCGAAGAAGTTGTTGAACTCAGTGTCAAAGGGGCCCCACTCGAAGTTCTCGACGACTTGGGACGCGTAGGTGTTGAACTGGGCGTTGACGTTGCCGGTGAAGTTCGGCACCGGGGCGTTGAACTGCGCTACGCTGGCCCTGGCGACAGCGGCTGGGAACAGGCCTCGCCCGCCGCCGGTCGATGTCGCCGGCTTCTCGTCGATTGTCATGCCGCTCGCCGAGGTATTGATAAAGGCGGCGAATTTCACCGCCGCCGCGACGTCTTGGGCGGGGCAGTCTTTGGTCACTGCGTTGGTCGAGCCGCCCCAGCTCCCTTCGGCGTGCGCGCCAGCCGTCCACTGAGGCAGCGGGGCCACAGCCCATTGCTGGGTGGAGCCCTTGGGCAGGAAGCCGGCGACGAGGTACCCCGGCCCCCACGCGGTCCCGACCATTGAGGCATAGGTGTCGTCGGCGACGTGGTGCCCGTAAGGCGCGGTGAAGTCAGTGTCGAAAAGGAGGTCGCCCTTGGCGGCCAAGTCGCCGAAGAAATTGGTGACTTTCTTTTCAACCGGCCCGTTTATCGTGATCTTCCATGAGCCATTTGGCTGGAGCGCGAACGGCCGTGCGCCTGCCTGCCACCACAACGATGTCAGGCGGTGCTCGTCTGTGGGAGAGAAAAAGTCGAGGTACATGTTGGGGTCTGCCTTGTGGAGAGCTACGGCGTCCGAGGCGAACTGGGCCCAGGTGGCCGGCACGACCAGGTGGTACTTCTTGTACACGGCGGGCTGGTACATGAAACCGGTCGGGCCGATGTCCTCGGGGAGCGCGTAGACGCCGCTGCCCTGGGATACTTGCCCCCATACCCAGGCCGGGTAGTCCGATTTGTACTGGTCAGCGTACCGGGCGACGTTGAGCAGGTCGTGGGCATCGATGTAGTACGGCAGCTCTGAGTACTCGACCTGGGCAACGCACGGGGCGGTACCGCCGGCCAAGGCGGTGGTCAACTTCTCATAGAAACCTGAACCGCTCACACCGAGGTCAGGCGGCGTCGGGACCGTGATCCCCGGGTTGGCCTTTTCGAAGTTTGCGATGACGTCCTTCGGGTTGGCAGTCCAAGTCCACCATGTGACGGTTGTGTGGGCTGCTGCGCTTGCCGAACTGACGACCGGCGTGCCGGTCAGGACAAAAGTCACGAGCGCCGCTCCTGCGAGCGCGGCGACGCGACGCGGTTTGGTCAAACCCCTCATCTCCTTCCTGCTTTATGTGGCTGTCGAATGCTCTGGCCCGCCTCTGCACGCCGCGACAACGGCGGCCGAGACCTGGGCCCTACTTCAAGGTCGACCTTGTGCTTAACATACAGCGTTATGAGATCGATCTCAAGAGTACCAGGCTGTCTTCTCAGGCGCTGCGCTGGCGGCGCGGTGCGGAGGGGTATCCGGTGGCCGAGCCTCACCAAAGACCGCGCCCCACAACTAATGTTCTTGTGATGGGACCATCCACGGGCGTCACGACGGCTGGAGGAGCGGCGCCTGCTGACCGTGGCGCCCAATGGGGCAAGGCCAAGCGTAGACCGAACATCATGGACGTAGCCCGGCAGGCAGGGGTGTCCCGGGCGACTGTGTCGCGGGTCCTCAACGGTGGCCGTAGCGTGACCGAGGCCAAGGTCGCCAGGGTGGTCGAGGCAGTGGAGGCGCTGGGCTTCTCTGTCAATGAAACGGCGCGCCACCTGCGAAAGGGGCGTACCGGCTCTGTCGCTTTCGTGATATCGGAAAAACACGAGCAGTTGTTTGAGGATCCGAACTTCGGCATCCGCGTCAAGGCCTTCACCCAACACCTGGAGAAACTCGGCCTTCACCTTTCGGTCAGCATCGCCCAGGACCGGCAGGAGGAAGCCTTCCTTGGCAGTTACCTGACGGCCGGGCACGTCGACGGCGTCCTGCTCGCTATGGTGAACGAGGGCGACCCCTTGCTGGCCGGGCTCCTCGAAGCCGGCGTTCCTTTGGTAGTGCTCGGGCGTCCACCTGACGGGCTCGAAAAGACAGTCCCATGGGCCGCAATGGACGACGAGGTGGCCGCCTACGAAGCGACCTGCTTCCTAACCGGCCAGGGACGTCGCAAGGTCGGCACCATAACTGGGCCGCTCGAAGGCACTTCCGGGCAGGACCGCCTCAAGGGCTACCGGAGAGCCCTCGGCCGGTCCTACCGCAAAGGCTTAGTGGTGTCAGGAGACTGGTCCCTTGAGAGCGGCTGGCGGGGCACTGAGGCGCTGCTGAGGCGCCATGCGGACATTGACGGCCTGTTCGTGGCGTCTGACCTTATGGCGGCAGGGGCGGTCAAAGCGCTGAAGCTGGCCGGCCGGTGCGTGCCCCTTGACGTCGCAGTCATAGGCGTGGACGACTCCGCTGCCGCGCTGGCGACGGAGCCCTCCTTGACTACCATGCGCAACCCTTTCGAGGAGACAGCGGAGGCAGCAGTTCACTTGCTGTACGAGCGCATGTCGGGCCGCCCATCGGGACCTCGGCACCTTTTGCTCCCATCGCTGCTGGTGAGAAGGGGTTCGGCATAGGTGCAAGCCTCGGCGACGTTACGGCGCCTGCGACGAGGAGCTGTTGATGATCGTTCCCGCGTCGGGACCGGCGGCTGCCGTTCCTGCGCATCAACATGGGCCTTCCGGGCTCGTGGAGCCACATGTTCAACTGGTGTGATTCCCCTTAGGCGTGAGCCGGGCAGTGACCGTGGGCGGTCCCTGTACCCTGCGATCGTCGGGGTCAAGCTGGCGGCGGTTTTCGCTGAGCGCAGGCACGGTGCCCGGGTACCGGGCCACCAAGGCACCCAGGGCTCCGCCCGGGCTGACCGAGGCAAGCTGGCGGTCGTCGCCGACGAGCACGAGCTTGGCCCCCGCCAGCTTCGACGTGGGCGGCCAGGCGGAGCAGGTCGGAGCAGCCAGGGCGCGAGCACGCCCGCCGGGACAGCCAGGTCTCAGGTGGCCCGGGAGGGCAAAGGGGGAACGGCTCAATAGCCCGCGCGACCGGCTCTCACCCCGCGGCACCGGCTCTTCGGCCAAGCCACTCCCGGGCCAAGACGAAGGCTAGCCCAGCCCGAAAGGCCGTGCACCCAGTGAACCGAGCAGGAAAGCAGAAGAAAGTCCGCAAAGCCTCTTGACATCCGGGACAAAGAGGACTCGTACTGGCGCGAGGCCGAGCCGTCGCCAGCCAAAATCCTGAGTGCCCATATGGAACGTTCGGTCTCCCCGGAGTCAATCCCGCGCACTGCCTACTCGCGCCAGAGTCACTCGTCTCCGGTCGTCTCAGTACCAGCTGACCAGGACAGCGCATGAGGCCATCGCACAACCCACTTGTTCCGCGGCCATCGCACGACCCACTTGTCCCGCGACAGATAGCGATGCACCCGAAGGAGGGTGGACCCGATCCCAGCTGGTCCTTGCATGTAGCTCGTCTTGGGCGCGAGGTTGGGTTCGGGGTCGCGGAACTCGTGGTTCGACCAGCGCACGCCGTCGCCATCAATGATGGCCCGCTCCAGCAGGTCGTCGACCATGAGGCGCGCAAAGCCGAGGTCGTCGTCATGCCCCTCGAGTACACCGTGCACAAACTGTCGCACACCGAACTCGGCGAACTGGAATGCTCCATCGGGACGCTGCTCACCGAGGAGCCCGGTATGACCTACGAGGCCATTTTCGCCTGACGGCGCGGCGAATCCGCGCGATGGCGCAATGAAGAGCTGTCAGCGCCGCGTGTGATGCCAAGTGGACTGGCAGTGGGCCACCGAGTTCGTCGTCCGCACCGCCGAGCCGGGCTGGCCGAGGCGCGTTGCCTTTTTGGCCGGCCTGTGAGGTGCGCCATATAGACTTCGGCCCGCAACGGCAGGGGGATCATGAGGAGCAGGGAAGGGACGGCCATGCGGAGTCGGAAGTTGTCCAAGGTTGCCGGGGTTTGCGCCGCACTCACGATGGTGGCGGCGCCCGCCGTCCTGGTGGCCTCGCCGGCGTGGGCGTCGGGGGTGTTCCCCAACACCGCCTCCATAGGCCTGCAAAACCCGCCCGGCTCAGTCCCGGAGCCGGCGTCGACCTACCCGTCCGCGATCACCGTTTCAGGCCAGAGCGGGACAATCAGCAACCTGACCGTGACCCTTTCGGGGATCGACTACCCCGACGGTTTACCCTCCGACCTGGGGGTGTTGCTCGTTGGCCCGGCTGGGGGCAAGATCAGCCTGTTCACCCTGGCCGGCGGCTTCGGCACCTCGCCCACCGATCTCAGCGTCACCCTCTCGGACTCCGGCAGCACGCTGACCTATGACCAAAGCCTGGCCGCCACCGGCTCGGTGACCGTGCAGCCGGCCGACTTCAGCAGCGAGGTGGCGGGGGACGGGTACACCTACGACGATTATCCCTCGCCCGCCCCCTCCAGCTTCGACAAGGCCGCGCCCACCGGCACGGCCACTTTCGCCTCGACGTTCGACGGGACCGACCCGAACGGGACATGGGACCTGTACGTCACGACGAACACCGAGGGCGACGGCACGGGTTCGATCTCGGGAGGCTGGAGCCTCGACATCACCACTTCGGCTGTCGAGGAGAGCACCACGACCGTGCTCTCGTCGGACCAGAACCCTGCCTTCACCAGCGCGCCTGACAACTCGGTCGCGCTGACCGCCACGGTGGAGGCCTCCGGCACACCCGTCACGGAGGGGACCGTCGACTTCACCGACGGCGGGACCACCATCTCCGGCTGCGGCGCGGTGGCGCCCGACTCCTCGGGGCAGGCCGCCTGCGACACCTCGTTCAGTACGGAGGGCGCCCACGACCTGGTGGCCACCTACAGCGGGTTCACCGGGACGACCGACTACGCGACGAGCTTCGGCGACCTGACGGAGGTGGTCAACGACCACACCGTGGTGACCAACAACGGCAACACCTTCACCAACGAAGGCCCGATCAGCATCCCCAACACGACCCCCACGACGGCCACGCCGTACCCCTCGGAGATCTTCGTGACCGGGGAGACGGGGACCATCTCGCATCTCAGCGTGACGCTCTCGGGGATCACCTACCCGTACACGTCTGCCCTGGACGTGCTCCTGGTCGGCCCGGCGGGCACCGCCGCGGGCTCAGAGATCCTCCTGTCGGGCGTCGGCGAGCACACCGGGACGACGGGCGCGTCCGACGTCACGGTGACCTTCGACGACAACTCCGCGACGACGTTGGCAGAGCAGGCGCCGCTGGGCGGCACCGGCGCCAGCGTCGAGACCAAGCCCGTCGACTATCCAGGCGTCGACACGGACGTCTTCCCGGGCCCTGCACCCTCGGGCACCTACGGGACGCCGGCTCCCAGGGGGACGAGCACCCTGGGCGAGGTCTTCGATGCGACCAGCCCCGACGGCACCTGGGCCCTCTACGTAACAACCCAGGAGGGCGACGGGACCGGCTCGATCGCGGGCGGCTGGAGCCTGACCTTCACGACCGGTTCGGAGACGGCGACCACGACGACCGTGTCCGACAGCCCCAACCCGTCATTCACCGCGGCGCCGGACAACTCGGTGGAGCTCACGGCCACCGTGGAGAGCTCCGGTTCACCGGTCACGGCAGGCACTGTCGAGTTCACCGCCGGCGGCACCACCATCGCCGGCTGCGGGGCAGTTGCGCTCAACTCCAGCGGCCAGGGACAATGCCCGACGAGCTTCTCGGCGCAAGCCGACGTGGCGGTCCAGGCCATCTACAGCGGCACGGCCAGTTACGCCACGAGCGACGGCTCGACGGTCCAGGTGGTGGAGCAGCACACCACCGTCGGCCCGGCCAACGTGTTCGCCAATACGGGCGCCATCACCCTCAACAACCCGACCAGCTCTGCGCCCGAGCAGGCAACCCCGTACCCCTCGGACATCTTCACGTCCAACCTCGGCCCGGTGAGCGGCCTGACGGTGACCTTGGACGGCATCAGCTACCCGTACTCGCAGGACCTGGAGGCCCTCCTGGTCGGCCCGCAGGGCCAGTCGATGGTGCTGTTCTCCAACGTGGGGCCCGACACGGGAACAACCGACGCTTCCAACGTGACGGTGACCTTCAGCGACGCAGCCAGCTCGGCCATCCCACAGAGCACGCCGCTCGGAAGCCCGGGCTCGTCCGTCACGACCAAGCCGGTCGACTACTCGGGTTCCGACGCGACCACGTTCCCGGCGCCTGCGCCGGCCAGCGGCTACAGCTTGGCCGCTCCCGAGGGGAGCTCCACGCTCGGCGGGCTCTTCGGCGGCACCAACCCCGACGGCACGTGGAGCCTCTACGTACTCACCAACGGCGAAGGTGACGGTTTGAGCTGCGGGACCTGCGAGGTAGCCGGAGGCTGGAGCATCGACTTCACCGTCGCCACCCAGACCGTCACCTTCTCCACGACTCCGCCGTCGCCCGGCGTTGCCGGCACCACCTACGACGCGAGCGCGACGGCGAGCTCTGGCCTGCCCATCACCTACTCCGTCGACGCCAGCTCCACCGCGGGGGCCTGTTCGGTCGACAGCACGACGGGCGTCGTGTCGTTCCTCGCCGCTGGGACCTGCGTTCTCGACGCCGACCAGGCCGGTGACGGCAACTACGACTCGGCGACGAAGTCCCAGACCATAGACGTCGTGTCCCCTCCCGGCGCCCCGACCGGGCTCAGCGCCACGCCAGGCAACGGCCAGGTGTCGCTCAGCTGGTCCGCCCCGACCAGCGACGGTGGCTCGCCCATCACCTCCTACAACGTCTACGAGGGGACCTCGTCGGGCGGCGAGACGCTCTTCGCGATCACCTCGGGCACGACCTACCCGGTCACCGGGCTCAGCAACGGCACGAAGTACTACTTCGAGGTGACGGCGCTCAACGGCGTCGGCGAGGGCCCGGACTCCAATGAGGCCTTCGCCACGCCCGAGGGCCTGGCGCAGTCGATCATCTTCACCTCGTCGCCGCCAACCTACGGCGCCACGCGCGAGACCGCGATGGGCGAGAAGTACACGCCGACGGCCAGGGCGACTTCCGGCCTGCTCGTCTCGTTCAAGATCGACGGGTCATCGAGCACGGGGGCGTGCTCCATAGCCGGGAGCGTGGTGACCTTCACGGGCCCCGGCACCTGCGTGATCGACGCCAACCAGGCGGGCAACACGCAGTACGCCCCCGCCGCGCAGGTGCAGCAGAAGGTCACCGTGCACTCTGTCGCCAACGTCATTGCGCGCCTGTCGGCGCCGGCCTCGGCCGCCGCTGGCTCTGACATCACCTACACGCTGAAGGTCTCTGACGAAGGCCCCGGGCCGGCGAGCAGCATCGCCGTCACCCTGTTCCTGCCGGGCGGGGTGAGCCTGGTGTCGGCGTCGGGCAACCCGAGCTCCAAGGACTTCCTCGACGTCCAGTGGACGTCGGTCAGCATCGCTGCGGGCTCGTCTGTGACCTACACCGTGGTGGTCAAGGTGGAGCCCGGAGTCAGTGGCACCCTCTTCGCCCTGGGCTGGGCCTACCAGGAGCCAGGGGGGTCGCTCTCCCCCAACCCGCTCGGGAGCCTGTCCCTTGTGGGCACCGACGTGCCGCCGGTGCGCCGGTAGCGCCAAATGGTTCCTGCCTGAGTCGGAGGTCCTGACTTGCCGCCAGTTTCGGTACGAGCCCGGCCTCTGGCCGAGCCTGTGCCGCGGCTGCGGCACTGAGAAAGGCGCCGCCGAGGAGGTCCGCGAGGAGAGACGGGGCACAAGCCGGGCGGTTGGCCCGCGTACTAGGGTGCATCCCAAGCGCCTTGAAGGACGGTTCTCCCTGGGTACTCACGCGGGGAAGATTAGCCACCCTGGCTGAGAGAAGCCTGGTGCGGGTGTATAGGCGTGCTCTCGTGCGTCGAGGCGCCGTCTCGGCGAACGCATAAGCGGTATTTCTGCGGCACCTGTCGCGTCGGAAGTCCAGCCCGCTTCATGAGTACATAGTTAGGCGATCTGGGCGCGGCGGCGGTCGCGGATCGCTCGGCGAACAGGACCGTCGGGCCACACCGAATGTTCAGAAGGGTCACAACTACGGGCCAAGGTCGGCCGGCGCGATGCGCCCGCGAGTGCCGTGCCCGGCCAGGCTGGCGCTCAGCTGGTGGTATTGCCCGGCGAGTGCCGCCCACGTCGGCCAATCGTCAGGGCGTGACCTGGAGATAGTTGCGGACGCCGTGCAGGAGGAGGTCATGGACGACAGACGAGTTTGGCCGCAGTGCAAGCTCCACAGCGCCGGTCTGCACACAGAGCTGGTCGACGGCCGGGCTTCGTGGGTGTGCCAGTTCGGGGGCCACGCAGCGGGGGCCATTGGCCAGCTCGGCCGGGTGCCGCCGAAAACGAAGGCCCGACTGTGAAGGTGCTACCGGCCTTGCCCCCGGCTCGCCCAACGATAAGAAGGCTCGTGAGCAGCTGCCATACAGCAGAACTTGGACAGGCGATGCGGGATACCGGCATATACATCGGTATGGGCCAGCTCGTCGGCCGCGACCAGTCAAAGACGGTGCGGGTCACCGAGGGCGCGTCGAAGGTCGTTGATGGTCCGCCATCACGCGATAGGGACGGCACCGCAAGCCCAATCGCCTACTTCCTTATCGATTGCACGGGCCTTGACGACGCCGCGGAATGGGTTGCCCATATTCCGGCCGCCTCCTACGGGTCCATTGAAGTCCGTCCCACGCGCTAAGCCCCAGACCGGGCTCCTTGCAGGTGGGCGACAGTAGTTGGACAGACGCAAATGTTTGCATCGACGCAGCCCTAGTGGCGCGACCCCCACGCGGCCTCCTCGTCGGCAACGTCTTGGAGCAGGTTGCCAAGGGTGAGCTGGTACTCATAGGCGTGGTAGCCCCACGCCGGGCCAGTGCCGCCAAGGGCACCTATCGTGTCGT
>DATJST010000006.1:0-11727 GCA_035503975.1 Acidimicrobiales bacterium | reverse complement strand
GACCGCGATCCCGTTGGATGTCGCCGGCGCCGCGTTGACAGACGTGGTGACCGTGAACTCGAAGTTGCCCGCGACAATTGGGCTCGCGGCTGTCCACGAGACCTGTACCTGGTTGCCGGCTTCGATCTGGCAACTGCCGTTCAAGTCGATCGTCATGCTGGCGGTTGTGACAACTCCGCCTCCGGCGGAGCCTTGTATGCAGCCCATGTCATCCACGTCGACGATGCTCACTGCGCTCGGCAGGGACCCGAGCGGAGACGACGCGGACACCGTGACCGAGCCAGAATCGCTGGCCGAGAGCGCTGCCGTAGCAAGGAACGTCACAGTGAAGCTCGTCATGGCGTCCTCAACAACAGCGCTCGGGGCGGCCACGACCTCGCTCACTGCGTCCGTGGGGGCCCCAATCGTGTACGGCGCGGTCCCGACGCTCGCCGAAGCTGCAGGCACCGGTCCCAGGACGGCGAGGCCCGTGGCTATCAAGACGGTGACGATTGAGCCCACCGCGCTACGGATGACGCGCGACGACCCAGAGCACCGGCTCGTACAGGCGGTGCTCATGCTCTCAATCCTGCGCTCCTGGCGTGGGACGACCACGCTGCAACTTTGCCATGCTGGCCACGCTCCGCCATTTCAACCCCGCCCTCAGCGCAGCCGGGAGCACGATCCGCCAGACAGAGGTTCCCTGGATATATAGGATAGACGGCTTTGTTGGGCCGGTGTCACCCTTGGGACCAGCGCCACCACTGGGAAGGAGGCGGTGAGGCAGGCCCGTTATCCTGTGCTCAGTGGCGAGTAGGAGCGGGCAACGGCAGCGACCAGCGGCCAACCGGCGAGGGCAGAGCGCGTCCGGGCGGCGCAGTCCTCCAGCCGGGCGGCCGCGGGCGAGCGGGAGAGGCCGGAGGCCGGTACGCGGCCGCCCCATCCTGCTGACCTGGGCCGAAAGAGGCTTCGCGGGGGCCCCCGGGTGGGCATGGGCGCTCGTCGCGGTGGTCTGGTCGGTGCTCGGGCTGCTCTGGGTAACGGGCGCCACCAACGGTGGCTTCGCCGTCTTTACCGGTGCCATGGTGTGCGCGGCGCTGGCGACGGCCTGGTGGGTCGCCGGTGTCGCCCGGGCGAAAGAGCCGCTCCGAGCCGCCCGCGCGGGGGTCGTGATGGTCCTCAGCGCAGCCGTACCGGTGCTTTTCGACCCCCACAGCGGGGACGTGTTCAACCTGCCCAAGTACACCCTGGTGGTAGTCGGTGCCCTGGTGCTTGCCGGCCTCTGGGCGGTCTCCAGCGTTCACGGCCGCTCCCTGCCGGCTTGGCGCAACGGGCTGCAATGGCTGGTCGCCGCCATCGTCGGCTGGACGGCGATCAGCGCCCTGTTCAGCGTTGACACGCGGGTCTCGCTGCTCGGCAACTACGGCTCCTACGACGGCCTGTTCGCCGCGGCGGCTTTCGGGGTGATCATGATGAGCGCCGCCGAGGCGTTCGATGCCGCGGACATCGGCCCCGCCCTGCAAGCACTGGCCTTCGGGGGCGGCACGGTGGTCGCCGTGTACGGCCTGGTCCAGCTGCCGGGGAAGGAACTGAAAGGCGCCAACTGGGACTTCATCACCTGGCACCTGGGC
The DNA here is from genome assembly GCA_035503975.1 of Acidimicrobiales bacterium. Taxonomy (GTDB): domain Bacteria; phylum Actinomycetota; class Acidimicrobiia; order Acidimicrobiales; family Palsa-688; genus DATJMJ01. The sequence continues at coordinate 10,117 of DATJST010000006.1, read as the reverse complement.
TCTTTCACCAACCAGATCTTTTCCACCTTCGGCAACCCGAACCACCTGGGCGGTTACCTGGCGATGGTCCTGCCCGCCGTTGTCGTGCTCGGCTGGCGTGCCCGCCACCCACTGTGGAAGGTGGCTGCTGCAGCAATGGCGGTGCTCGCGGTCGGTGAAACCGTGCAGACGGCCGCCCGGGGTGCGATTGTCGCGGTCATCCTGATGGCGGTCACTTTGGCCGCTTTTTACTTGCCCAGGCTGTGGCGACGGCTGGCGCTGGCCGCTGTGGCGCTCGCCGGGGCCGTCATGGGTGCCGTCGTCGCGGGCGCCGCCCTGGGCCTCGTGACCGGCGGTACCAGCACGAACACGATCGCCCAGCGCTACGACATATGGGGCGCCGCGGCCCGCATCGCCGCCGCCCGCCCGCTCGTGGGGAGCGGGCCGGACACCTTTGCCATCATGTACTCGCGCTATCAGAGCGCCGACTGGGTGAAGGCCCTGGGCTCCAATTACCTCGTGAACGGCGCCCACGACATCTTTATGAACATCTTCGCCGACCAGGGCCCGGTCGGCCTGGTGTTATGGGTCGCCCTGCTCGTATGGGCAGGCCTGCGGGTAGCAGGAGCGTGGCGGCGCCTGAAGGTCGTTACGAAGAATGGAGAAAGCGGTGACCCGGTGGCACGCCAGCGGGCGCTGGCGTCCAAGGACCATCTCGCCGTAACGACCGCGTCCATAGTCGCCTACGTCGTGCAGGCGGTCTTCAACGTGCAGCAGGTCGGGCTCAGCTTCGTGTTCTGGGTGATGCTCGGGCTGTTGGCGGCGGTGACACGCCAGGCCGGGGTGCCGGCAGCGCTCCACCCCGCCGCGTTGCTCGCTCCAGCGGTCCACGACGCCCCCGGCGGACAAGCAGCTCCCGCACCTCGTGGGTCGGGGGACGGCTCGAGCCGATGGGCGGGCAACCGGCGGAGCTGGGAGGCCGTGGACGTGCGCCGCTACTGGCCCCTCGCTCTGGTCGCGGTGTTGGCCACCGCCGCAGTCGTGGTGCTGGCCGTGCTGGCTGACGAGCCGTACCGGGCGGACCATGATTACTGGGCCGCCGACATCAGCATCCGGCCCAATCCCGGCTCCTCGGCTCCCACCCCCATCGGCACGCCTTACTTCAACGACATGGCCCGGGCCATGTCGCTCAACGCGTGGGAGCCCACCTACCCGGCCTACGAGGCGAGCATTTACACCAACGTCTCAGAGCACTCGTCCAGCACATCGCAGACCGTGAGCGACCTGGACCACGCTCGCCAGCTCCTCGCTCGCGCTGACGCGCTCGAACCTCGCTGGGGGGCGTACCCCGAGAGCGAAGCTCAAGTCGACTTCGAGCTGGCCCAGTTACAGCCGGCCGAGGCGTCGCATCTCCTGGCGGCCGCGGCGACGCTCGGCCGCGCCGCCATTACCGACAGCCCTCTCGATGCCGACTACCACACGCTGCTGTCCAAGGTCTTGGCGGCCGAGCACTCGCTGGCGCACACTTCGGGCGCGAAGTAAGTGGGGAATTGCGCACCTAGCCCGGCCGGCATGACGGGCTGTTGACAGCGAGAACATAAAGGCGCTCGTTTCCCGCGAAACCGACTTCTTGGTAGCTTACGACGCCGAGCGGGCGCACCGAAGGCCCGCCAAAGGGCGAACCCGACACGAAAGCGCAATCGTGGAACCGCAGGAACAGCTGGTCGTACCAGGTCACATAGGGCGGGGCTCCAGCCGGTCGTCGGCCGCCCACCGCGCCCGTCGTGGCGTGCGAACCCACCCACTCGAAGCCGGCGTCCACCGACCCGGCCGGGTAACCAGCCCGCACCGCGAGCCCGCCTGCCTCCCAGCGTGCGCCGTCGTAGGCGTCGGCGTTCACCGTCACGGCGACGGCCGCGGCAATGGCCGGTACGGCGCATGCGGCTACCAATCCCACCGGCACGGCGCCACGCACGCCCCGCCCCCGCCAGCTCGGCACTGCGTGCTTGGGCGCTCCGCCAAGCGCCACATGCCGTCCCGGCCGGCGCCAGCGCTCCGGCCTGGCAAGGACCTCGGCCGCGGGGGCCGCGGCACCCGTCGGGCGGGGCGCCCCCGCCCGGGTCTGGGCGAGGAGCAGGGCTGAGGCCCCAAAGGCGACGGGCCATACGTACCGGTCCCACAGCGGTGCCGCCACGAACAAGCCGTACGCCACCAGCCCTGCACCGCTCAGCAGGGTGAACGAGCGCAGTAGCACAAGGCCGGGCACCGCGACCGGGCGTCGCGGGCGGCGGCAGGCGGCAACGAACGCCAAGGCGGCGCCCGCCAACACCGCCATGTACTCAAGGCTTCGCCAGGCCCAGGTCGGGAACAGCTTGGGCCGCGCTCCACCGAGCAAGGCGCCCCCGCCAACGCCTTGTTGGCTCAGGTAGTTCCCGATAAGGACTGCGTCATGGTGGGTGAGCAGCCAGGCGCCGGCACCAATGGCCACCGCCACGAGGGCCCACGACGCCGCCGTGGCCGTCCGCCACGCCCGCCACAGCACCGCGCCGAGCACGGGCGACACGGCAAAAGCAAAAGTGAAATAGGCGCCGGTCAGCCCACGCACAGCCCACCAAGATGGCATGACGAGGGCTTTTTGCTCGGCGCCGGGCAAGTGCGCGGTCCACAGGTACACGGCCCCGCAGGCCGCACCGGCCAGCACCCCCGCGGCCAGGTAGGCCCGCCACCGCCGCTTGTCCAGGGCCGCGAGCGCGAGGAGCACAGCCACCGGGGCGGCCAAGTCGAACTCTCGGACCGAGAAACCACCGACGCCGACGAGCATGGAAAAGGCCAGCAGCGCCCAGCGCGACCAGCCGGCACGGCGCGCGCTGGCCGTGCCGAGCAACAGGCACACCATTTCCGCTGAAAAGGCAGGGACGTCGGTCATGAAGCTCGACGTGTTCACCCAAAAGCCCGGCAGGCTGAGCAGCGCCAGGACGACCGCCGCGCTCGGGCCGGGGCGCAGGAACGTCCTGACCAACACGAAGGTCGAGACAAGGCCGATCGCCGCCGCAACCGCGACCGCAAGGCTCGGCACCCACCCCGCCGTGCCGAGGGCAGCCACGAAGGGCAGTGCCCACAACAGCTCTCCTATCAGGGTCATCGAGCCCCACCCAACCGGCCGGATGTGGCCGGTCCGGACGAACTCGAGCAGTACCCGGCGGTACGCCCAGTCGTCGTTGCGGGGGATGCCGAAGGCGTGCAGGGAACCAGCCAGGAGAGCCGGGACTACGACTCCGACCGCGACCAGGGCGGCAACAATAACGGCATCGGCCTGGCGTCGCTCGGGCTCGACCGTGGTCCCGTCGCGCGCAATATCGACGGTCCGAGCAGGGGTGCAAGTCGTGTCGCGGGGCGGGCTGAAGGCGACGTCGGTGACAGCACCCCCAACCATGCCGATGGTTTAGCACCCAAACGGCCGGGAAAGGCGAACCCAGTGGTCGCCCGACACCGGCAAGTGGGCAGCGAGGTGCCAACACTATGCTGGCCTGGTGCCGGTGACTTACAGCTCCAGGTGCGCGCGGGCGAACCGGGCGAGCGGGGTCACCCGGGCCATTTGATGTCTGGCCAGGCAGGCAAGTTGGTTGTTGTCGGGCAGGGCTATGTGGGCTTGCCTGTCGCCATGCGAGCCGGCGAAGCGGGCTACAAGGTGGTCGGCTTCGACACGGACGCATCGCGGGTGGAGCGGCTGTCCGCTGGCCAGTCCTATATCGAAGACGTCAGCTCGGCCCAAGTTGCGCGGGCGTTGCAAGAGGGCCGGTACCTGCCCACGACTGACGAGGCCAGCCTGTCCGGGTTCGACGTGGCGGTGATCACGGTGCCGACGCCGTTGCGCGAGGGACGCCCAGACCTCTCCTTTGTGACCGCCGCGGCCAGTACCCTGGCACTTCATTTACGGCCCGGGTGCTTGGTTGTGCTCGAATCAACTACCTATCCTGGTACCACCGAGGAGCTCGTAGCCAATTTGTTGGCGGTACGTTCCGGCCTTGTCCCCGGCCGCGATTTCTATTTGGGCTACAGCCCCGAGCGCATCGACCCCGGCAACCAAACCTATGACCTCATGACGACGCCCAAGATCGTGTCGGGGATCGACGCCGGTTCACTGGCCGCCACGCAGAGCTTCTACGACACGATCGTGGACAAGACCGTGCCGGTATCCCGGCCGCGCGAAGCCGAACTGGCCAAGTTGATCGAGAACACTTTCCGCCACGTCAATATCGCGCTGGTAAATGAGCTGGCCATGTTCGCGCGTGACCTGGGCGTCGATATATGGGAGGCGCTTGATGCCGCGGCCACGAAGCCCTTTGGGTTCGTGCGCTTCAATCCCGGGCCGGGCGTCGGAGGCCACTGCCTGCCGATCGACCCGAGTTACCTGTCCTGGCACATCCGCACGTCGCTTAGCCGGAGCTTCCGGTTCGTGGAGCTGGCCAACGACGTCAATGACCATATGCCTGAGTACGTCGAAAAGCGCTTGATGGTTGGCCTCAATCACCGCGGCTGTGCTGTCAAAGGGAGCCGGGTCATGTTGCTCGGCATGGCGTACAAACCAAACACCTCCGACCTACGCGAGTCTCCCGCTATCGCCATCGCTCAAAGGCTGCTGGATCTTGGCGCCGCGCTCACCTATGCGGACAATCACGTCGCCGAGATCGACGTCGCTCGAGCCGACAGTCGGCTGCACAGGGTGCAGGTAACGCCCGACGAGCTCTCCGCCTGCGACGCGATCCTGCTCGTCACCGACCACGAAGATGTCGACTACGACATGGTCGCGGCGCACTCGCGCTATGTCCTGGACACCCGCCACCGCTGCCGGGGCCCGGTGGTCGAGTACCTTTGAGCCCATAGCCGTCGATGTCGGCCCCCGACATATTGCTGCTGGTGACCAGGATGAATGTCGGCGGGCCGGCCAATCAGGTGCTCCTCCTGGCCCAGCGCGCACGCCGGGTGCGGCCCACTTTGTTGGCAGCAGGGCGGCCGCCGGTCCAAGAAGGTGAACTGACCGACCCTGAGGTGCGGGTCGTGCCAATCCCCCTCGTCAGGCCCGTCCGGCCGACGACCGACCTCCGCGCCCTGCGCGCTGTGCGCCAGCTCGTTGCCAGGAGCGGCGCCCGGCTCGTCCACACTCACATGGCCAAGGCGGGGGCGATCGGGAGGGTGGCGGCGCTTACGATGCCGAGGCGTAGCCGACCGAGGCTCGTGCACACCTTTCACGGCCACGTCCTCGAGGGTTACTTCGGCCCGCACGCGCAGCGAGCCTTCCTGGACATGGAGCGTGCCCTGGCGCGCCGCACGGACGTGATCATCGCCGTCAGCCCGGAGGTGCGTGACGAGTTGCTCGACCTGCGGGTAGGGAAGCCGTCGCAGTACCGCGTCGTGCCCATCGGCCTCGACCTCGACCGCCTCGCGCAGGCCGGGAGCCCTGAAGTGCCCCCGGGGCAGCTGAGAGGCGCGTTGGGCCTGCCGAGCGACGTGCCCCTGGCCGGCGTGGTGGGGCGCCTGGTGCCGATCAAGGACCATGCCGCCCTTTTGCAAGCGGTGGCGTCCACACCCCGAGTGCATGTCGCCGTCTTGGGCGATGGCGAGTTGCGCGCCTCGCTCGAGGCACGGGCGGTCGCTCTCGGGATCGCCGACCGCGTGCACTTCACGGGATGGTGGCCGGACATGGCCACGGCCCTGGCCGACCTTGACCTGGTCGTCCTCTCGAGCCGCAACGAGGGTACGCCGCTGGCCCTTATCGAGGCGCTGGCAGCGGCTCGGCCCGTCGTCGCCACCGACGTCGGGGGTGTACGCCACGTTGTCCAGGATGGGGAAACTGGCTGGCTGTGCCCCCCTGACGACCCCGGTGCACTCGCCCTGCTCGTACAAAGGGCGCTTGGTGCGCCCGAGGTAGCCGCCCGCATGGCGCTGGAGGGCCAGCGCCGGGTCATCGCGCGTTTCGGGGCGGACAGGATGCTCGCCGACCATCTCGCCGTGTACGAAGAGCTGCTGGGGCCACCAAGGCAATCCGTCGCTTGATTAGCCGGCTGGTAGTCTGGGCGGTCGTGGCCAATCGGAGCGGGCCCCGACGGCAGCCGGCGTGAGTTCCCTACCTTGGTGGGGTTACCCCATCATCCTGGCGGGAGCCCTGGCACTCAGTTTTGTACTGGTGCCTATCGCGGTTTCGGTAGCTGTCCGCCATGGTTGGCTCGACCGCCCCGGCCCTGCCAAGAGCCACCGCGAGGCCGTACCTTACCTCGGTGGCGCCGCGATCGTCGTTTCCTTTGCTGCCGTCGTCGTAATTGGCAATGCTGTCGACCCACCTCCCAGCGGGTTGCCCCAGCTCATCGGTTTCCTCGGGCTCGGGGCACTGCTAGCGTGCGTCGGGTTGGTTGACGACCTGTCGGGCGGCCTCAGCCCGTGGCTACGGCTGGCCCTCGAAGTCGTTGCCGGCATTGCAGTTTGGGCGATGGGAAGCGATGCCCACCTGGCAGGGGTCCCCAAACCTGTCGATGCACTGATAAGCATCCTCTGGGTCGTAGGGATAACGAACGCTTTCAATCTGCTTGACAACATGGACGGGCTGTCCGCTGGGACCGCTGGGATCGCCGCTCTGGCCATTTTCGGCGTCTCAGCTTTGCAGCACCGTTACCTGGTGTCCGCCCTCGCCCTCGCCCTCGCGGGCTGCGCCGCCGGGTTCCTGCGCTCCAATTTTCACCCGGCGAAGATTTACATGGGCGACGCGGGCAGCCTGTTCCTCGGTTTTGTACTGGCAGTTTTGCTGCTCAAGCTCCGGGCGAACGCCCCGACGCGGGTGCCTGTGGCCGTCATCCTGACCATCCCTGGCTTGGCCCTGTTCGACACCTCACTCGTAGTCGTCACCCGGATCGCCCGCCGTACCAGCCCCTTTCGCGGTGGTCAGGACCACACCAGCCACCGCCTCGTGCGCCTGGGATTGTCCGTCCCCGCCGCAGTCGGCATCCTTTACGCCGTTGACCTTGCGCTCGGTGGTGCCGCCGTCGGGATGTCCGAACTTGGCGACGTCGTGCGCGTAGCGGGGATCGTGGCGCTGGTCGTCGTCGCTTCGCTGGCCGCTATCGGCCTGTCAAGGTCCCCGGCCGCGCCCCGCCAGCCGGACAGGGACGGCGCCGAACACGCCCCTGAGCCCGCCAGCACCGCCTCGATGACCGCAAGCGGCAGCGCGCGAGATGGCCCTCGCCGCCGGTGGGCGGCGTTGGCGAGGCGGTGAGCCAGTTGACCGGCTACGGGAATTCCGAGCGGGGTGAGACAGGCCCGCCCGAGCTCGCCAACAAGTTCCCCACCGGCGCCTACGCCCAAATTTCCGCCTATGCGGCGGCCTATTTCGAAGAGGTGGCTCGCGCCTGGCACTCCATCGACCTCGCCCAGCTCGAGCGGGCAGCAGCCATCCTCACCCGCGCTTACACGACCGGCTCACAGGTGTTTTCTTGCGGCAACGGTGGGTCGGCGGCTATCGCCAACCACTTCCTGTGCGACCACCTCAAAGCGGTCCGGACCGGCACGGGCCTGTCGCCGAAGGTAACCAGCCTCTCAACCAATATTGAGCTCATGAGCGCGATCTCTAACGACCTTGGCTACGAGGAGGTGTTCCGCTACCAGCTCGAAGCCCAGTCGCGGCCAGGCGATGTGCTTGTAGCCATCTCGTCATCGGGGCGCTCGGACAACATAGTGAGGACCGTAGCCTGGGCGAAGCGCAACGGCCGGCACACGATCTCGCTCACCGGTTTCGACGGCGGTAAGACGAGGACGACCGCTGATGTCGCGATACACGTGGACTGCGCCAACTACGGGGTCATCGAGGATGTCCACCAAGCGGTCATGCACACTTTGGCGCAGTACGTCCGCCAGGCCCACCTGTCCCCTGGGACCGTGGCCATCACCACTTTCTGACCGCAGTCCGGCCGATGGCAATTGATGCTGGCCGCGGGACGTGGCTCATCGTAGGTGGCGACTCGGAGATCGGCGGTTCCCTACTCAAGCGCCTCGCCGCCGCGGGCCGGGCCGCGTTGGGCACTACCCGCAGGCGCGACCAGGTCGGCCCCGGGCGGGTTTGGCTCGACTTGTCCGAGCTCGACGAGGACTGGGCCCCTCCGCTTCACACCACCGCGGCCTGCCTGTGCGCCGCAAGATCGCGGTTGGCCGACTGTGCCGCTGACCCGGCGGGTTCCTGGAACGTTAACGTCGACCAAACCGCGATGCTCGTGGCGCGGCTCTCCGAGCTGGGGATCTATACGCTGCTGCTCTCGACCAACCAGGTCTTCGACGGCACGGTCCCGCGGGTGCCGCCCGATGCCCCGGTCCGCCCGGTGAGCGAGTACGGCCGGCAAAAGGCGGCCGTCGAGGCGCGCGTTTTAGGGCTGGCGACCTCTGGCGGCGCCGGCACGGGCATCCTGCGCTTGTCGCGGGTGCTGAGCACCACCACGGCCACCACGGCCAGGTGGGCAAGCAGCCTGGCACGAGGTGAGCCGGTGACCGCCTTCTACGACATGGTGCTCGCCCCGGTCCCGATCGGGCTCGTGGCCGAGGCCGTCCAGCACCTCATGGCCGACACCGCTGGCGGGATCTTCCAGCTCAGTGGCCCCGAGGACGTCTCCTACGCCGAGTTCGCCCGCGCCCTGGCGGCCAGCTTCGGGCACGCCCCCGAGCTCGTGCACGAAGAGAGCGCCGCCGCCGCGGCGGATTTGCCCACCGGCTCGTGCCCGCGGCACACGACGCTCGACAGCTCGGAATTGCAGCGCCGCTACGGCCTGACGGTCCCGAAGTACTCGGAAACTGCCGATCAGCTCGCGCGAGCCATCCCGCCAATCGGTCAGATGGCCTCCTCTGGTGGCGGGACCGCTTCCGCGTGGGCCTGCTCGATGGCGGAGGCTGCGTTACCAAAAGGCACTCCAGCGGCATCCGCGTAGGCCCCCACCACGTCTGTGGGCGCGCCAAGAGCCTTCACGACGCCGTGGTCCAACCACAAGACGCGGTCGCAGCGCTCCATAACCTGTCCCAGCTGGTGACTTACGAGCACAACGGCCGCACCGGCACCAATGAGGTCGCCCATGCGCTGGCTCGACTTCACTTGGAATGCCGCGTCACCGACGGCAAGGATCTCGTCGATCAACAACACAGTAGGCTCGACGTCCACCGCGACGGAGAACGCCAGCCGGGCCACCATGCCTGAGGAATAGGCACGTACCGGCACATCAAGGTAGTCCGACAGCCCGGCCCATTCGGCGATCGCTGCACAGCGCGATTTCATGTGCTTGGCGTCGCGCCCGAGCAGCGTGCCGTAAAGGATCACGTTCTCGCGGCCCGTCTGTTCACCGTTGAACCCGGCGCCAAGCTCGATCATGGGAGACACGCGGCCGCGCACCCGCACGCGGCCACTCGTCGGGGGCAAGACGCGGGCCATGACCTTCATCAGGGTGCTCTTGCCGGCACCGTTGGGGCCCACGATGCCCAGGACCTCTCCCGCCTGGACCTCAAAACTGACCCCGTCAACGGCTCGAAGGGTATCGTACTGGATGCCGCGCTTCGCTATCCTGACCAGGGTTTCCTTCAACGAGCTGGCCTGGTGGCGAGGGACCCGGTACTCAAGGACGAGATCCTCGACCACCACAGGCGAGAGGTCGCCGTTCATAGCAGGACGGCGAGTGAGGGCCAGCGCCGGACGAACACACGCATCCCCACGGCGAGCGCCACAACGCCGCTCAGCACGATAAACACGTACGCCACCCAGGATGGTCGCGGGCCACCGTAGGCAAGATAACGGAACACCTCGAGGTAAGGGAACACGGGGTTCAAATAGAAGAACTTACGAAAGTGAGCGGGGACGATCGTGATCGGGTAAAAGATGGGCGTTACATAGCTCACCAGGACCATCAACACAGCAATGAGGTTGAGGATGTCATCGAAACGGATTGCGAAAGTGGCAAGGAATAGGCCCATCCCGGCGATCATGGCCAGGAAGAAGACGAGCGGCAAGGGAATGAGCACGAAAGTGGGGGCAATGCCGATACCGGTACCGAGCTGGAACACGATCAGCGGCACCAGGCCGTACACGAAGTTCACGGCACCGCTGAACGCAGCCGAGAAG
>DATJST010000005.1:0-7057 GCA_035503975.1 Acidimicrobiales bacterium | reverse complement strand
TATCCATATGATCAGGTGGCCCGGCAGGCTGTCCATATGAGCCAGCGCGATCCGGGCAAGAGGCGCCGTGTCCGAGACCATGACAACGTCCGCGTCGCACATTTGGTCCTTCCACCTTTGCCATGCCAACTCGGCGCGCTCTGGGCCGATGTTGAACCCGTCGTCGAAACGCGCAGCCCGCTCTTCGATCCCGAGGGCCCGGCAGACGTACGCGATTTCCGCGATGCAGCCGTCGTGGTGCGACAAGTGGAACAGCTTCAAGGGAGGTAGTGCAAGATAGTCTCTGCATGGACGTACGAGTGGGTGTGCGAGTGCAGCGGGTGCCCCCAAATGATGACGCGCCTAAAGCTAGAGAGCCGTTGGCACGCGGCCTTGTTCACCGGAGGTACTCGGTCAATGGAGGTGCACGGTCAAGGGAGGTACTCCATGATGGTCGCAACCCTGTTTACGTAGGTGTGGCGGTCCTTTACTTCGCGCATCTGGGCGAGGATCGCGTCGCGGTCGCGTGCTTGCTCCGCTCCCACAGCGAACAGCTCGGCGGTGTCCGTGCGGCACAGTACCGGCTCCTCGAACAAAGCCTGGGCCCACGGCGAGTTCGTAAGTGCCAGTCGCCCATAACTGACGTTCTTGAACAACCGGCAAGGCACATAGCCGTTCTCGAGTTGCCAACTCCCGACGATGGCTGGGGCCAGCAGGCTCGCGCGGACTAGACGCACATGAGAGGCTCGGCTGAGGTTCTGCTTGTGCACCCATTGGATGCCAGCTGCGTCGCAGGCAGCGCGAAATGGGCCGACCTCGTTTTCATTGCCGAACTTTCCGCCACCAATGGTACCTACCCAGACCGCTTTCAAAGGGCCCGTCCGAAGTTTACGCAGCCCTCGCCTCAGGCGTCCTTTTGGCCATGGTCGGGGGAGGGGGACGTCGAAGTCTATTTCCTCGGGCAGCAGGTCTGTAGCCCATGGCTGGTACAGGTGCGTGACGCCGGTCCCGCTCTCGACGTATGTATAGTCGTTGACCCTTTGCGTTTGGCGCCCGCTGCGAGCACGTTCACGGACCTCGTTCGTGAGCACCTGTAAGGCAAGGACCCGTTCTTGCACTCCTTCGTACACCTGGCCGTCGACGTTGTGCAACACGTACAGGCAGTCCTTGCGCAGAGGCATGCCGCTCACGGCTTGGCCCTCGCTGAAGAACAGAGTGCCTCGCATGTCGGGCAGGGCGAGGGCGTCGGGACTGTCCACCCATAGCGTTTCGGCTCCGAGATAGCGAAAGGCCGAGGCATAACCAGCATGAATGTAGGAGTGCGTGTGCGAGTGAAGGGGGTGGCCCCAGATTACGACCCTCCTCAGCGAGGCCAGACGATCGCGGGCCTTGTGCCAGGAGCGCTGCTGGCCGGCGGTGATCGCAACCATCCAGCACGTATCCTACGTGCGACGCCAATGAGGATCCTCCACACCGTCGAGTTCTACGAGCCGTCCCGGGGCGGTGCGCAGGAGGTTGTGCGGAGGCTGAGCGAGGCCATCGCCAGACGCGGCCACGAGGTAACAGTTGCGACCGCCAAGCTGCCAGGGAGAGATTTCAACGAGCTCAATGGCGTAAGGATCGTCGAGTTTGACCTCTCCGGCAACACCGTGGACGGGGTCCGGGGTAACTCGTGGGCCTACCAGCGGTACCTTACGACCTCGGATTTCGACGTGGTCATGGCTTACGCCGCTCAGCAGTGGGCCACCGACCTCCTGCTCGACTGTGCCGATGACATCCGCGGTGCGCGGGTGTGCGCTCCTTGTGGTTACTCGGGCCTGCACTGGCCACGCTTCGCGCGTTACTTCGAGTCCCTGCCCGCCAAGCTGGGCAAGCTTGAAGCCACGGTCTACCACTCCCCCAGTTACCAGGACATCGAGCTGGCCAGGGCTCACGGCCTTGGGGACCTGCACGTGATCCCCAACGGAGCTGCAGAGGCGGACTTCGGGGACCTCGGACGGGGCCGGTCGTCGGGCACCGAGCTCCGAAAGCGTTACGGCATAGACGGCATGCTCGTGCTGACGGTCGGCAGCCACACCGGCCTGAAGGGCCACCGCCAGGCAATGGCCACCTTTGCGGCTGCGCCCATCGGGCCGTCCACTCTCGTAGTGATCGGCAACGGGCGCCCTGGCGAAGGTTGCTACGACTCGTGCCACGCGTGGGCAAAGCGCCTCAACGTCGGCCTTCGAGCCACCGGCAAACGGGTGCTCGTGCTCGACCTGCCACGCGAAGACGTCGTAGCCGCGTTCTGGGCAGCAGACATCTTCTTGTTCCTCTCCGTCATCGAGTGCAGCCCGATCGTGTTGTTCGAGTCAGCTGCCTCGGGCACAGCGTTCATCGCCAGCGAGGTGGGCAACGCTGCTGAGATCGCCCAGTGGACAGGTGCCGGCGAAGTGGTGCCGAACCTGTGCGTACGCCACGGCAGCCGTATTGCCCACCCCGTGCGAGCGGTGGCTGCGCTGGCACGTCTCGCCCGCGAGCCGCGCCGTCGGGAAAAGATGGCTGAAGCGGGTCGCCAGGCCTGGCAGGAGCGGTACCGCTGGGAGCTGATCGCGGATCGTTACCTCGCGCTGTACGAAGACGTGGTGGCTCGCCGCCGGGGCGACGGCTACGTCGCTGCGAGACCAGGGGCAGTCCGTTGAAGATCCTCTTCGCCGCATTGCGCTGGGACTATGGAAGGCCCGAGCAAGGTGACAGCTTCGAGCACCAAACTTTTTACCAGGCCTTGAAGGCTATGGGCCACGACCTTGCCTATTTCGACTTTCATCAGTTGTGCAACGACCTGGGCCGCGAGGTCATGAACAAGCGGTTGTTGGATACCGTCCGCTCTGAGCAGCCGGATCTCATGTTCTGCGTGCTGTTCGGCGACGAGCTGGACAAGGCAGTCGTGCGCCGCATTTCTGAAGAGACGTCGACTACCACTATCAATTGGTTCTGCGACGACCACTGGCGCTTCAATGACTACTCCGTCGGCTGGACGCCGTGTTTCAACTGGGTGGTCACTACGGCGCCGCCGGAGGTGGCGCCGTACGAGGAGCTTGGCTTGCACAACGTGGTGCGCAGCCAGTGGGCCTGCAACACCCATCTCTACAGCCGGCCTCCTGAGGACCTACCGTTGCTGAACGACGTCAGTTTCGTAGGCATGGCCCACGGCGACCGCCCCGAGGTTGTCCAGGCCCTGCGGCGAGCCGGGATCGACGTGAAGACGTGGGGTTGGGGGTGGCCGGCCGGGCGTCTCAGCGTAGAGAGCATGGTCCGGACCTTCTACCAATCGCGCGTCAACCTCAACTTCGCCAATGCTTCTGTTACCCAGGAGCAGGTCGATGGCCGTGTGGTGGGCTTTGTGCGTGCGCGCGCCATCATGCGAAAGGTGCCGTGGGGGCCGCGGGCATTGTCGGTCGGGCGCAGGGTCGCCCGCCGCGCTTGGCCACGGCCACAGCCGGCGAAGACCCGTTACGTCGTCCAGCTCAAAGCCCGCACTTTCGAGGTGCCCGGGTGCGGCGGTTTCCTACTTACCCAAGGGGCACCCCGGCTCGAGCAGTACTTCGTCCCTGGCCAAGAGATCGGGCTGTTCGCCGGGACCGACGACCTGGTGGGCGCCGTCCGGATGTACCTCGGGGACGAGGACCTGCGACGTCGGGTGGCTGAGGCCGGCTACCAGCGGGTGATGCGGGACCATACCTACGACCGCCGCTTCATGGAGATTTTCGCCCGCGCCGGGCTCGCTGCCGAGTGACGAGCGCACCGCTCGTCAGCGTTGTCCTGCCCTTCCGTTCGGGTGGCGCTTTGGCCAGCGCGGCCATCGGTAGCATCCTCGCCCAGACCATGACCGACCTGGAGCTGCTGGTGGTCGATGATGGTGCAGACGCGCCGACGCGAGAGGCAGTCGAGGCTTTGGCCGGCTGCGACGCTCGCCTGAAAACCATGAACAACCCCGGGGAAGGGCTGGTGGCGGCGCTCAACTACGGCTGCGCCATGGCTCGTGGCAAGTACATCGCCCGCATGGATGCTGACGACTTCTCCCGCCCGGCTCGCCTCGCACTCCAGGTCGCCGCCCTGGAGGCGTGCCCGAAGCTGGGCATCGTCGGGGGCCAGGTCCAGTTTTGTGATACCAAGGGCGAAATAACCTGGCTCGTGGCCTTTCCCCTCGACGACGCCGCCGTGCGTGCGATGCTGCCGCACGCTAACCCGTTCGCGCACCCGGCTGTGACGATGCGCAGGGATGCGTTCGTTGCTGCAGGCGGTTACCGGGGCACGTGCCCTCGAGCCGAGGACTACGAGCTGTGGGCGCGCTTGCTCGATAACTGGTGCGGGGGCAACGTGCCCGAAGTCGTGCTGGACTACCGCGTCCACCCGGACCAAAGCATGTTCCGCGATTGGGAGCAGCAGACACTTTCGATGTTGGTGGTGCAGGCCGCCATCAAGCTGAAAGCTAGCACCGGCGAGGACAAATTGGCCGCTGGCGCAACGCTTGGCGAGGAGCTCCTCCACAGCATTGGCGTTTCGGCCAGGCAGCTCGAGTCGAGCTACGTCAGTTCGCTGGTGTCCCAGGCGCTCCTCGCGCACCGCATCCAAGCGCACGACCGGTGCCGGCAGGCGTTGACCGAGGCCCGGGCCCGGGCCAAGAAAGTACGGCTGGAGAAGTACGCCGTCAGGCGTATGTGGGAGGTGGCGGCTGTCGTAGCGTGGGACGACCACCAAACGCTGCAAGCTGCGAACGCGCTGGTGCACTCGCTACCCCAGCAATGGCGCAAGCCGCTGCGTGTCGCCAGGCGCCTCCTGGCGAGGCCAAAGGCTCGCCTGCTCCGGCGGCGCTAGCTTGACGTGGTGCCAACGGCACCAAGGACCTGCTCGGCGACCCAAGGGTAAGTCAGCGCCAGGCCGTCGCGCAACGAGCGGCGAGGGCTGAAACCAAGAGACTCGATGAGGTCGTTGGAGAAATTGCGCGAGCTGACACCCACCGGCCCCTCGACCCACCGCACCTTGATGTCCTTGCCTGCGAGCTCGGCTACGGCCAAGATGAGCTCCTCGACGGTGACGTACTCTCGCGTGCCGATGTTGACCGGCACGTCCAGGTCCGAAGCCATCAGCCTTCGGACTGCATCGACGAGGTCCTCGACGAATATAAAAGAGCGCACTGCAGAACCGTCACCGAACGCTTCGATCGTCCCTCCGTCGGGGCTCTCCGCGACCTTGCGACAAATGGCGGCCGGAGCCTTTTCGCGCCCGCCTCGCCAGGCACCGTAAGGGCCATAACAGTTCTGGAACCTGGCGATCCTGGTGGCCATGGGGTACTTGCGCTCGTACGCGGAGACAACCCGCTCGGAGTACAACTTTTCCCAGCCGTACTCGTTGTCTGGCAGCGCAGGGTACGCGTCGTCCTCGTCCAGCTCGGGCTCGCCGGGGGCCATGTCGCGGTAGACGCATACCGAGGAAGAAAAGAAGTAGCGCTTCACGCCGGCGCGTGCCGCGGCGTCGACCATGTGGAGGTTTACGAGCGAGTTGTTGAACAGGACTTCCCGTTCGGCCGAGCATATGAACTCCATGCCCCCCATATCGGCAGCCAGCTGGTAGACCTCGTCTGTGCATGGGCCGGCCAACGCACGCTCGCAGCCCTCGGGGGAGCGCAAGTCCGCCAGGACGAACTCGTCCAGGTCGAGCGGCCGGTACCGAGGCTCCTCGATGTCGACGCCGCGGACCCAGTAGCCCTCAGATTTGAGGCGAAGTGCCAGGTGTCCACCAATGAAGCCGGCTGCACCACAGACGACCGCTCTTTGCACGCGCCAACGCTATCCCCGGCAGGGTTTTGGCGCCGATAGAGCCCAGGCGCCCCACAGAGCCCCGGCGGCGAGAGGCGTTGGCAGGCGGGTCAGGCAGTGAGCGGAGGCCCGAGCAGCTCGTCGTAGATGGCGAGGTGTTCGGTCACCAAGCGCTCGGCCCCAAAGCGGTTGACAACCCGTCACCGCCCCTCGGCAGCCATTGCAGCGCTCAGGTCCGGGCGTTCGAAGGCCCGCTGCACCAGCTGAGCGAGAGCGGCCGGGCCCCGCGGCTGGCAGAGCCAGCCCGTCTCGCCGTCGGCCACGACGTGGCGGACACCGCCTACGTCGGTAGCCACCACCGGCCGGGCCGCCGCCATTTCGATTTGTGCATCGACCAGGGCACTCTTGTCGGCCACGTAGCGGTACAAAGCCATCGTGCTCACGCCGAGGCGGCGGGCCAGGCGAGGCATGGAGACGTTGTCAAGGCCGTCATCGTCAGCGATCTCGAGCGCCGCGGCGGCAATCATGGGCAGCGACATGCTGGGCTTGGGCCCGCGTCGCCGGCCCTCGGGCGACACCCCCGCGGGCGCCGGCGCTTTCCGGGCATCGTCGCCCTTCACCCCGTCCGCCGTGCCTGCCTTTGACATCTCGCTGCGCTGCGGCGCCAGGCGTATAGCAGTTTCCCTATTCGGGGCTATACCAAGGTAGCCTTTGCTTGCGTGGACCCCGTGCGCAACCCCTTCAGCCCCGGTGCCGGCTCCCGGCCACCGGCCTTGGTGGGGCGCGAAGCAGAGATCGACGCCATGGACGTGGCCCTCCAGCGCCTCCTCTTGGGCCGCGATGCCCGCAGCCAGCTCTTGGTGGGGCTTCGCGGCGTGGGCAAGACCGTGCTGCTCAACGAGTTTGAGCTCATCGCCGGAGCGCGGGGCTTTTTCCACGAGCACCTCGAGGTCGACGAGGAGGGGCTCTTGGCCAAGGGCCTCGTCGGTGCCTTCCGGCGGGTGCTCTTGTCCATGGACGCCAAACGCCGTTTCGGTGAGCGCGTCCGCCATGCCCTCGGCGTGCTCAAGGCCTTCAGTGTCCGCTTGGGGCCCGCCGGCACCGAGCTCAGCATCGACATCGAGGCGGTCCCGGGCCCTGCCGACTCGGGGGACCTGGCACAAGACCTCGCCGCGCTCTTCGTCGAGATCGGCGAGGTGGCACGCGACCACCACAGCGGGGTGCTCGTGAGCATCGACGAGCTGCACTACGTCGACCGGGTAACACTTACTGCTTTAATA
>DATJST010000004.1:0-4440 GCA_035503975.1 Acidimicrobiales bacterium | reverse complement strand
GCCGCGACGCGCCCGGGGCGGCGGAGGCCGCACCCGGGGCGGCGGAGGCCGCACCCGGCGCCACCTCCGCGCAGCCATCGCGCGGCTTGGAGGCGGCACCCGGTGTGCGCGTCCATTCGGTTCGTTTGCGCGGGCTCGTGGCCCACCAGGAGGTGCTCTTCGGCACGAACGGCGAGGTCTTGACGCTGCGCCACGACTCGCTCGACCGGAGCTCGTTCATGCCTGGCGTCTTGTTGGCCGTAAAGGCCGTGCCCAGCCGTCCCGGGCTGACGCTCGGGCTCGCGGCGCTCCTCGGCCTGTGAGCGGCCGGGCGGCCGGGCCGCGGCGGGCTCGCGTAAGCTGGGGGGCTATGCGCATGGGGAACGCGAGCTGATGTCCGGCCCGGCCCGCTTTGGAGCAGTGATCTGCGCCATGGCTACGCCCTTCCTGCCCGACGGCGGCCTCGACTTGGACGGTGCCGCGCTGCTCGCTCGCTGGCTGGTCGAGAACGGTAACGACGGGCTTGTGGTCGCTGGCACCACCGGTGAGGCGCCGACCTTGACGGATGCCGAGAAGGTGAGCCTGTGGCGTGCCGTGAGGCAAGCGGTCCGTGCTCCGCTGATAGCGGGCAGCGGGACCGCCGGGACAGCTCACTCGATCGAGCTGACGCGCGCCGCCGCCGAGGTGGGCATGGACGGCGCTCTCGTCGTCGTCCCTTACTACAACCGGCCCTCGCAGGCGGGTATAGAGGCTCATTTCCGGGCTGTGGCAGCGGCCACGGATTTGCCCCTCCTCCTCTACGACATCCCCAAGCGGACCGGCCGCGAGGTGCGCACCGCGGTGCTGGCCCGACTGGCTGGCGACGGTGTCATTGCCGCCGTCAAGGATGCCGCCGGCTCGCCGGGGGCTACCGCGGCATTGCTCAGGGATGCTCCCGCTTCCTTCGAGGTCTACAGCGGCGACGACGCCCTGACGCTGCCTCTGCTGGCGGTCGGGGCGGTCGGCGTCATAAGCGTCGCCTCGCATTGGGCCGGGCCGCAGATGAGCGAGATGGTGGGATCGTTCCACAAGGGCGACACGGAGGCTGCGATCGCGCTCAACGAGCGCCTCAGTGAATCGTGGGAGTTCGAGGGCAATGACGCTGCCCCCAACCCCGTGCCGACCAAAGCCATGCTGCGTGCGCTCGGCCTACCCGCGGGGGAGTGCCGGTTGCCGATGGGGCCGACCCCGCCCGGCCTGGAAGACAGCGCGCGCGGGGTCTGGAGCAGGTTGCATTCGAGGCCCTTCGCGCCGGTTCGGCCCGCAGATATCGCCCAGGGGCGGGTGGCCTGCTGACGGGAGACCCTGGCGCAGCGCCGTTGCGCATCGCCTTCCTGGGCGGCCTGGGTGAGATCGGGCGCAATTGCGCCTGGTTCGAAATGGACGGCCAGGCGGTTTTGGTCGACTGCGGGCTCATGTTCCCCGAGCCGGAAATGCCCGGTGTCGACCTCGTCCTGCCCGACTTCACCTACATAATCGAAAACCAGGAACGGCTCGTAGGTTGCATCCTGACCCACGCCCACGAGGACCACAGCGGGGCACTGGCATACCTGCTGCGCGAGGTCAGGTTCCCGATTTATGGGTCCGAACTGAGCTTGGGTTTGGCTCGTAACCGTATCGAGGAGGCGGGCCTCGCCGACCAGGTCGAGTTCGTCCCCGTACACGACGGCGAGATCCGCAAGATCGGGCCGTTCGACGTGGAGTTCGTGCCCGTCGCCCATTCGGTGCCGCATGGTTTTGCACTTGCTTTTCACACCCCCCACGGAGTGGTCCTGCACACCGGGGATTTCAAGCTCGACCTCACCCCGGTGGACGGGCGCCGCACGGACCTGGCCCGGATCGGTGCATTGGCCGCCGACGGTGGGATCAGGCTCCTGCTGTCGGATTCCACCAACGCCGAGGAAGACGGCTACACGCCTTCGGAGCGCGCCGTGGGCCATGTGCTCGGGGCGTTGTTCGTCGCCCATCCCGAGAAAAGGGTGATCGTGGCCTGTTTCGCCAGCCACGTGCACCGCGCCCAGCAAGTGGTGGAAGCGGCCATCGCATCGGGACGGTTCGTCGCCACATTGGGCCGTTCGATGGGCCGCAACGTGGCTGTTGCCCGCGCCCTTGGCCTGTTCCACATCCCCGACGAGCGCTTGGTCGACATCGAAAAGATTTCCGAGTACCCGCCGAGCAAGGTGTGCATCCTCTGCACCGGTTCCCAGGGAGAGCCGATGTCGGCCCTTTCGCTGATGGCCGCCGGTGACAACAAGTGGGTGAAAACCGGCGAGGGCGACCTCGTCATCCTGTCCTCCCACGCCATACCGGGCAACGAGACAAACGTCGGCAAGGTCATCGATGGCTTGTGCCGTTCCGGCGCCGAGGTGGTGCATTCCGGCTTGGCCCCCGTGCATGCCTCTGGCCATGCCATGCGCCAGGAGCTCAGGTTGCTGATGTCGGTGGCGCGGCCGCGTGCCTTCGTACCGGTGCACGGCGAGTTCCGCCACCTGATGCACCACGCCCGGCTGGCTATCGAGATGGGTGTGCCTCGCGAGTCCGTGCTGCTGGCTGAGGACGGCGACGTCATTGAGGTCACCGCCGACAAAGTGGATTTCGCCGGAGAGGTACCTGCTGGCTACCTGTACGTCGACGGTATTGTCGGCGACGTCGGGCGGGGGGTGCTGCGCGATCGGCGCCTGCTGGCTGAGGAAGGCCTGATCGTCGTGATCGTGACCGTCGACTCCCGCACCGGCGACGTGGTGGGCGGTCCGG
The DNA here is from genome assembly GCA_035503975.1 of Acidimicrobiales bacterium. Classification (GTDB taxonomy): domain Bacteria; phylum Actinomycetota; class Acidimicrobiia; order Acidimicrobiales; family Palsa-688; genus DATJMJ01. The sequence continues at coordinate 1,668 of DATJST010000004.1, read as the reverse complement.
AGATCATCACCAGGGGTTGGGTCTACGCCCCCGAAGCGGAAAAGCTAATTGACGAAGCCCGGGAAGTGGTGCTGGCGGCGCTCGAAGAGCACGAGGAAGCCGACCCGGTCATAACAGACTTCGAGACCCTCAAGCGGCGCGCCCGTTCCGCTCTGGGCCGTTTCGTGCAAGAGCGTACGCGCCGCCGGCCGATGATCGTACCCGTGGTCATGGAGGTCTGAAGAAGAAGGGCAACCGCTGCGGACTTGGCCACCGTAGGATTAGCCCTGTTGGTCATGTGGCGGATGTTAGTTTTGAGGCTGTTGTGACTACGAAGACCGTGAACCGCGGTTCCGTTGGCGCTCGGGCGCCTGCCCGGGGCAGTGCGGCCGCGGCACGCGGGCGGCCCCGGGGTGGCAATGGCGGCGCTCGGCCCGGTGGGAGCCAAGGGCGGACCTCGGCACCGCCCCGGTGGCGCCAGAGCCTGGCCTCGCTGGTGGAGGACCAGTCCGACGACATCTGGGGGCTCGCCTTCGTGCTCATGGGCGTGCTGGTCGCACTGGGTGTGTACGCCGATGTCATCGGCCCGGCCGGCCGGGCTGTCCGGACCGGGGCGGCGGACTTGTTCGGCTGGGCTCGCTACTACCTACCGGTCGGCTTGGCGGCCCTCGGCGGCTACCTCCTTTGGCGACACGAACGTCCACAGCCCGGCCGTGTGGCCGTGGGCCTGGGCTTGGCGCTGGTTGCGCTGTCAGGCATTGCGGCGGTCGCCTCCGGCAAGCCCACCCTGCATCAACCGCTCGCGGCCATGGGCCGGGGCGGAGGCCTGGTCGGCGCGCTGCAGGCCGTGCCCCTGCAAGCGGGGCTGGGGGCATGGGGGGCCGGTTTGGTGCTGGGCGTGTTCCTTTTCCTGTCCGTGCTGATTGTCACGGCGACGCCCGTCCGGTCGGTGGCGGCTGGGGCGCGCCGTGCGCTGAGGGCGACGGTGCACGCCCTGCGTTGGTTGTGGGCCAGCTCCATCGCGGCCGCCCGGCGCGGCGCCAGGCTGGCTTCAGCGGCTCGTCACCCGAGCGTGCGCGGCCCCGGGCTGGAACGACATCCCCAAGCAGCGTCCTCCCGTGGGCTGGTGGCCGCCGGCAGGTCTGCGGCGCCACCCGCGACCGGCGACGAAGACGACCAAAGGGCCGAGTTCGGCTGGGCCGCGCTGGCCGCAGATGCCGGCTTGCCAGTGGCGCCGCGAGCTCGCCGCCCACGGGAATCCGTGCAAAGCGTGGGTGGGACGGGCTCGCACGAGGCCCCACCTGCCCCGCCCGAGCGAGAGGTCGATTTGCGGGCCGAGGAGCGGTCCTCGTTGCCGGTCCACGGGTTGGCCGGGACGGGTAAAGGCGAGCAGCTGGCAATCGACCTGGGCGTGCTCAGGCAGCCCTCACCGCCTTGGCGCCTGCCGCCGTTGGCGCTGTTGCGGCGAAGCAAGCAAGCCGAGGTGGACCGGCGCCAGGTCGAGCAGCTCGGCCAGACCCTGGAAGGTGCCCTGGCTTCGCACGGCGTGGAGACGCGCCTGGTCGGAGCGACGGTCGGCCCGAGCGTGACCTGCTACGAGCTCGAGCTGGGCCCGGGCGTCCCCGTACGTAAGGTCACCGTCCTGCAGCGCGACATCGCCTACGCCATGGCCGCAGCCGAGGTGCGTAT
>DATJST010000003.1:0-23621 GCA_035503975.1 Acidimicrobiales bacterium | reverse complement strand
CCGGCGATGGCCAGCACGTACGGCTGCCACGACTCGAACAGGTTGGCCACGCCGAGCGACAGCAAATGCGCGCAGCTCTTGGTGAGGGCCGCACATACGCCGTAGACGATGCCCCCGGCCGTGCCGTAGGCCATCGACTTCCAGCGCGGCCCGCACTCCCGGCCCACGATGATCAGCACCAGGGTCAAGACCGCCGCCGCGCACAGGATCAACGACCAGACGAGAGTGCTGATGTTGGTTTCGCCGGCGGTCGGGTTGCTTACCGCGAGGAACACGGCCAGGCCCGCCGTCGTCAGCAGGCAGCCGATCCAGTCCCAACCGTGCATGCGGTAAGGCGTCATGAGCGCCTTGATGGGCAGGGCAAAGAGCACGCCGACTACGAGCAGCGGCTGGACAACGACAAGGGAGCCCCACGATAAGGCCAGCCACTGGAGCACATAGCCAGCCACGTCGAACCCCAAGCCCAAGATCCAGCGCGGCCTTTTGGCCAGGCGCGCCAATAGCACAGGCCGCAAGGCCTGCTCGGCTGGCTGGAGCTCGGCCTCCCATTGCTGGAGGACCGACGCCAGCGCATATAGGAAAGCGGCCGCCAATGCGACCACGATCGCCACGGGTGACAAGCTACCAGGGGGGCCGTAGGGGTACTCCTGGTCCTTTGCCCGCGCCCTAAGCTCGCAGTGCTGCAAAAAGGCCCGGGCGCGTGGTGAAACCGGTAGACACAGCGGGCTTAAACCCTGCCGCTTGCGAGCATGAGGGTTCGACCCCCTCCGCGCCCACCCTGATTTACCTGCCGGTGGCCGGTTGGAGGTCGGCTCGATCCCCTAGCTCACTGGAGGACATCGCCAAACCTAAGCGCCTTTCCCGCACAGCCGGGCTGAGCAGCATCCAAGGGGACGGGTACCTGAAAGCTCCAAGAGTGAGGCCTGAAAGCTCCAAGAGTGGCCTGAAAGCTCCAAGAGTGAGGCTACTTGGGGGGCCAGTTTCGCGTTTGCGCAGGTCAACGCCGGGCATTCTGGTCCCGGAAGCGCACTCTTGGAGGTTTCACCGCACTCTTGGAGGGTCTTGACCGCACTCTTGGAGGGTTTGACCCACTCTTGGAGCTTTTGACCGCACTCTTGGAGGGTTCATGGCGCCAGGGGCACCGGAGCCGCCGCGCGAGCCGGCAGGGCTCCGTCCCGCCACGCCTATTCCGGTTGTCCTCGCAAAGGCGACGGAGTTAGCGTCGCGCGATGACCAGGTCAGTGCTCAGCGACGCCTTCGACCATCACGTCTGGGCCACCCTCCGGATAATCGACGCGGCCGGGGCGCTCAGCCCAGAGCAGCTCGACGCGCTGCCGGTCCCCGGTGTCTACGGCCCTGTCATCGAAACTCTGCGCCACCTCGTGGTGTCGGACCGCTCGTATTTAGTGGCGCTGACGGAGGGCGAGGTGCCTGCCGCCAGCGGTGATGCCCTCGGGCTCCCAGAACTGAGGGAGCTGATGGTGGCGAACGGCCGGGCATGGACGGCCCTGGTACAAGGGGTGATCGACCCGGAGGCAGTGGTCGTAAGGCACCGCCCGGACAGGTCTGAAGTTCACGCTCCCGCCGGCATCCGCCTGGCCCAGGCCTTGCACCACGGCACCGACCACCGGAGCCAGATCTGTACGATCCTGAGCGCGTTGGCCATCGAGCCGCCAGATGTGGGCGTGTGGGAACTGGCAGACGAGCAGGGCCGGCTGTTGCGGGTACCACCACCAAGCTGAAGCTAGCCGGGCAGAGCAGTGCCCGGCCGGAACGAACTGGCGGCGCAACTCAGCCTGTTTGTGGACGTAAGCCGCTATATCTCATAGGCGGTATCGCATAGAGAGTATTCTCTTGACACGGTACCTATCGAGAGATAACTATTGAGACATGTCTCTTGAAGAACCTTCCCCCGGGCACTCCCCGCGCAGCGGGCCTGAAGTCGAGCAGAACTCCCTCGGCTTGCGTCGGGTAAGTGACGTATGGTCGCTACGGGCCCTGGCTCACCCGGTGCGCCTCGCCCTGTTGGAACAGCTCGGCATCGTAGGTCCCATGACCGCCACCGAGGTCGGCGAGCGTATCGGCGAGTCGCCGACGACGTGCTCGTTCCACCTCCGCCAGCTGGCGAAGTACGGCTTCGTTGAAGAGGCCGGCGGCGGCAAGGGCCGGGCCCGGCCCTGGCGCATGACATCTATGGGGCTCGAGCTCTCCTCAGACCATAAGGATCCCGAGGCACGGATCGCTCAGGCTGCCGTGGCCCGGATGTTCATGGGCCGTGCGCTCGAGCGCTACCGGAACTGGGATACGACTAGGGACAGCTACCCCGAGGAGTGGCGCCAAGCGGCCGAGGAGAGCGAGCTCGTTCTCTTCCTCACCGCCGCTGAACTCAAGGCCCTGAACCACGAGCTCCTGGCCATACTGCTGCCGCGCTCGCGGGAACGCCTTGTCGACCCATCGCTGCGGCCCCCCGGCTCCCTACCAGTCGAGATGCTCATCTTCTCCTACCCCCTTGGGCCCCCAGGCCAGGGTGGCACAGGACCGGCAACGTGACCACCCCCCGGGCCCTGGCCCCTCTGCGGCACCCGGCCTTCCGGCTGCTGTCGGGAGGCCAGCTGGCCTCGAGCGTGGGCGACGCCTTCTACGCCGTCGCACTGCCGTGGTACGTGCTCGCCGAGCACGGCGGGGCACTCCTGCTCGGTACGGTGCTCGCCGCCTATGGAGTGCCAAGGACGGCATTGATGCTGTTCGGCGGGCATGCAAGCGACCGCTGGCGGCCGTGGCGAGTGATGATGGTGGCCGACATCATGCGGGCCGGCGCGGTCGGGGCGTTCGCCATCGTGGCGGCGTCCGGGCCCGCCCGAGCCGTCTCGCTGCTGCCGGTGGCGGTGGTACTGGGAGCGGGCGAAGGCCTGTTCTTGCCGGGCTCTTTGGCGATCGTGCCGTCCCTCCTGCCTGAGGAAGAGCTTCAGGCCGGCAACTCGCTGTCAACAGGCGTTATGCAGGTGGCCAACCTGGGCGGCCCGGTCCTCGGTGGCGTGGTCGTCGGCCTCGCCGGGCCAGCCCCAGCATTTGCCACCGATGCCGTCTCCTTCGCCATCTCCGCTTTGTCGCTGGCCGGTATCGCCCTGGCTCGGAGGAAAAAGGCGGCTGTAAGCGGCGCAGGCACGGGGGTGGACCTGGACGCCCGCGCCACTCGCGATCGGCAGTTGGCCTCATCCACAGGAGCCCTCGCCGGGCCGGCACCTGCACCGGCACCGGCAGCCGAGCAGGCACCGGTACAGGCAGCCACGGGCGGGGCGGCACCAACAACGCCGACGCTGTCGGACTTGCTCCGCAACGAACGCGTCGTGCAGGTCATATTCCTGGTCGTGCTGGCGGCCAACCTGGGCTCGGGCGGGCTCGGCTCAGTCGCTCTTCCCGCTCTGGCCCATGGCCCACTGCATACGGGCTCGACGGGCTACGGCGCGCTCTTCGCTGCCGAGGCAGCTGGCGGCCTGATCGGTACTCTCCTTGCGGCGCAGTCACGCCAGCGGGCCCGGCCCGCCGTGCTCGCCTCGGGGGTGTTCCTCGTAGAAGCCGTCGTTATTGGTGTGCTCCCCTACTTTGGCTCCGCTTTTGCCGTCGGGGCGAGCCTTGCCGTGATGGGCCTGCTGAACAGCTTCGGCAACATCGTGATTCTCACGCTGTTCCAGCGTTGGGCGCCGCCGGGCGCCCTCGGGCGGCTGGTGGGCCTGGTGATGTTCGCAGCCTTCGGCACGTACCCGATCTCGGTGGCCCTGGGCGGGCTAGTCGTGCGCGATTTCGGCCCGAAGCCGTTCTTCCCGGCGGCGGGAGCGATCGTCGGGCTCGCCGTTTTGGCGGCTCTCAGCCAACGGGAGTGGCGCGACCTCGGCCTTGACCGAGCAGCCGGGGCGGCCGCACCCAGCGGAGCTGCCTTACGCCAGCCCCTGGGTAGGGCCCCGGACGGGGCCGCCGGTGGGCCGTTCGTCGATCTTGTCACACCTGAGCCGCACGCCGAGGAGGCGATATGAACAACTGGACCGCGCAACACCTCGTCGAGGCACGCCTCGCGGAATTGAGGGCGGTGCGGGCCGAGCGAGGCCCCGCTCCCGCGCAGCGGGCCACGGCGACTGGTCGCCGCGGCCTACGCCGGCCGGGGTGGCGCCAGCAACTGGGCCACGCACTGGTTGAGGCCGGCCTGCACTTGATCACCGCGGGGTGACCCTCGTGCGCACGCGGTTGAGGACCTACGGCCGTCTTGGGATGGGCCGCGACGGCTGCTACGCCCGGGCCCTCAGCCCTTCTTTGTCTCCCAAAAGATCCGGTCGATCTCCGCGATCTGGCGCAAGAGATCGTCGGCGACAGCCACGTCCACGGATTGCTTGGTGGCCCCAGCCGCCTTGGTGGCCTTCCAGAACAGCTCGTGCAGCTCGGGGTATTTCTCCAAGTGCGGTGGCTTGAAATAGTCCGTCCACAACACCCAAAGGTGGTGCTTCACGAGCTCGGCGCGCTGCTCTTTGATGAAAATGGCCCGCGCCCGGAACGTGGCGTCGGTATTGGAGGCGTACTTCTCCATTATTGCCTTGATGGAGTCGGCTTCGACCCTGGCCTGGACCGGGTCGTACACACCGCAGGGGAGGTCGCAGTGAGCGGAAGCGGCCCGGGGTGGGCTCACCCGGTCCACCAAGACCAGCAATCGCGCCAACAAGGTCATTGAAGCTCCTTTTGCATGCTCAGTTGTGCTAGGGGTACGGGCCGTGGGACGGCTGCGACCATCACGCTATAGCCCCGACCGCCTTAACCGCCCGGCTGCAACGGCCAGGCTGGCGGCGCCAACCGCGTTTGCCGGCGCGGTGGGGCTCTTGCTCGCCGCCGCTCTGCTTCGTTACATGAGCCGCCGGCTGCTGCGCGTAATCGTCGAAGGACCGAGCATGGTACCGGCGCTCCAACCCGGCGACCGGCTGTTGGTCTGGAAGGGGGCCGCCCTCCGGCCGGGCGACGTGGTGGCTGCGCGCGACCCTCGCAACGAGGGGCGTACCATCGTTAAGCGGGTGTCGTCAGTGAGCAGCCACGGGGTCTGGCTGGAAGGTGACAACCGCGGGCAAAGCACAGACAGCCGGCATTTCGGCGCGGTGGCGCGCGCGCTGGTGGAGGGAAGGGTGTTGTACCGTTACGCGCCACCGGCCAGGGCCGGGCGCCTCAGACCGGAGGAGGACCATGCTGCAGGACGAGTTCGAGGCCGAGATGCGGGAGCAGGGGCGCTCGGTGAGCGTCTGGGCCAACGGGCCCGGTGACACGTACGCCTGCCACCGCCATAGCTACGGAAAAATCCTCTGCTGCTTGAGCGGTTCCATTGTGTTCCACACCGACGAAGCCGACATCGAACTGGCCGCGGGCGACCGTACCGTGCTGCCGCCAGGCGCGGCTCATGGTGCTACGGTCGGGCCTCACGGCGTGCGCTGCGCCGAAGCCCACGTTTCAGCGGACCGGTAGCAGCCAGTCGCGCAGGTACTGCTCGCGCTTCACTGCCCAGTCTTCGGCTGTTATGGCAAAACGCACGTGGTCTTCCCAGGCACCGTTTATTTCGAGGTAGCGCAGCGCCGTGCCCTCGTTGCGCAACCCGAGTTTCTCGGCCACGCGCAGGCTTGGAGCATTGCGAGGGACGATTGCCACCTGCACGCGGTGCAGCATCAGGTCCTCGAAGGCAAAACGAGCGACCACGACGAAGGACTCGGGTATGTAGCCGTGGCCGGCCATTGCCTCGTCGACCCAATAGCCTACGTAACAGTTCTGGAAAGGCCCGCGTTGAACGGACGAGATGTTGATCTCCCCGCAAAAACGATCTCCCACGAACACCCCGAAGCCGTAACCGGTACCGAGCTCGCGTTCACGCATGCGTGCATTGCAGCGGGCCGCGAACGCCCGCTTGTCGACGGTGGCGTCGGGTTGGCCGGGGACGGGACGCGACTCCCATTTGACCAACCAATCGCGCGAGCGGGTACGGACCTCCCGCCACGCTTCGAAATCATGCGTCCCGAGTGGCCGTAGCAGGACCCGGCGCCCGCGCAGCTCAGGGTAGATGGCGGTGTGTCCCCACGTCATGATTCGGGGATGCTACCCGCGGCAGTGCCGGGGCGGCCACGAGCGACCAGCGTCAGGACGAGCCCGTCCAGGATGTCCGCCTCCGACACCGTGCAATCGTCGAAGCCGAAGAAGGCCATCAACATGCTGAGCACGACCGTACCCGCGAGGATGAAAGGTGCTCGGGCCGGCTCTATACCGGGCACGCTCGAGCGGGCCTGCGCCGGGAGCGCGGCCAGGCGCCCTAAAGCGCCGTCTACTGCCCGGCGCGAAAGCCGGTGGTGGTGTACAACGCGGCGGTCGTAAGCCCGTAAGCCGAGGTCAACACATGCGAGCGCGGAGACCGTACCGGCGAGGCCGACCAGGCAGCGTGCCCGCGCCAAGGCGGGCGCCTGGGTGGACGCGTGGCGGTACTGTTCCTCGAGGAACCTACGGGCGTGCGCCAGCTCGTCCGCAGTGGGTGGGTCTTGGCGGAAGAAGCGCTCCGCCACCCGGACGCAACCTAAGTCGAGGGAGACGGCGGCCCATGGCTCTGGCCCCGAAACCAGCTCGGTAGATCCACCTCCGATGTCCGCCACCAGGTACGGGGCCTCCTGCGCAGGGAGGTCGCCCGTGGCCCCGGCGAAGGACAGCTCAGCCTCGGCCTCCCCTGCCAACAGCTCCAGCTCGACACCCATGACCGAAGCTGCCCGCTCGGAAAAGACGTCCCGGTTGGCCGCGTCGCGCAGCGCGGAGGTGCCCACCATGCGCGCTCGGGCCACACCGAGGCCGTCCATTACCCGACGGTAATCACGCAACGCGCCGAGCGCCCGCTCGACCCCGGCAGGGCTCAGGTAACCGCTGCGGTCGACCCCCTCGCCCAGGTGCGTGATCGTCGCCCGGCGCTGCAGCGGGGCTCCCGCCGGTGTGCTCACGAGCAACCTGGTAGAGAGCGTGCCGCAGTCGATGGCTGCCAAATTGTCGGCACCCGCGCGGTCGATGCCCGTGGCGCGCGCCTCCTCTCGCAGCGGCGGGCTCATCTGGGCTCTGGCTGGCACCAGTTCTGTCCGCCAGCATCGGACAGCTGGTGCGCGACCCAGCGCCCAACCGGGTCATCGCCCCCGACCAGGAACCACGCGTAATGGGCGTGCAGGCACTTCACGCCGCGACGCGTCCCGCCTACGCCGCCATGGGGCCGTGGGCCCGCCCACCCCTCGGGAATTGCTGCCTCTCGCTCAGCGGCGTAGCTCTCGTGGGCACGTTCGAGCTCTTCGGGGTCGACCGCGCTCGCAGCGGCGCGGACGCCTCCCGCTGCCTCCAGCCGGTCTATCGCCAAGCGCGCGCTCCTGCCGACTAGCCAGAAGCGCGTCGGCATGGGCGTGCCGTCGTCGAGGATGGGGCCGTTGCGGATCACAAGGGGCTCTCCGTCCCCGTCCTTGAGGACGACTTCATAGGGGCCCCTGGGGTCGCGGCCGAGCAAAGCCGCGAGATGCTCGCCACTCACCCGTTCACCAGGAGCCCAGAAGTCGCGCGACCGGATGGCCAACTGGACCGGCAAGCACGGCGTCCTTGCGCCGCGGCAGATGGGGCAGCCTGGTGGGAGGCGTTTTGCTCAGAGGTGATGCCAGAATTCTAGGGACGCGTACCACGGGCGGCTCCTGTGCACCTGGGGCGCCGGACGAACGGGCGCCGCTGGCGCAGGTAGGACCATAAACGCCTGCTGGCCGGGCATTACAAGCCCGTACTCCTGGCGAGCCAGCTTCTCTATGGTGGCGTTGCTCTGCAATGCCGCGCGTTCGGCGGCGAGCTTCGAGTTCTCGGCGTCGAGGAGGGAAATGGTCTCTTCCTGAGCGGCGATCTGGCGGCGCTGGTCCAGATAGGTCCGCGTCGGGTAGGCGAACAGGTAGGCGCTGCCGGCCATGAAGAGCAGGAGAATGGCAACCCTGAACATCAACCGCATGCGCGCCCCGACCCGTTACTGATGTGACTGGTGTGACCAAAGTGGATAGGGTGCTCATCATATCCTCCGGCGCGTGCCGGTGACCAGGACCGCTCGGGCGGGCGCCGGCTGGGCCGCAAGCGCCGCTCGCCGAACCTGTCCCAGCCCCGCGCGAAGCTATCGTCATGGCCTCATCCAGCCGTCAAAGCGGCCGCCCGTCGGGTGGAGGCCACGCCCGGGGAGCGGGCCGCAACCGCCCCGCGCGAAGATCGACGGGGTCGGGCCGCAAAGCCGCGCCCGGGCGCGCGCCGGTGAGGCACCGCCGGCGCTGGTTGGTAGCCGGGCTAATGGTTGCACCGGCCGTAGTGGCCTGCCTGCTCGCCGTCTCGCTGGTGGCTGCTGCCCTCACACCTGGCAACGAGAGCCTCGAGGCGAAGTGGGCGGACTGGCTACGTGCCCACCATGCCGGCCTGGTGGCACAGAAGTTCGAGGAGTTCTATTACTCGCTGGAAGCCCCGCCCAAGGGAGGCCAGCCCCGGGCGCTCAACAAGATCCCCGGTACGGTGCCGGCCGCGACCACGACGCCGGCGGCGACCACGACGCCGGCGGCGACCACCACGCCCGCTATCAGCACCACCCCTGTGGTGACGACGAGGCCGGCGCCCAGCACGGTCCCGGCAAACACGGCCGCGCCTTCACCCAGTGCGGCAGGGACGACGACGGCACCGGCAACCGGCGACCCACTAGGCGGGGCGGCAACGACGACTGCCGGCGCGTCCACGACCATGCCCCCTACGACGCGGCCGACAACCAACACGACTACCCAGGGTTTGCCGACGCCGAGAGCAGTACCCCTGGTCGCCCATCCTGCGCTGCCCGGCGAGGGCGAATGGCAGGCCACCGGCCCACTGGTGCACGGTCGCGCGACGATGTACGTGGCGCAGTTCCGGGCAGACGACATCTACACGAGCGAGATCACCTCGGCCGTGTGGATAGACACCAGGCTTGTCCACCTCGAGCTTGTGCCCGGGTTCACCGAGCCTGGGGGTAGCTGGTCGCACCCGCCGTACGTGACACAGGGCGAACTGCCCCGCCTCGTGGCTGCGTTCAACGGCGGTTTCCGTTTCCAGGACGCTGACGGCGGCATCTACCTCGAAGGGCGCGTAGGCGTGCCGCTGGTCCAAGGTGCGGCCTCGCTTGTGATCTACAAGGACGGCCGGGTCAACATCGGCTCGTGGGGCACAGAGCTGGCGATGACGTCCAACGTGTCGGCGGTACTGCAAAACGTTGTGCTGCTGGTCGACAAGGGCCACATGGCGCCCTCCGCTACCTACACCGACACCGCCATATGGGGCTACACCTTGGGCAATGCTTACGTGGTGCCGCGCAGCGGGCTCGGGGTCACCGCAAACGGCGCGCTGGTGTACGTTGCCGGCCCCGCGCTGACCGCGAGGTCGCTAGCCGAGTCGTTGCTCCGCGCCGGGGCGGTGCGGGCCATGACGCTTGACATCAACCCCGAGTGGGTGACGTTCAACTTCTACTCGCACCCCACGGGCCAGCCTGACGACGTGACAGGCAGCAAGCTCTATCCCGAGATGCAACGCCCGGCAGACCGCTACCTCCCACCGGTGTGGGAGTCGCGGGATTTCTTCGAGGTCCTGCTGCCGGCGCACCCAGTTCGGGTCAACGGTCAGCACCCGGCTCGCGTGACTTGACCTCGTCCCACAGCGAGTCGGCCTCGGCCAGGCTCAGATCGCGCAGCTCCTCACCACGCGCCGCGGCTAGCGCCTCGACCGCCTCGAAGCGGCGGCGGAACTTCGCCGTCGCCCCACGTAACGCCGCCTCGGGGTCGACCTTGAGGTGGCGGGCCACGTTGACGACGGCGAAGAGCAGGTCACCGAGCTCGTCGCGCACCGCCGCGGTGGCGCTGCCTAAGGGGGCGACGGCCACGGCGGCGGTAAGCTCGGCGATCTCCTCGGTGAGCTTGGTGGTGGCGGCGGCGGCGCTGTCCCAGTCGAACCCCACCGAAGCCGCCTTGCCCTGGATCTTGTGGGCGTACAAGAGCGCCGGCAGGATGTCAACGACGCCGGTCATCGCACCGACTTGGCCTCTTTCCTCCTGTTTGATCTGCTCCCAATTGCGCGCCACGTCCTCGGGTGTGCGCGCCACCACGTCTCCGAAAACATGTGGGTGGCGACCGACCAGCTTGTCATGCACGTTGCGTGCGACGTCGGCAAGTGCGAACTGACCCTGCTCAGCGGCCAAGGTGGCGTGGAAAACGACCTGGAACAAGACGTCTCCAAGCTCTTCTTCGAGGTGCTCGTAGCCGGCGCCGTCAGGTCCCAGCTCCTCGATCGCCTCGAGCGCCTCGTAGGACTCTTCGAGCAGGTAGCGCGTCAAGCTCTGGTGTGTTTGCTGGCGGTCCCACGGGCAGCCTTCGCGCAAAGCCCGGACCAGCTCCTCCAGCTCGACCATTTCGGCGGCAAAGGAACGTGCGAGCTGCGGCACCCACAAGCTCGTCAGGTGGTCGGCTTGCACTGCCCTGTCCAGGTCGTCCCATGGCAAGGTGAAGACGTGCTCGTCGTCGAGCCCGAGCCGTTGCAGCACGGTCACCGTGACCGGTGGGTCGCCCGGGAGCTCGTCCACCACCGCCCCAATGGCCAGCTTGACTTCAGACAACACCTGGGCCGAGTCGCACTGGCCAACCAAAAGGGGGCCTCGGTGACCGGCCACCGCGGCCGCAAAACGGTGCGCATCGGCGATGCGCGCCCCGGCGGCCAGCGGGTCCACCCCAAGACGCGCAAAAGCCAGGTCGGCAAAGGACACGGCCGGCAGCACCTCGGTCGTTACCCGAGGATCGGCGCGGAGCAACTCAACGCTGCGCTCGCCGACCGTGGGCGAGCCCGGGACGGCATAAAGGACCTCGCCGTGCTCGCTAGCCGAGAGCACCAGTTGCTCGACGATGCCGGAGTACACCTCGTCGAGGCTGGCCGCCGAGTCGTACAGGTAGTCGAAGGTCCGCGCCTCTGGCAGCGCGGAGGCGCACGGGTGCCGGCTGGTACGTACCCAACGGACAGGCATTGCAGCCACTGCCGCCGCCGTCTCCGCCGTGATCAGGCCCGGCCTGCCCGGACCGAGGCCGACGACGACCACCCGCGCGCCCGAGGCTCGCGGAGGCGGCACGGTTAGCACCTCAGCTCAGACGCAAATGGGGCCCAGGAACTCCGAGGCCACCTGAGGCGCGCAGCCCGAACCGGGCGAAGCGTCCCAGTCGCCGTACTGCGGGTCGACGTCGACCCTGGCCCGGGCGAGGAGGCTAGTCAGCTGCTGGTTGCCGTTGGGCGGCGCAATCGCGCCCGCCACACTCGGCCCGATAGTGCCGGTTGCCGCCCCACTGGCCTCGATGGCCTCTGCGGTCTGGCTGTCGTCGGGGATCGTTGTGCGAGACAAGACCAGGACGACCTGGTAGCCGTAGCTCTGTCGCACGGTCGCCACTTGTGAGGGGGCAGTGCGCCCGACCTGGGCCTGGAAAGCCAGCGGCTCCTGGATGAACTGCTCCGGTGTGTCGCAATAGCTCGCGCCGCCGCTGACCGTGATGCCCGCCGCCGAGCCGCCGTTGCGCATGGCCCGGGCGACGGCTCTCGCCCGCCGCAAGGTGGCGGCCCAATCGACTCGGCCGTCGGGACCGGCCACCGTCACGTCACTGGTGCTCACGCACAGCTTGCTCCAGAAGTAAGAACTGTTTTGCTTGTAAAAGGTCTGGTCCTGGTGGGCACTCGCCGGGGCGCGGGCCACCAGGATCTCGTCGGCGCCCTCGCCGGCGACAAAGGCGCGCAGGGCTGGCGAGAGCTGGCGCCAAAGGACCGGTGCTTGGGCGTAGTCGCTCTGCCAGGCGGCGTCGTACTCCATGGTGCTCGGAGACTCGCGCAGCTGGCTCAGGTGCTGGCGCAGCGCAACGTCCAGGACGAGGTTGGACAGGACAAGCGCCACCCAGGGAGACGAGTAGGTGCCTTGGCCTTGGACATTGCCACCTTCGGGGCTGACGAAGCCCTGCACGGTAGCGCGCGAAGGCGCCCCGCCCCCCTGCTGCTCCGCTTCCGACTCAGCCTCGGTGAAAAAGAAGTTGAAGAGCGCGTTCTCAGCGGACACGAAGGCGGGGCTGCTCGCCCAGCCTTGGATCTGCTGGTCCAGCTCGGGGACCGAGATCTTCTCCCCGTTGACGATGGCAGCCGGCGGAGCCACATTGCAGCCGGACAGCCCGCCGGCCAGCAGGGCAACAATGGCTACTGCGGCGACGGGCATCGTGGCGCGTCGGTACCGGGGACTGATCAGGTTTCTCACGGCCGAGGCTATGTTAGCGCCTGCGGAAAATCGTCCCGGGCGGGTGCGGCACGGCTCTGGTCAACTGAAGATCTCAGGGCGCCGCCTCAGCAGGCACGAGGGCGCGTAGCAGCTCGACCAGGGCCCGCGCCGGGTCGTCGGTCTTGCGCAGCGGCCCGACCAGCTGGGCCTGGTCTTCTTTGTACACCGCCCGGGGCCAGAGCCGGCCGAGGCGCACCTGGGCACTTGCGCGCAGGCTCAGCGGTGAAAGGCGGGCGGTGTACGCCCCGCTCGGCGAGGACATACCGCCGGTGACGACGGCCACCTCGCGGATACCGAGGCGGGCGCATTCGGCCCGCAGGTGAGCAATCGAGAGGAGTGCCTGGGCGGGCGGCGGGAGGGGGCCATAGCGGTCGGCCCACTCGGACTCGATGTCCTTCACCTCCTCTTCGGTTGTCAACGTGGCGAGGCGGCGGTAGGCCTCGAGGCGCAAGTCTTCGCGCTCCACATAGGCGGCCGGGAGGTTGGCCGTCATAGGTAGATCCAAACGGATCTCGGCCGGCTCTCTGGGTGTTTCCCCTTTTAGCTCGGCCACCGCTTCGCTAACCATCTGCACGTAAAGGTCGTAGCCCACGGCCGCAATATGGCCCGATTGGTCCGCCCCGAGAAGGTTGCCCGCACCCCGGATCTCTAAGTCCCGCATAGCGATCTTGAACCCCGAACCCAGCTCGGTGTGCTCGCCGATGGTGCGCAGCCGCTCGTAGGCCTCCTCGGTCAGGCGGCTCTCGTGCGGGTAAAAAAGATAGGCATAGGCCCGCTGGTTGGCACGTCCCACCCGGCCACGGAGCTGGTGCAACTGGCCCAGCCCGAGCAAGTCCGCCCGGTCGATCACCAGTGTGTTGACCGTAGGCATGTCAATGCCGGACTCGATGATGGTGGTACAGACAAGCACGTCGTAGCGGCCTTCCCAGAAGTCCATGACCACCTTTTCGAGCGATCCTTCGTCCATCTGGCCGTTGGCGATGGCCACCCTGGCTTCGGGCACCAGCTCACGGATACGGGCGGCTACCTTGTCGATATCGATGACCCGGTGGTGTACGAAGAAAACTTGGCCCTCGCGCAGCAGCTCGCGCCGGATAGCCTCGGCGACGGCGCGTTCGTCGTACTCACCGACATAGGTAAGTATCGGCCGGCGCTCCGAAGGCGGGGTGGTAATGAGCGAGAGGTCGCGGAGCCCCGTGAGCGACATTTCCAGGGTACGCGGGATAGGCGATGCCGTCATGGTGAGGACGTCTACGTTGGTGCTCAGCTTTTTGATGGTCTCTTTGTGGTTTACCCCGAAGCGCTGCTCCTCGTCGACGACCAAAAGACCGAGATCCTTGAACTTGACCTCGGTACCAAGCAATTTATGGGTACCGATAACGACATCTACCGAGCCGTCGGTCAGCCCGTCGGTTACCGCGCGGGCCTCCGCCGGGGTTAGGAACCGTGACAACATCTCGACGCGCACGGGGTAATTGGCGAAGCGGTCCGAGAAGGTCTGCAAGTGCTGGGAGGCAAGCAACGTCGTGGGTACGAGCACGGCCACTTGCTTGCCGTCCTGCACAGCCTTGAATGCCGCCCGGACGGCCACCTCGGTCTTACCGAAGCCGACGTCACCGCACACCAGCCGGTCCATGGGCACCTCGGCTTCCATGTCCGCCTTGACGTCGCTGATCGCCTTTAGCTGGTCAGGCGTTTCGTTGTAAGGGAAAGCTTGCTCCAGCTCGGATTGCCAGGGGGTATCGGCGGAGAACGCATGTCCGGGTGAGGTAGCCCGCTTTTGGTAGAGGGCGACGAGCTCTTGGGCGATCTCGCGCACGGCGCGCCGCACCCGGGCCTTCGTCTTGGCCCACTCGCTGCCGTTCAGTCGGGAAAGTGACGGAGTTTCGCCACCCGTGTAGGGGCGCAGGGCATCGACCTGGTCCGATGGCACGTAAAGCTTGTCCCCGTCGCGGTACTCCAGGAGCAGGTAGTCACGTTCGACATCGCCGATCGAGCGCTTGACCATCCCGCCAAAACGCGCCACGCCGTGCTGGAAGTGCACGACGAAATCCCCCGTCTTCATGTCGTCGAAGAACGTCGGGACCGCCGCCGCCCGTGGCCTGGCACTGCGGTGGGGGCGGCGCCTGCCCGTGAGGTCGCTCTCGGCCAGCACGGCCATGTCCAAGGCCGGGTACAGAAAGCCCCGATCGATGGGCGCTACCGTCACTGTCAGCCCCGGGCCAGGCTCGGCCACGGCTGGTGCGAGCGGCGCGAGGGGCGCGAGGGGCGCGAGGGTGGAGACGAAGCCCTCGTCTCGCAGGGCGGCCGCCAGCCTCTCCGAGCTGCTCGAGCTCTCGGCGCAGACAGTCACCGCCCAGCGTTTGGCGGTGACCTCGCGCAACTGGGCGAGCAAGTGATCGTTGCCTCCGGCAACCGGGCGCCAGGCGCCGATGGTCACCGTACTGGTACCAGGGCCTTCGGGGGCCGCGGGCAGCATCGCCACCGATGCCCGGGTCCCCGAGAGCAAGCGCTCGAAGGGCAGGTGGAGCCGGGGGAAGTCGGTGCCCTCCGCCCCCCAGGTAACCGCCAGCGCGCCCGCCAAGTCGGCTTCCTCCTCAGCGATCTCCACGGCCCGCTCCCTCATGCGCCGCGGTTCCAAGAGCAGCACCCTTGCCGCGTCGGGGAGCAGGTCGACGAGCAGGTGCTCCTCGGCGGTCAGCCAAGGAAGCCAAGACTCCATCCCGTCGAAGGTGAGCCCGTCGGCCAAGCGGTCCCAAGTCTCTGTGCCCCAGCGCTGGGTGTGGCGCAGGCTGGCGGCCCGTTCACGGACCTCGGCGGTCGGGAGAAGCTCCCGGCAGCCGAAAATCAGCACATCCTCGAGGTCGATGGTAGAACGCTGGTCGGCCACCGAGAACCGGGTGAGCCGGTCGACCTCATCGCCCCACAGGTCGATGCGCACGGGGTAGGCGGCTGTCGATGGGAACACGTCGACGATCGAGCCCCTCACTGCGATCTCGCCGCGGTGCTCGACCTGGTACTCGCGGCGGTACCCGAGGTGGACAAGCTGGCTCACCAGCTCGGCCAGCTCGACCTGGCCGCCCAGCACGACATGAACCGGCGCGGTGTCCTCCACGTGCGGCCCCAGTCGTTGGAGGAGCGCTCGCACGGGCGCCACGATCACCGCGGGCACCGCTACGGCGTCGGGGGCGCTGGTTATGGAGGGGGCAGCGGAGGCCGGTTGGCGCGAAGCGGCCGGGGGGCGGGCGGCGTTCAACGAGCCGGCAGCGGCAGCGCCGGAGCGGCGCGGCGCGTTCGCGGCGTCGGAGCGGCGGCTATCCGGGGCAGGGCCGGAGCGGCTGTTCCCCGCGGTAAGGTCCCGGAGCTGGCGCAGCCTCCACATCAGCTCCAACCGGCGGCCCATCGTCTCGGGCGCTGGGCTTACCCGCTCGAAGGGGAGAGTTTCCCAGGCTGGGAACACCGCCACCTCGTCATGTCCGAGCCACACCCCGAGCTCGTGAGCGACGCGCTCGGCTCCGGCCGCACCGGGAACGGCTACGAGCACAGGCCGCCGCGCGCTCTGACGGGCAACGGCGGCGATCACGAAAGCCTGCGCCGGCTCGGCGACCGCGAGCGTCCGCTCGGCTCCCGCCACGAGCGCCGCCAGGTCGGGGTCCCGGTTGGCGCGCGCCAGCAAGCCGGTGAGAGGAGCTCCGGGCGCTACCGGTTCGCTCGCCCGCTGTTGGGTCAAGGGTGGCACTACTGAGTATTTAACGGCTCATCCGGCAACTGGCGCGCGTTGAACTCGTTCTGGGCGGTCGCCACACCCTGGACAAGGACCGCCTCGACGGCGTCCGCGGCGGCAGCCACGGCCAGGTCCAGAAGCTTACGGTCAAGCCGGCTCGGCGTGGACAGCACGTGGTCCACCCCGGCGTCTTTGCCTCCGGGGGGCTTGCCGATACCCACGCGGACGCGCACGAACTCGTCCGAGCGCAACCAAGCTTTGATCGAACGCAGCCCATTGTGCCCGGCCAAGCCCCCACCGGCCTTCACCCTGACCACGCCGACAGGCAGGTCGAGCTCGTCGTGCACTATGACGAGGCGGGCCAGGTCGTCGATCTTGAAGCGCCGCAGCAGGCGGACGACCGAACGTCCTGACTCGTTCATGAACGTCTGAGGAAACGCCAAGGCGAGCCGGCGCCCGTCAACCCGGACCTCGGCGGTGAGGGCCAGCTCCTTGCTCGGCTTCAATCGCTCACCGTAGCGTTCGGCGAGCAACGCGACCACATCGGCACCGAGATTGTGGCGGTCCTTGGCGTAACGCGGCCCCGGGTTGCCCAGGCCCACCGCCAGCAGGTCGGCCCCAGCCGTGCCCTCGTGTTTGCGGCCCCCGAACAGGCTGGCTCAGGCCTCCTCGGAGGCGCGTCCGCCTGACCCCGTGCCCGCTCCAGCCTCGGTGGCACCTTCTTCGGCACCAGCCCCCTCCGAGGCGGCCTCTGGCTCCTGCTCGACCTCGGCACGGCCTGCCGCCGCCACCACGACCGCCTCGTCGGGGTCGATCTCGGTGGTAACGCCTGCGGGCAGCCGCAGGTCACGGACGCGGATGGCCCCACCCACCGCGAGACGGGTAACGTCCACTTCGATCTGCTGGGGGATATGGCCCGGCGTCGAACGGACCGTCAAGGTGGTGATGGGGTGCTCGATGATCCCACGCTCCATTTCGACCTCGGTGGCTGTGCCGACGACAACCAACGGCACCTCGGCACTCACGATCTCGTCGCTGCGCACCACCTGGAAGTCGACGTGGGCAACCGTGTGGCGGACCGGGTGGCGCTGCAGCTGGCGAGCCAGCACCAAATGGCTCTTGCCGTCGACCTCGAGTGTCAGGACCTGGTTCAGCCCGTGCGCGGACAAGGCTGTGCGCAGGTCGCGCGCCACCACGGAGACCGACAAGGGCTCCATGCCGTGCCCGTAAACAACCGCCGGGATGCGGCCGTCACGGCGCAGTCTCCTCGACTCGCTCGACCCGGTCTTGCGGCCCACCTCGGCCGACAGGTTTATCTCTGCCATTTGTTCGCTCGCGCTCCAGTTGCCCGGGAGGAAAAGGACGGTTCATGATAGCCGCTGCGGGCGCCGGACCAGGCAGCGCGCGCTTCTCACGGCACGGCTGGCGAGCCGGAGCGCGCCTTGGGCTCAGTTGACGTTGTCGCCGCCAAAGATGCCCGAGACCGAGCCCTCCTCGAAGACAGCCCGGATCGCATCTGCGAAGGTCCTGGCCACGGACACACTTTCGATCTTGGGGATCTGCTTCTCGGGCGGCAGCGGCACCGTGTCTGTTACCACCACGCGACCGATGCGGGAGTTTTTCAAACGGTCGATGGCCGGCTCGGAGAAGACGCCGTGAGTCGCCGTCGCCCACACCTCTGTCGCTCCGCGCGCCCACAAGAGGTTCGCGGCTTCGCAGAGCGTGCCCGCCGTGTCGATCTCGTCGTCGATGATGACGCACATACGGCCGCGCACGTCGCCCATCACTTCGAGCGCCTCCACGTGGTCCACCTTGTCGAGGCTGCGGCGCTTATAGATGGCAGCCATGTCCGCCGCCCCGGCGTTGCGGGCCGCCTTCTCGGCCACTTTGGTCCGCCCCGTGTCCGGGGAGACCATGATGAAGTCGTCGGTGATGTTCTCCCGCAAGTAGTCGACCAGCAGGTTGACCGCGGTCAGGTGGTCGACAGGCCCGTCGAAGAAACCTTGGACCTGACCGGAGTGCAAGTCCACCGACATGATCCGCTCGGCGCCGGCAGCGTGGAAGAAATCCGCCACCATGCGGGCAGTAATAGGCTCGCGAGCTCGAGACTTGCGGTCCTGGCGGCCGTAGCCGTAGCGGGGGCAGACGGCGGTGATCCGCTTTGCCGAGCCTCGCTTGGCGGCATCGATCATCACCCACTGTTCCATGAGCAGGTCATTGATCGAGCGCCCGTCGGTCTGGCAGTGTGTCTGCAAAATGAACAGGTCGGCGCCGCGGACCGATTCGCCGAAGCGTGCTCTGATCTCGCCATTAGGGAAGTACGTGATCTCACAAGGGCCGACCTCCACGCCGAGGTGCTTGGCGATACTGTCCGCCAACCCCGGGTGCGAGTTGCCTGCGTAGAACTGCAACCTATGTTTCGAGAACAGTTCCACCTGGTACCTCCCCTTCGAGGCTGTAAGCGCCCATGGCCGGCCGCATGATCGCACCCGGCGCGACTACGGTACCCGGCGCCAACCACGTCCATGGACCGACCCGGGCATCCTCTCCGAAAGTTACCTGCTCGGCCGACGTCGCCCGCACCTGGGCACGCGCTCCGACCGAGCAGTCGACGAGGTGCGTGCTCGGTCCCACTTCGGCACCTACGGCGACCCTGGTCGTGCCCTGCAGGATCGTGCCCGGGAAAAGGGTCACGTCTTCAGCCAGCTCGACGCCGAAGTCGAGGTAGGTGTGACTGGGGTCGAGCATGGTGACGCCGCGGCGCATCCAGCGGTCGTTGATACGGCCGCGCAAAACGGCTTCGGCGGCCGCGAGCTGGCTGCGGTCGTTGACGCCGCTGACCTCCTCGGCCTCAGGCACCACCAGCGACACCACGGGGTAGCCGGCGCCATGGAGCACGGAGATGACATCGGTCAGGTAGTACTCGCCCTGGGCATTGTCGGGACTGAGGCGGCGCAGGGCCGGGGCGAGCACGGAACGACGGAACACATAGATCGAGGTGCCAACTTCGTCGATCGCTCTTTCTTCTTCCGTCGCGTCCACCTCTTCGACCACGGCCGACACCCGGCCGTCCCGGGAGCGCACAACGCGGCCGTAGCCGCGCGGATCGGGCAAGCGGGCAGTCAACAAGGTGGCCGCTGCCGACGCCTCCCGGTGCGCGTCCACGAGATCAGACAAGGTGCCCGCCCGGAGCAACGGCGTGTCGCCGGGCACTACCAAAAGGTCGTCCATCTCACCGTCGTCGTCGTTGAACGCCGTCAGCGCCACCGAAAGAGCGTCACCGGTGCCACGCTGCACCGGCTGCTCCACCACTTCCAGGGGGACGGCCGGGGAGCGGGCCTCGGCCAGGGCTTTTGTCATGCGGGTGGACCCGTGGCCCACGACGACCACAGCCCGCGACAGGCCCAAGCCGGAGAGCGCGTCCAGGACCCACATGACCATCGGGCGGCCGCACAGCCTGTGCAGCGGCTTGGGCCTTGTGCTGCGCATCCGGGTGCCTTCGCCGGCGGCGAGGACGACGGCCGCCAACTTGGGCTGGTCGCGCCTCCCGTGGGTACGTGGCCGGGTCATTTCTCGGCTGTAGTTGCTCACGTTTTACTTTCTAGCCGCGTCCGGGGGTTTCGATGCTTAGCCCCTGGCGGCGGCAGCGGGGAGCCACCGCCATAGATCAGCGGCAGACGTCGCCACGGTACGGGCAGGGCAGGGCGCCGCACGGCTGGGGCGGCCGAGCGCCTAAGGCGGCGTCGTCCCGGACCGAGCGCAGTAGAGTTGAGATGGCTGGACAGCACGCCAACCCGGGGTTACCTCCGGTACCGGGTCGGTCCGGGGTAGTTCAATTGGAAGAACGCCGGACTTTGGATCCGGATGCTTGGAGGTTCGAGCCCTCCCCCCGGAGCCCCTCTAGCAGGGATTTCTCGCAGTCGCCACTGCCCCGAAGTAGCCTTTGGGCAACAGTTTGGACAACAACCAGTTGCCCGGCGTCCTGTACACGGCTCGGTGGGGACGGATGTAGTCGAGCCATCGGTCGAGCAACTCGCTGAGCTTGCCCGGCGCCAGCTACGGTGACCTCCTACTTGTTCCACCTCGGTCACCAGCTTGGCCAGCGCGCTCTGCGCCTGTCGCTTGGTCCCACTGAAGTAGCGGGAAACGTGGCGGACCTTCCCGTCTTCGCGGCCGCGAGCGCCGAAGCCGAGGTGGCACAGCTGACCGCGGCGCTGCAACGCTACCGAGCACGCGCTGGGGAGCGCGCTCGCCGGTGGCTCGAAGAGCATCGCTCGGCCGGCAGACTTGCCAGTGGGCTGGACGCCTACCGCGACCAACTCGACGGTTTGGCACGACCGATGCGAACCCCGACGGCCACGAACCCTGGCGCGGCCGCCGCCAGCTTACGGGCTGATCACAGACGCTGACCGTGGCCCGTCACTGTGACCGCGTTGAACATTCGGTGCGGCGTTGCGGCGTCGTATCTTCCGTGATCTTGAGCTCTGGCGCTACCCGATAACGGCCTCAGTTCCTGTGCCTGCCGCAGCACCTGAGCCAATGTACCGAGCGGTGGCTAAGGCGAAGGTGCCTACCGCAGCTCGGACCAATGCGCACAGGATCGCTCGGACGGCCAGCAACCTGGCTCTTGTTCATGCCTAGGCGCTGATGGCTGTCCAGGTCGTGGTGATCGTCCACGTCGGGGAGGTATCGGTGGAGCTCGTTGGAGCGCCAACGTACAATTGCTCGGTTTGGCTTGCTCCTGCGGCTGCCGAGCAGCCCTGCCCGGCAAAGGCGATGTCGCACGTCGCGGTCGGCTGGATATTCGTCGAGCCCTGGTCCAGCACTGACCATACGGATTCGCCGAAAACGTTGGCGTTAGAACCGCCATTGTTCGACAATGCCCAAGGAGTGCCCCCGTCGCTCGGCTCCGCCGCGGCCCCGTTCACTTCGATCTCTGCGGGGGCGCTGCCGTTAGTGATAGTGATGCCGCCGACAACAGCCCCCTCCACAACCTGGCCGACAGAGCAAACTCCGAGTGGGATCACAAGGGCTGAGGACGGGGCCCCATTCTCAGTCACGCAGTTGCCGAACGTGGATGCCGTCGGGCTGACGGTGATCGAGACGACCGGCGGGGGTGCGACATTGAGCGTTGCGGTGTTGGTCCCGCTGGTGTCCGCCAGGGCGGGAGCAGCGCTGCAACACAACGCGGCGGCGGCAACCGGGACAACCAGGGCCCACTTGCGCCTTGTCCTGCGGGTCGGTCTTGTGATGGGGGTCGTACTCGTACTTCCTTGCATCTGGGCTTCCTTCCTATCGGCCGACGCCTTGTCGGGACAGTTGGCGGTGCGTGACCTGCGGCGAAGTGGGGCTGGCGCCGCGGAGCCCGGGCCCGACGGTCCTGCGCCGCTTCTGCAGGACGACCACGCCGGCCACCGCGATGACCAAGGCAATTGCTATAAAAACCAGCCACAGAGGGTCAAAGCCAGATGAGAGCGGGCTGAGGGTGAACTCCAGCTTTGTAGCTGCCGCCGCGCCTTCTGAGGCTCCTCCCCCAGCAAGAGGGGCGGTGCTGGCCACGACGTCGGTCATGTACTTCCCTGCCTTGGCGTCCTTGGGCAAAGAAAGGCTCACCGTCACGGTGATGGCCTGGTGGGGCGCAAGAAGGAAGCCTTCGTCACCGAAGGAGACCCAGCCTGCGGGGACCGGCATCTGGTTGCCGGTGGAGAGCCTCTCGACTCTGAGGCGGTAGCGGGAGGTCTGGGTACCGGTGTTGACGACATAGACCCTGGGGAACGAAACGTTTTGTTGCCCGGGGTGGGCCGGGTGGGCCAGCACCACCGGCGCCGCCTGCACCCCGGCGCCGACCGTCGCCCCTGCGCCACTGGACCAGAGGCACAGGACAGCGATGGCCAGCGCCGAGATCACGCTCAGGCGGCCAGCGAAGTGGCTCATGCACATGGCTAGGCGCTGACAGCTGTCCAGGTCGTGGTTATCGTCCACGTCGAGGAAGTGTCGGTGGAGCTCGTTGGAGCAAAAAGGTCCAACTGCTCATCCACGCTCGAGTTAGCCGGCGCCGTGCCGCAAATCGTATTATCAGGTAACGCACCGGTCGCCGTATTGTACAATGCTAAGTCACACGATTGGCTCGGGAGAATACCGACGGAGCCGTCCGGGGTGAAGTTGCCCTCCGCAAAGGTATTGTTGCCAGGTGATCCCAGGGCCCATGGCGTGCCGCCGTCGGAAGGGACAGCCTCCGCGCCGCTCACGTCGACCTGTGCTTGCTCGTTGCCGAGAGTCACCGTAACACCTTGACTGATAGTGGGGCCGTTAGGGATGCCCACGGAGCAGATTCCACCTGGGATCACAAGCGCTGTGGTCGAGCCACCGTTGCTAATGCAGTTGCCGAAAGTCGATGTCGTCGGGCTGACGGTAATTGAGACGACTGGTGGGGGTGCGACAGAAAGTGTGGCGGTGTTGGTCCCGCTGGTCGCCGCCAAGGCCGGAGCCGCGCTGTAGCTCAAGGCAGCAACTGCGAGCGGGCCGACAAGGGCCCACTTGCGCCTTGCCCTGCCGGCGGATCTTGTGATGGGAGTCGTGCTGGTACCTTCTTGCATTTTTTGCGTTCCTTTCTGGTTAGGGGACAGCTGTCCAGGTGACGGCGATGGAGAACGAGGCGGAGGTGTCGGTGCTGCTGGTCGGGCCTGTGAGCGCGAGGGTCTCGTCGGCCGATTGCCCCGCCGCGGCGCTGCACGTGGCCGCACTCAAAAAGGTCGTCGAGGAGGTGACGTCGAACTGCTCGTCACAGGCGGCGGTGGCCCCTATGGGAGACCCGTCGGTAAAGGGGGAGGCGTCGCTGGTGGCAGCGGTCTCCAGCTCGAACTGGTTGGCGCCGGGATCCTTGCCCGACGAGCTCGACGAGCCGCTGCACGGTGACGGTGTCTCCGACCCCGGCTGGCAGAGCGCCCAGGCGGTGCCGCCGTCGGAGGGGATGGCGTTGGCGGCCTGCATGTCGATGTGGCCGGCGACTGGGCCGTTGGTTATGGTCACCGCCCCGGACGCGCTTTGGCATGTCCCGTTGGGGAACCCGAGAGAGTTAGCGGTGGACGAGCCACCGGAACAGGTCCCGAGCGCCACGCTCGCGGGCGTGACCGTGATGGAGCGGACCACGACCGCGAAGGTCGCTGTCGTGCTCCCTGAAGAAGAGGCGGCGGACGCCGGCTGCGCCCATGGCCCACCGCTTAGTGCCGCGACGGTTGCCAGAGCGGCTACGCTCCCCGGCCAGAGCCGTCCCAGGCGTCGGCGTCTCACTCGGTAGGTCGGTTGCATTATCCTCACCTTTCTTGTCCTGTCTCCCCGCGGTAGCCTGCTGGCGCTACTTGCTGGGGTGTCGCGGTCCTTTTAGGTTGCATGGGAGGTCTTCCCGAAACCTTCCCGGAGGGTGTCGATCGCCCCGGCGAGCCCTAGCCAGCCCGAGAAGGCAAGCCTGCGCCCGTCGGTGGCGGCGAGCGAACCGCCTAGCCCCTCGCCCGGCTCGATCACGAGCTCGAGGCGGAG
>DATJST010000002.1:0-3449 GCA_035503975.1 Acidimicrobiales bacterium | reverse complement strand
CTGCTGGCTGGCACCGACGTCAGCAAAATGGACGAAGAGCAGCTGGCCCACGTGCGCAACCGCCGCATCGGCTTCGTGTTCCAGCAGTTCCACCTCTTGCCTCGGCTCTCGGCCTGGCGC
Organism: Acidimicrobiales bacterium; assembly: GCA_035503975.1. Lineage (GTDB taxonomy): Bacteria > Actinomycetota > Acidimicrobiia > Acidimicrobiales > Palsa-688 > DATJMJ01. The sequence goes on along the minus strand of DATJST010000002.1, from coordinate 3,329 downwards.
AACGTGGAGCTGCCGCTCATCTACGCCGGGATGGACCGCCGCCACCGCAAAGCGCGGGCCATGGCCGCTTTGGACCAGGTGGGCCTGTCCAACCGGGTCGACCACCTCCCCACGCAGCTCTCCGGAGGCCAACAGCAACGGGTGGCAGTGGCCCGGGCTTTGGTGACCGAGCCGGACCTGCTGCTGGCGGACGAGCCCACCGGCAATCTCGACTCTCGCTCCAGCGCCGATGTGCTGGCCATGCTGGACGAGCTTCACCGTTCGGGCCGCACCATCGTGCTCATCACCCACGAGCAGGACGTAGCCGAGGCGGCGGAACGGATCATGCGCTTCCGGGACGGCAAGTTCGTAGGGCAGGAGGAGGCGGCCGCATGAGCTGGTTCGACACCCTGCGCTCGGGGGTGGAGGCCATTGCCAGCCACCGGTTGCGGTCCGCTTTGACCGTGCTCGGCATCCTGATCGGTATCGCCGCGGTGATACTCACCGTCGGCCTCGGCGAGGGGGCCGCTTCCTCGGTCAACTCGGCCATCAATGCGCTTGGGAGCAACCTGCTCATCGTCACCCCGGGCAGCTCTACGACGGGGCTGGTGCGAGGCGGGTTCGGCACCGCGTCCACCTTGACCTACGAGAACGCCGTTGACCTGGCCAACAAAGTCGACTGCCCGGACATCACCGCCGTAGCCCCGCAGGTTTCTCAAGAGGCCAGCCTGGTGGCCGGTAACAGCAACTGGACGACGAGTGTGTACGGGTCGACGACCTCGTGGCTGTCGGTGCGGGGCCGCTCCATGGCTGAGGGCTCCTTCTTCACGCAGAAGGACATGTCCACCGACGCCAACGTCGTGGTCCTGGGCCAGACCACGGCCGAAGAGCTGGGGCTCTTTTCCCCCGTGGGCGAGACGGTCAACATCGGCAACATCCCCTTCACCGTGATCGGGGTGCTGAACAGCGCCGGTAGCTCGTCTACGACCAACGAGGACGACCTGGCCGTCATGCCCATCACCACGGCCGAGAGCGAGTTCACCGGTTCCTCGTCGGTCTCGACCATCTACCTGGAAGCGAGCTCTCAGTCGACGATGAACGCGGCCGACACCGAGGCCACAGACGAGCTGTTGGCCCTGCACGGCATAACCAACCCGGCCGACGCCGATTTCACCATCACCTCACAGACCCAGATCGAACAGACGGCGAGCTCAGTGGACAAGACCCTCACCGTGCTCCTGGCCGGGATCGCGGCAATCTCGCTGCTGGTCGGGGGTATCGGGGTCATGAACATCATGCTGGTGTCGGTCACCGAGCGAATTCGTGAGATAGGCCTCCGCAAGGCGCTCGGGGCCACGCCGGCGGTAATACGGCGGCAGTTCCTGGTCGAGGCGTCGACGCTGGGGCTGGCCGGTGGGATATTCGGCGCCGCCCTCGGCCTCGCAGGCGCCATCGTCATCCCCCATTTCATAACCAACAAGATCGCCATCTCGGTGCCGGCCACGGTGGGCGCCATCGTTTGTGCCATCGCCATCGGCGTGGTTTTCGGCGTCTACCCGGCGACCCGAGCGGCCCGCCTGGCTCCCATCGAAGCGCTCCGCAGCGAGTAATAAGCCTTATCCCGAACCAACGCAGAACATAGGAGAACAAACCCCGTGAACAACGAGGAAGTGCAGACAAATACCACGACCGGCGACGCTCACCCCGTTGCTGCCGGCGCCATCAGCAAAAGCCGCCGTCTCGTCTTGGCCGTCGGCACCGCGGCGGTCATATCGTTAGTTGCCGCTGGCGCCGGAGGCAGCGCGATAGCGGCTGCGAGTACGACACCCACCACGAGCGGCCCGCCGGCGGCGTTCAGGCCCGCAGCTTTCGGAAAGATCGCCACTGTTTCGGGCAACATCCTCGAGGTGCAAAACTCCGAGACCGGCCAGACCACCGTCAATGTCAGTTCCAAGACGATCATCACTGCCACCGTCTCGGTCAGCGAAAGCAGCGTGACCAAGGGCGCGTGCATCTCAGCCACAGGGACCAAGGGGTCCGGCGGGAGCGTCGACGCCACGACTGTCGCGCTGTTCACCGCCACCAAAGGGGAATGCACCCGGGGGGGCTTCGGAGCGGGTGGCGCCGGCGGCGGGACTTTCCGGTTCAGGGGCGGCACGCCACCCAGCCGGCCGAGCGGGACGGTCCCTCGCACGGCTTTCAAGCGACCGGCTAACTTCGCCACCGCTTCGGGCAAAGTGACGTCAAAATCAGCCTCGAAAATCGGTATACAAGCCGTCACCGTCACGTTCTCGAAGGGCAAAGTCACCACCAAGACCGGGCCCAAGACGGTGAACGTCTCCAAGTCCACCAAGTACTCCAAGTCGGAACGGGTGGCGGCAGGATCGCTCAAGGTCGGAGAGTGCGTCACGGCCACCGGCTCGACTAACAACATCGGGGCGGTGAGTGCCACCACTCTCATCGTCACCCAGCCGACTTCCTCGGGCTGCCCGACCTTCGGCGGCTTCGGCGGCTTTGGCGGCGGGTTCGGGGGCCGGGGCGGTTCGAGCGGCGGTACCGCTTGATGAACCGTCATACCCTCGGGAGCCGGGCGAGGGCGCTAAGCCTCCTCGTCGGGCTCCCGCTAGCCGGCCTGACCGCCGTGGTCCCCACCGTCGTTTTGGCCGCACCGGCGTCGGCGGCCACCAGCGCGGCCTGCACGGGCACCATCGCCGGCGTGGTCGTGAGCGGCGGGTCGCCCCAGACGGCCAAGGTCGAGGAAGGCTTCTCGACCCCGCTGGAAGCCGAAGTAGTGGATACGGGCGGGTGCCCGGTCGCCAACGTAGACGTTGAGTTCGTGACGCCCACCAGCGGTGCCAGCGCCACTTTCCCGGGCGCCGCCACCACGGCCACGGTGGAGACAAGCACAAACGGCGTGGCCAGCGCCCCGACCCTCACGGCCAACGACGTGAGCGGCTCTTACACGGTCGTGGCCGAGGTGGCCAGCACAGGCATCGAAGTCGACTTCGACCTGACCAACACCACGTCCGGAGTGGCCAACGCGGTCAAGATCAGCTCTGGCAATGACCAGTCGGCGAAAGTGGGCACGCAGTTCGGCCTCCCGCTCACGGTCGAACTGACCGACGCATACGGGGACCCCGTGCCGGACGAGACGGTCGGCTTCACCGTGGTCACGACCAGCGGGGCCGGCGCCACTTTCGTCGGTGGCGGGTCCAGCGCCACCGCCCAGACAGATGAATCGGGCGTCGCCACCAGCCCGCTGCTTACCGCCGGCACCACGGTCGGCTCGTACACCGTGACGGTGAGCGTCACCGGGGTCAGCTCCTCGGCTACGTTCACGCTCAAAAACC
>DATJST010000001.1:0-18685 GCA_035503975.1 Acidimicrobiales bacterium | reverse complement strand
GTAGGCGCCGAACAGGCGACCCAGGTGTGCCAGTGCCCCGGCGGAGAAGCCTGTCTCTTCGCGCAGCTCTGCTATGGCTAGGGCGCGCGGGTCGCCGGTGGCTGCCCCCGCCCACGAGCCTTGGGGGAACTCCCAGGCGCGCCGGGCGACAGGGTACCTGTACTGCTCGACGAGCCACACGCCGTCGCGCTCACGAGGGATGACAAGAGCAAAATCGGGCTTGTCAACCACTCCGTACACACCCGTAGTGCCGTCGGGCAAACCGACTACGTCTTCGCGGACGCTCATCCAGGCGTTCTGGTACACAATCCTCGTCCCGAGCTGGTCCATCCTTCCATGGTGCCGGCCCGCGGGGCGCTCGAGAAGCCTGTTCGGCACTGCGCTGCCGGGGCGACGCTCCCCTTGCTACTCGTGGTGCCCGCGCGCCGCTGGTGCCGCGCGGTTCCTCCGCCGGTGGGCCGCGACATTGGTGCGAGTCGCGCAGCGCGTCGAGCAGTAACGGCGCCCGTGGTTGGCGGAAGTGTCCACGAAGGCCCAATTGCACCCTTGCGCGGAGCAACGCCCGAGGCGGTCGGTGCCGAGTTCGGAAACGAGGACCGCCAGCCCGAAAAGGGCTTCAGCGCCAAGTACTGCCGCCACGCTGCGATGGGAGTCCCCGACGTGTAGGTGCCAGCTTGCACCGTCGTGGTCAGATAGCCTCGCCGTCACCGGGTAGCGCTCCAACGCTTGGTTGACGAGCTCTACGACCCGCGGGCCGTCCTTCTCGGCCGAAGCATCGACGATGGCAGCCAACTCGGACTGCAGCCTTCTCATGGCCCGCAGGTCGCCGGGCTGTACCCTCGCCGCGAGCCACGGTCTCGGCCCGACGTGTGCGGCTATGTCCTCTGTCGATTGGAACTCGGTGTTGACCAGGCTCACCGCGCCCTCGACGTAAGAAGCAAACTCCACAGGTACATGTTACAGGGCGTCGCCTGCAGCTCGCCTTGCAAGGCGGCCCGCGGAGCTGAGCAAGGCAGCCGCGCGCTCGACAATTAGTCGCCTAACCCGCAATAGTGGGGCAGCGGACCAGAGCCGATCGCGATTGAGGAGGCACCGATGACTGACCGCGGAGCCGGCAACGACAGTCCCACGGGGGCGGAGGTACTGCAACGAGCCGGGATCCGGCCCGAGGCCACTCCCTCACCAAGCCCCCACCGCTTCCCAGACGGCGCTCAGTTCCGCGTCGAGATCCCGAGCGTCGAGGGCCCAGAAGCTCTCGCCGCCGTCCTCGAAGAGGCCGAGCGGCTCGGCACCGTGGTCAACCGTGTCTCGCAGGGTAGTGGCGCAATGCTGCTGACCGAGCGCGAGTTGAAGGAGATGGCTCGCCTGGGAGCCGAGCACGGGCTCGAGGTGTCCCTGTTCGTCGGCCCAAGAGAGGAATGGGACGTGGGCGCTTCCTCGCGCGCATCGGACGGCGCGGCTCTCTCCGGGCTCGTGCGTGGGAGCCGGCAGTTGCGCTACGCCTTCGAAGACGTTTGCCGCGGCGTCGAGCAGGGCATCCGAAGCTTCCTTGTGGCCGACCCTGGCTTACTGGAGGTCCTGGTCGACGCACAGCACCGAGGTGAGCTCCCGGCCGAGCTCGTGTGGAAAGTATCCGTGTACATGGCCCCGGCAAACCCGGTCAGCTTTGCGCAACTGGAGCGATTGGGGGCCTCCACGGTCAACGTGCCATCGGACATGACGGTCGCCCAGCTCGCTGAACTGAGGTCCGTCTCGGAGCTCCCGATAGATCTTTACGTCGAATCGCCCGACAGCCTGGGCGGCCTGGTGCGCGGGCACGAGCTGGCCGAACTGGTTGCGGTGGCGGCGCCAATGTACGCCAAGTTCGGCTTGCGCAACTCGCGCGGCCTGTACCCGAGTGGCGGGCACCTGCGCAACGACGTACTGGCAACGGCCCGCGAGCGCGTGCGGCGGGCGACCATCGCCCTGGAATGGCTTTCCCGCATGAGCGAGGGCGTCGTCCAGTCGGGCGCGGGCGCCAAGGGGCTCGGTATCCCAGCTGCCTGAGGCTGCCTCGCCCGTGGTGCTAGCTCCGCCCGCCCGGTGGCAACCGGGGCGAACGCGACCTAGTTGAGGTAAGGCACGGTCATCGGCCCCGCGGGCATGGCGCAGACGCGGGCGCGAGGTCCTGCGTCGCCAACCGTACGAGCGACGTCGTGGGTCTGCTCCAAGTGCGCCGCGGCGAGGTCTTCGTCGGCGATGAACCGAGTGCTCACGATGACTCGTGCCCTTGCCATTATCGAAGCCTGGATCTGAAGCTGCCACTGGTCCGGTACCACCTCGGCCCGTCGCGCAATAGCCTCCCCGAGCTCGGCGACCGACTTTGCGGCTACCAGTTCGCTGCGGTAACTGCCGTGGTCCGGGAAGCCGTCGCGGCACTCGGCGACGCAGATGACCAAGCCGCCTGGCTTTACGACCTGGGCACCCGCCGACATACCTTTGACGGCCTGGTACAGGTTTTGGTCGAGCGGGAAGCCCGCGTTGGAGGTGACAACAACATCGAAGGGGGCCGCCACTTGACGCATCGACCAGCGCATCACCGTTCCGCAGGCCACGGCGTGCATGGCGAGCAGGTCTCCACCGAAGGCGGCGAGGATGCGGTGACGGCTGTCCAACGCGACATCGAGGGCGAACGTAACGCCCGTACCGGCGGCAATGGCGCGGACGTCGTCGTGCACGGGGTTGCCGACAGTGACCCCCCACCGGGCTTGGGGGTGGCCGATACGGGCCGCGTCGTGGAGCGTCAGCGTCGTCTCCAAGCCGGCGAGGCCCGGGGCCACTAGCTTGGGCCCTCCTGAGAAGCCGGCGAAGAAATGCGGTTCCACAAAGCCTGTGCTCACGCGCACGTCTGCAGCCAGCCACTCGGAGTTCAACCAAACGGGCACGTCCTTGCCGTGGCGCCCGGCCCATGTCAAGGCGCCCTCGTCGCGGGCATCGTGGTTGACAACCCGCACCGCGCCGAGCACGTCTTCGCCCAACATTTCGACCAGTTCAGAGTGAGTGTTGCCGCGGTGCGTCCCGGTCGCTACCAAGACCACGATGTCTTCGGGCCGCGCCAGCCCCTCGAGTTCTTCTAGCAGCACTGGGACGACGATCGAGCGCGGCTGCGGCCTTGTGCCGTCGCAGATGGCGATGGCGACCGACTGACCACGCCTGACGCGGTCGCGCAGGGGTGGGCCGCTCACGGGGCAGCGAACAGCCGCTCGTACCGCGGCTCGCGGGTCCGCGAGCGGCGGCGGGTAATGAGGTGCGACAACCGTGGTGCGGCCCGTTGGCAGCTGGACGCGAAGACCGGTGCTGCCATAGGCAAAATTGACTTCCACAGCCTCTCGACGTTAGCGCGGGACGCGGCCGGGCTCGTTGGGGCGTACGACCGCTACCGGCTGGCGGGCCTCCTTGCTAGGTCGCGACGTAACCGCCAGGGTCGGCAACGACCAAGATCTTGACCTCTCGGCCTGAGTCGATGGCGGCGAAGGCTTCTGGCGCTCTCGGTAGTGGGAACTTCGCCGTCACGAGCCTGTCGGCCTTGAAGTCGTCGCCCGCGATTATGGTTGCCGCCTGCTCGAAGTCCTCACGCCGGTAGGTGGCCGCCCCCTGGATGCGGACCTGGTATTCCTGGACGACCGGTAGGTCGATGGTCGCCGGCCGCCGTGCGCCTCCCACGATCACCACGGTCCCACCTTTGAGGGCCATCTTCACCGCCTCGCTCAGCGTCTGTTCGTTAGCCACGCAGTCGAAGACGACGTCGGCGCTTTCGCCCAGTTCGCCACGCACCGTCGCTGCCAGGCCAGGGACACCGGCGTCGACCGCCACGTCCGCCCCCAGGTCGAGCGCCAGCTGCCGCTTGTGCGCGAGCGTATCTGTGCTGACGACGCGGCGGGCACCGGCGGCACGCGCCGCCACCAAGGTCAGCAGGCCGATGGTGCCCGACCCGAGTACTGCCACTGCCTTGCCCCCCAGGTCGCCGGCGAGGCGCGCAGCGTGTACGGGAGTTGCCAACGGCTCGATCAGCGCGGCCTGCTCGTCGCTGAAGCCGCTCGGGATCTTGAAGAGCCGCCGGGCAGGGACGGTGAACACGTCGGCCATCCCGCCCTCCCGGTACCCACAGCCGAAAAACTCCAGCCTCTCGCACAGGTTCTCGGCCCCCCCGCGGCACGGCTTGCACTGCCCGCAGACCAGCGTGGGCTCGACTGTGACGCGGTCACCGACCGATACCTGCCCCGCCGCATCCTCGCCCAGGCCCACGACGACCCCGACCACCTCGTGGCCCGGGTAGTACGGAGGCTTCATAAATGCGTGCTCACCATGCACGCCGGCTTTGTCGGAGCCGCATACGCCCGAAACTGCCAACTGGACCAACGCCTCGTCGCGCCCGATGGCGGGGACGGGCTCAGTCACCACTTCCACAACCTCGGGCTTGCTCACGAGGGCCCGTCGCCGACGGTCCCATCCCTCACCTGGGTGCAACGAGCTCATAACACGATCCTCCAATCGGGCTCCCGAAGGGACTTCCCACGAATGGTCATCCTTTCACAAGCGGAGCCCTGGTTACCCGCCGTTGCCGCCTCGTCGTGAGAGCGCTAACATCGCGGGAGTGGAACGGCCACCTTGCGCCATCGGGATCGACTTCGGTACCGCTTCGGCGCGCACGCTGCTATTGGACCTCGAGTCGGGCGACGAACTGTCTGTCGCGGAGATCTCTTACGAGCATGGCGTAATAGACGAGATCTTGCCCGGCGCCCAGGTACGCCTCCCGCTTGACTGGGCACTGCACGACCCCGATGACTACCTGGCCACTCTGCAAAAAGGAATAGCCCGGGTGCTGCAAGACGCGCCGGGCGCCGCCTCTTCGGTTATCGGCATTGGTGTCGACGCCACCAGTTGTACCGTACTTCCCGCGTCGGCCGACGGCGCTCCACTCACCCGTTCAGCGTTGCGCAACCGCCCCCACGCCTGGGCCAAGCTCTGGAAGCACCACGCAGCACAACCGGTGGCGGACCGCCTCAACGAGGTGGCGGCCGCCAGGTCGGAAGCGTGGCTGTCCCGTTACGGTGGGCGGATCTCGTCGGAGTGGTACTTCCCCAAACTTATCGAGATCTGGCTCGAGGACAAAGAGGTTTACGAGGCTGCCGACCGCTTTGTCGAGGTGGTCGACTGGGTGGTCTGGCAGCTTACCGGGACAGAGCGCCGTTCGGCCTGCCCAGCTGCGTACAAGGCACTGTGGGCGGAAGAAGGCGGCGTGCCGAGCGCCGAGTTCTTTGAGGCTGCCTACCCCGGTTTTCGCGCACCCTGGGACAAACTCGGGAAGGACTTCTACCCGCTGGGTACCAATGCCGGGCATCTGCGGCCGGAGCTTGCGGCACGGCTGGGGTTGCCCGAGAGCGTGGTAGTGGCGGTTGGCAACGTTGACTCGTTCGTCTCTTTTCCTGGCGCGGGCGCCGAAGGCGCGGACGAATTCGTGATGGTGGTGGGCACGTCAATATGCGACCTCGTCGTGCGGGACGCTGAAATCCTGCTGGAAGGGATCACCGGGGTTGCCAAGGACGGCATAGTCCCCGGCCTTTTCGGTTACGAAGCGGGGCAGCCTGCGGTTGGCGACATGCTGGGCTGGTTCGCCACCAGGATGCTCGGTGGCGAAGCGGGCACGACCCTTCCCGCTCTCGAAGCCGCTGCCGCTGCCTTGGCGCCCGCGGCGACCGGGCTCGTGGCGCTGGACTGGTGGAACGGCAACCGCAGCGTGCTCGCGGACGCCGACCTCTCGGGGGTGATCGCGGGCCTGAATTTGCAGAGCACGGCCGCCGATATTTACCGTTGCCTCTTGGAGTCGATCGCTTTCGGCAACCACGAGATTATCGGCAATTTCCGCCGAGCTGGGTTCTCGTTCGGCGAGATCGTGGCCTGTGGCGGGATCGCCGAGCGCAGCCCTTTGCTCATGCAGCTGCTGGCTGACGTTTCCGGCCTGCCTGTCCGGGTGCCGGGCTCGAGCCAGGTGCCGGCGCGGGGCTCAGCCTTGTTCGGCGCGGTCGCGGCAGGGCCGGGGCGAGGGGGTTTCGCAGAGATTGCTGCCGCCGCACGCACCCTGCGCCCGCCTACCGCGCAGCGCTACCGCCCGCGCCCCGAGGCGACTGCCACGTACGCCCGGGTCTACGCCATCTGGAGAAACCTTCACGAGAACCTGGGCCGCGGGCACGCCGACTGGCTGCACGGGCTCAAGACGCTCAAGCGGGCCGCCGAGGCTCAGGCCTGACCTTCGAGCCGCCAAGTCATGGGGCGGAGGCCCGGCAGACCAGGGTGGGCTCGATGACGACACGCTCATGGCGCCAGTGGCCGTCGGCCAGCTGGTCGACCAGGATCTGCACGGCGGCGGCCCCGACATGTTGGAAATCCTGGCGGACGGTCGTCAAGGGTGGGATGAAATATCCGGACTCCGGTATGTCATCGAACCCGGCCACGGCGACATCGTCGGGGATGCGCCGGCCGCGGTCGTGCAATGCCCGCAGGACGCCGAGCGCCATGTGGTCGTTGGCTACAAAAATGGCGTGCGCATCAGGCACCTGAGCCAAAAGCTGGCCTGCATGGTAGCCGGAGCTCGCCGACCAGTCCCCGGTCATGGGCGGTGTGACCTCGGCTCCGGCATCGACGAGAGCCTGGCGCCAGCCCGCAGTCCGGGCGCGCGCTTCCAGCCACTCGGCCGGTCCGGCCACGTGGAACACGGTCCCCCTGCCCAATGCGAGGAGATGCTGAGTTGCCAGCCTGGCCCCCGCCACCTGGTCCACGGTGACTACCGACACATCTCCCTCCGGGTCGCCTTCCACGGCGACGACGGGAGTGCCGGTCGGCAGGAACGCGAGTGCATCGTGCGCCGAACTGAACGGGGCGATCACGGCGACGCCTTCAACCGACTGGCTCGTCAACCGGCGTACCGCGTCGCGGACGGACTGGCGGTCGATCGAGTGGACAATGACGACAGATACGAAGTAGCCCAATTGCTGGGCCGCCTGTTGGATCCCGAGCAGGGTGGACACGGGGCCGTACAGGCTGGTATCGAGAGCAACCACGCCCAAGGTTTTGGACCGCCCGCTGGCCAGGGCCCGAGCCGCCGGGTTGGGGCGGTACCCGAGTTGGTCGATGGCCCCGAGCACCCGCGCCCGGGTCAGGTCTCGCACGCTCGGGTGTTTGTTGAGCACGCGTGACACCGTTTGATGGGACACGCCTGCCAGGCTGGCGACATCGGCGATCGAAGGCCGGCCGCGTCCGCTCATGGCCCGGGCCACGGGCCGAGCTCCCCGGCACCAGTTGTGCCGCACCATGCGACGGGCGTCACCTCAGGCTCACCCCTCGGGCCTAGCCGGGGTGCCGGCCGGGCCAATGAGAACGCTAACATCTGAGAGGTGGAGCGCGCCACATCGTGCAAGAGACCAAATCATGTGGCCGAACAGCCACACCCTGCGCTGGCGGGTGCCGTGCCCCGAGCGGTGGCGGCTTCGTGTGGGCTGAGCGGCGACCATGGTGTGACCGGGAACATGATACCTGGCGGGCAGCCGCCGGTCCCTGTGGGCCGTAGAGGAGGCACATGATAACGCGGCAAGATCCCAGGACCGGCCGGCTGGGGATAATGCAGGAGGCCACTGAGCGTCGGGACGGCCACTGATGTTGGACCAGCTAAAAGCCGCTGTGCTGGCCGCCAACCTCCGCCTGCCCAGTGCCGGTTTGGTGCGCCTCACCTGGGGCAACGTGTCGGGTCGGGACAATTACAGCGGGTTGGTGGTCATCAAGCCGTCCGGCGTGCCGTACGAGCAAATGGGTGCCGACGACATGGTGGTGGTGGACGGCGAAGGAAGGCTGGTCGAGGGCAAGCACCGCCCGTCCACCGACACACCGACCCACCTGGCTCTTTACCGCGGGATCGAGGGCATCGCGGGCATAGTGCATACCCATTCGACTTGGGCAACTGCCTGGGCACAAGCTCATCGTCCCGTCCCGGTGCTCGGGACGACCCACGCCGACCTGTGCCCCGGGCCCGTAATGGTCACCCGGCCACTGACACGGGAAGAAGTCGAAGGCGAGTACGAAAAAGCGACCGGCACGGTCATCCTGGAGCTCACCGACGGCCGTTCAACTGACGAGGTCCCAGCGGTCCTGGTTGATGGCCATGGTCCTTTTTGCTGGGGAAAATCTCCGGCGCACGCAGTCGAGATCGCCGAGACGGTTGAGGAAGTGGCCAAGATGGCTTGGCTTTCGGTCGCCCTTGCACCCGACGCGCCGCCTATCGCGGCCCACGTCGTGGCCCGCCACTTCTCGCGCAAGCACGGGCCAAACGCCTACTATGGGCAGGGCCCACCATGAAAGCGCTCCGCCTGAGAAGTGCCGGAAATATCGAGCTGGTGGACGAGCCGTCCCCGCAGCCTGAGACCGGCGAAGCTTTGGTGCGTGTGCTGTCGGTCGGGATATGCGGTTCGGACCTGCATTGGTTCATGCAAGGCAACATTGGTGACGCGGTCTTGCACCAGCCGCTGGTGTTGGGGCACGAGTTCGGCGGCGTGGTCGAGGGGGGCCCGCTCGACGGCCGGCGCGTCGCAGTTGACCCCGCCGTACCCTGCGGCGCATGTGCCCGCTGCCGAGAGGGCAACGAGAACCTCTGCCCCACGGTGCGCTTTGCGGGGCACTCCGGCACTGATGGAGGCTTGCGCGAGTACATCGCCTGGCCGACGAAGCTCCTTCACCCGGTACCGGACGGTTTTGACGACTCCACCATCGCGCTGCTCGAACCACTCGGCGTGGCGCTTCACGCCCTCGATCTCGGGCATGTGCGCTTCGGCGCGCCGGTCGGTGTCGTCGGGTGCGGCCCCATTGGGCTCATGCTGGTCCAGCTCGCCCACGCCGGTGGGGGCTCGAGCGTCATAGCCGTTGAGCGCTTGGTCCATCGGCGCCACGCGGCGACGGCTTTGGGTTGCGAAGTGGCGGTTGGCCCGGGCGACGTGGGGTCGTGCGAGAACACGGTGGACGTCGTGTTCGAAGTGGCCGGCAACGATGAGGCGATCGTGGCGGCGATGACCATCGTGCGCCCGGGTGGACGGGTGGTGCTGGCAGGCATACCTGACGACGACATGACGCGCTTCCCGGCTTCGCTGGCGCGGCGCAAGGGGCTTACCATCGCGATCGTGAGGCGTATGAAGGATGCCTACCCGCGCGCCATCAGGTTGGTCGAGCGCAAGGTCGTCGACCTCGAACCGCTGGCGAGCCACACCTGGCCCCTCGAGGACGCGGCCGAAGCCTTCACCTCGGCGGCGCGACGTGAGGGTATCAAGACAGTCATCGCCGTAAGTGCTTGACGCTGGCCGCTCCAGGAGCCCTTTGTAGGAGCTTTAGCCGATCACGCTCTGGCGGTGCAAAGCGTGCGCTCTCTATCTGATCAGTCGCTCGCCATGCTCGCCTCGATCACGGCGAACGATTTGGGCGGTAGCTGCACATGGGCGACGCTACCTTTGGCCGGTACGTCACAGTCCTCCAGGCGCACCCCGGCGACGTCCGGCATTGGCCATTTGGAGTGATCTGTCTCCTCCGTGAGAGCCCTGGCGCGGTTGACGTCGCTGAAGGCCAAGTCGGTCAGGCGCAACTCTACGTCCTCACTCCGGTCCGGGCGCCGGTTGACGAGCGTGACTGTAATTCGGCCACGGGCGCTGTCGGTGGTGGCGGCCGCGTCGACAAAGGGGAAAGGGCCAAGGTCGCTCAGGCGGTGGCCCCAGCGGCCTGCCGGCTCGGCGGGAGCGTCGAACTGCTCACCCTCAATGCTCACGTCGATGGCGTGGTCGAGGTGCGAAACAGAGTGGAGCATAAAGGGGTAGTAAATAGGTTGCGGAACGGCCTCGTGCGGGGTGGTGACGATAGGCGCGATGGCGTTGACCATCTGAGCGAGGTTGGCCATCGACACCTGGTGACTGTGCCGGATGAATATGTTCAAGTATGTGGCCACGGCCAGCGCGTCCGTAAAGGAGTAGCGCTCCTCCAGGCTGCCGTCGTCTGTGCGGTACCAGACGTTCCATTCGTCGAATGCGACCTTGGGGGCACGCTTAGCCCTTTGCAGGTAGGCCGCTCGGCCCAGGAGCGCGCTCGCGCACGCGATGCCGCGCTCGGCCTGGTAGGGGCTGACAAGGTTTTCCCAGTAGTCCTTGGACCCGGTGTAGACGTGCAAGGAATGGAGGTCGACGAGGTCGACCAGGCCGTCAATGACGGCTCGGTCCCAGTCGCTCCACCCATTGAGCCCACAACTCACCAGCCGTGCCTTGGGGTCTAGCCGGCGGATCGCCTTCGCCCAGCGGGCTGCCGTGCTCACGTACTCTTGCGCGGACAACTGCCCGACCTGCCAGTCGCCGTACATCTCGTTGCCGAGCCCCCAGTAAGGCACACCATAGGGGCCCTCGTGCCCGTTGGCGCGGCGGCGGTCCGCCCAGTAGCTGTGGACGGTAGCGTTGCAGTACTCGACCCAGGCGAGGGCCTCGGCCAGGTCACCGGTGCCCATGTTCAAGCAGATATAGGGTGTCACTCCCAGTTCAGCGCAAAAGGCCAGGAACTCGTCGGTCCCGAAGCGGTTGCTCTCCAACGCCCCCCAGGCCAGCTCGACCCGGCTAGGTCGGTTAGCGGCGGGCCCGATGCCGTCGGTCCAGTGGTAATTGCTCACGAAGTTGCCGCCGGGCCAGCGCAGCACGCTCAGACGTAGTTCTTTGAGAAGGGAAAGGACATCAAGCCGGTAGCCGTTGTCGTTGCTCAGGGAGGAACCCTCATCAAAAATGCCGCCATATATGCAGCGGCCCAGGTGCTCCACGAAACCGCCGAATATGCCGCGGTCCACCGCCCCGCTGGTGCGCCATGGCGCGAGGGTTATCCGGGTGCCACTTCGACCGTTGTCCATGTGTACCGAGCTCCTTGGGAGGCCTCAATGTGTGAACGCTAACATTCGGCGCAGGGCCTGAAAAGCTCTGGCCGAACGGTTGGCGGTGCGGGCTGGCGGGGCGCCCGGCTCCCGGGCCGAGACGCTGCGAGCGAGCGGACAAACCCGCGGGACGTGGGGCCCGGCCTCCACGGTGTGTGCGGAGACCGGGCCCCAGTTAGCGGGGGAGCGCCCAGTCCTTCCCACCCCGAAGGGGATGAGGGAGAAGGGCAGGTTGCCGTCCCCGGCAGGAGGGGAGGGAGGATTCCCCGTCTGTCGGGCAGCGGCACCACCGCTCACCCCGGGTGCGCGGCACTGAAGCGGCCACTCTTGGTGGGCTGGTGGCCGGGTGCCCGAATGCTTACCGGGAGCACCCACGCCCGTGCGGAGCGCCCGGCCAGACGGAGATGAGGCACCTGCCCCCCTGTCCGTCCGGCCCGCTGCCACACGTTGGGAACGCTAACATCCGGCCGCCCCGGAATCAAGAGCGGCGCGGGTCATCCGCGTTGGCGGTCGGTGACGAAGACCACGGTGCCGCCGCTCTCTCGGGGCGGCGACGGAGCGTTGCCTGGGAAGTTTTGACCTCAGAAGAAACTTGCATTTTGAACAAAGGAGTTACAGATGCGCGGTATATCCCGTCGCCAGTTCTTGCGCGACGCATCCTTGGGCGCGGCCGCTGTCGGTACCGTCGCCGTGGTGGGCCCGTCCGCGTTCGGGTTGGTCCCGGCGTCAAGTGCCGGCGCGTCGCCCGTAGGGTACAACAACCTCGCCGGAGATGCGACGCCTCTCGCCTCGCGCAGCCGGGGTGACGAGGTCATGGCGCACGTCGTCGACGAGCCCTCGGGCACGATCACCCTTTACTCGGGGACCAGGAAAGTCACCTTCCAGGACAGGGCCGTAGCCGGCGCCCTGCTGAAGGCCCTCGGCTAGGCCCACCGGCACTCTGCCACGCCTCGATAACCCAAGGAGACTTAGACAACAATGTCATCCCACCGTGAAGCACCGGGTACATCCAAAGATCCGGTGATCGACAGCACCGACCTGTACGCCTTCGTCAGCCCGGACAAGCCCGGTACCGTCACCATCCTCGCCAACTACGTTCCGTTGCAGGATCCGGCCGCCGGCCCGAACTTCTTCGAGTTCGGTGACGATGTGCTGTACTCGGTGCACATTGACAACGACGGCGACGGCCTTGCCGAATGGACCTACAATTTCCAGTTCAGAACGGCAACTGTGGACCCCGCGACGTTCCTCTACAACACGAGCACGATCGAGCCGCCCAAGCCGGGCACGACGAGCTACGTCAACTTGAACCGCCAGCAGTACTACCACGTTACGCTGGTTGACAAAAATGGGGGCGCAAAAGTCATTGGCGCCGACCTGCCTTGCCCGCCCTGCAATATCGGCCCCCGCTCGACGCCCAACTACCCGTTACTGGTCGCGCCGGCCATCCGGGCACTGCCCTCGGGTGAGACGGTTTTCGCCGGCCAGCGTGCCGAAGGGTTCTTCGTCGACTTGGGTTCGGTTTTCGACCTCGCAGGCCTGCGCCCGCTCAACAGCCATCACCTCATCCCACTGGCTACCGCCGCCGGCGTCAACTCCCTGGCTGCGAAGAACGTGCACACGATCGCGTTGCAGGTGCCGATCAGCAAGCTGACTGCGAACGGCTCCAAACCCACAAATCTGACTGACCCGGCAGCCGTCCTCGGGTTCTGGACGACAGCCAGCCGCCAGACCGTCAAGAGGCTGGACGCCAACGGCACGGCCGGGTGGAGCGGCCCGTACGTGCAGCTCTCCCGGCTCGGTATGCCGTTGGTAAACGAGGTGGTCGTCCCCGTCAGCCTGAAGGATTACTTCAACAGCCAGCCCCCTGTGGCGGACAAACAGTTCGCCGCCGCCGTGGAGGACCCCGAACTGGCCAAGTTGATCCCTGTGCTCTACCCGGGCGCCTTCCCCAACCTGGCTGCCTACCAGGCGGCGGGCAAAACGCGCTCGGACATAGTGGCAATCTTTGTCACCGGTATCCCGGCGAGCGTACTGCCGAGCGCCCCGACCAACGTCGGCGGCAAGGCGATCGCAGAAATGCTGCGGCTCAATGTTGCGGTCCCGCCCACGACGGTCGGCAGCAAGGGCTACAGCGCCCTCGGGGTCCTCGGCGGAGATGTTGGCGGCTTCCCGAACGGGCGCCGGCCTCAGGACGACGTGGTGACAATCGAACTGCAGGCGCTGGCCGGGGCGACCATACCGCTCGTGGACCCCTCGTACAAGGTGGACGCGGTGGTCAAGGCGGTCAGCGACGGGCCCCCCTCGGAGAGCACCAACTTCCGGGGGACTTTTCCCTACCTGGCCGACCCGCACGACGGCTACGACAACCCGTCGTCGACCCCCGTCGCCAACCCGGGCACCAAGTAGCGCAGGGCCGGACGTGCACACCGGAAGGAAGGCGCACGTTGGGCGCGAAGCTTGGACGGAGCAACCCTTCGACGGCTTCGCGCCCCGCTCCGGCCCTCCTGACGCCCTTGTCCTGGACGTAGGTGGGGATGTCGGCGCCCTGATCATCTATGCAGACGAGCAGTGCCTGGGGCGCGAGGTCGACCTCACGCCTGCGGGTGCGCCGCGGAGCCACCATATCCACACGATGGTGCGGCGGCGCAGGGTGAGCGGGGGGGACGTGGTCGCCGGCCTCTACCCTGAGCTGCGCCAGGGCAAGTACACGGTATGGGGTTTGGACGACGAGGGGCCTATTGGAGAAGTCGTGGTCCTAGGAGGAAAAGTAAGCGAGTTTCGCGCCGGTGCCTGCGGGAGCGCCAGCCTGTACGAAGAAGTTGCCCATAAATGACCGCCAACGTCCTCGGCTAACTTTGCCTGGCGAGTTGCCGCTCCTCGGGTGCCCTCAAATGTCACCGCTCGCAGGCACCGCGCTCTCGGTACTGCCCTGACCCCCAGCGCCCGCGTGGGAGGGGCTCGGCTCGCTGGCGGCCGCACCGCGGAGCGGGGTCGTGACGCCCGCGCTCCCAGCGCCCACGCCGGCGCCTCCTCGCAGCATGAACGGGTCGATGCGCAGGCCCTCGCTGCCCGGGGTGGCAGGCCCCTGGTCCCCGTCGTAGTAGTGCAGCACCCGCAGCCGGTACCAGATTGCCATGGTGTCGATGAGGGAGCGGTAGACCGATTTCCACGAGACGGTGCTGGTGAACTGGTGGCGCAGGCGTATGGGCGCCTCCAGGAAGCGCTTGTAACCGAGCCGCCGGGCGATCACGAACAGCTCGAGGTCGAAGGCGAACCGCTTCTCGAGCATCCGCGGCAGCACTGCGGCGAGCACGTCCCGGCGCACCAGCTTGATACCCGTTTGGGTGTCCTTGATGTTGAGGCGGAAGCCGGCCCGCACGACCTGCTGGTAACCCCATGAGTAGATCCGGCGCAGGAGCGGGTACTCGACCTCGGAGAGAGGGTGCCGCTTGCTGCCCAGGATGATGTCGGGGCTATATAGCCGGACCATGGTCTGGAACGAGTCGAGCAGGATGGGGTCAAGGTCGCCGTCGGCGTCGATGAAGCCCAGGTACCGCCCACGGCCTTTGGCTAGCCCTATGCGCAGGGCGGCGCCTTTGCCCTGGTTCTCAACAAAAACGAGGTTCGTCAACTGGGACCGCTCGGAGAGCGCGGCGTCGAGCTGGCGGTCGCTGCCGTCGGTGGAGCCATCCGACACCGCGATCACCTCGTAGGTCGCCTCGGAATTGTCGAGGACGGACAAGAGGCGCTCCATGGTCGGCACGAGCAGCTTTCCCGGGTTGTAGTAGGGGACCACCACGGTCAGGTCGAGGTCGGCGTCGAGCAGGGCCAGGTTGGCTCGTTCCACCAGCCCCTGGCGCGAACCTTCGGCGTGCAGGATGGCAACCAGGAGCATCGCTGCGCAGACCGTGGCCGTCGAGACCACCATCACTGTTGCGATCTCGGTCATCGACTTGTGCCAGATGGCGGTGCCCACTACGGCGACGACGATGCCCGGCCAGCACAGGGCCGGGCTGAGCCGGCCGCCCCGGTTGAGGTGGTAGTGCAGCAGCACCGTGACCAGCCCGAGGAGGGCGGCGCTGAAGCTCAAAAGGCCGACCACCGACTGCGCGCCGGCATACCCGGAGCCGAAGAGCTCTCTCACTGTCCACGACGCCAGGAGGCTCACGGCCACGGCGGCGGCAAAGCCGGTCACGGCCACCGTGGCGGACCCGAGAGCGAACATCAGGCGCTGGTTGGGGCGGCTGTCGGTGCCCGGCCCGATCAGGCGTGGGACCTCGCCGCCGACCAGGCGGGGGAAGGTGATGGCGGCGACGGCGGCAGGCGCCAGCAGCGCGATCTCTGCGACCGTGGCCGCCGCAGCATATACACCGGACTCGTCCAGGCTCAGCCAGTGGCGCGCCAGTACGACGTCGACCGCCGTCAGGATCCAATAGCCCGTGAAGGCCACGACCGGCAGTTTGGCGTCGCCCCAGCGGACGCGCGAGCCGGCCTCTGCCCGTCCGGTCTCGCTTGCCTGGGTGCCCGCTGCGGCGTCGGGGCGCCGCTGCAGCGAGGATGGGACCGGCGGCGGGGCGAGCAGCTGTTTCAACCCGAGCAGCACTATGGCGGCGGTGACCACCTCTCCCCAGACCATGGCCACAAAGGCACCTTCGACACCACCGCCCCGCCGTACGAGCGTCACGCCCACGACGAGCCGGACGGCAATGCCCGCCAGCAGCCCGGCGCCCAGCAACGAAAGCCGGCCTTGGCCCGCCAGCACTCCCTTGGGCACGACACTGATCCCCACCGGGAGCGCATAAGCCCCGAGCAGCAGGGCGCTCGTAACCGTGGGCAAGTGCAGGAAGCGCTCTATCAGCGGCGACAGGGCGAGCAGGACAGCGCACACCCCAGCTCCCCAGGCGGTCGCGTCCACGAGCATCGGTCCTGCGGGAACGTCCGCGCCTCGCTGGCTACCGCCACCTTGTCCCGGCTGGCCCAGGCTCTCGCGCGGCGCTGGTCCGGCTCGGTCGCTTACGCTGCGGCCTACCACCACCTGCAACGCACTGGCGGGAACTTCGAATACCAGTGCGATGCCCGCCAGGGCGGCGAGCCCTCCGAAGATCGCCGGTGCGGCTGAGCGGGCGACGAGCACGAGATAAAGGAAGCTGCCGAGGTTGGCGGCCAGCGTGATGGCGGCGACCACCCAGCGCCGGTGGTCCTGGTCGCCTGTGACGGGCTGAGCCTTGTCTACCATTAGCCTCCCGGTCGGTGGGCTGTCATAGCTGGTCACGACTGCCCCGTCCCGCCAGCTGCACCCGGCGCCTCCTGGTACGAGAGTACTTGGCTCGAAGCCGGTAAACGGGGCGCACGCAGGGCTGTCCCTGCCTGACTTGCACTTGGTGTGGCCGCCGCTATACTGGCCGAGCCGTTGTAACCGACGTCCATGGTTGCCTGGTGCGCCGCGAAGCGAGACAGGGACGCCATGGCACAAACGTAACGAGCTCCGCTCCGGGCCTCCCGGGCGGAGCGTGCCGCGTGTACAGCCCTGTAAGAGGACCACATGTCTGCTAAAGCCCCAAAAAGAGCGCTTGTCGGCGAGAAGGTCGGCATGACGCAGATCTGGGACGCAAGCCAGCGCGCCATAGCGGTGACAGTCGTGCGGGTGACACCAGTGCGCGTAGTTCAGGTAAAGCACCCTGACCCCGACGGGTACTCGGCCCTGCAGGTCACATATGGAGCCCGGCGCCCGGGCACCCTCAACAAGCCTCTCGCCGGGCACTACGCCAAGGCCAAGGTCGATCCCGGCCGGTCACTGGTCGAACTGCGGCTCGCGGATGCAGGCACCTATAGGGTCGGCCAGGAGCTTGGAGTCGACGTCTACGCCGCGGGCGACAAGGTCGACGTCACAGCAACGAGCAAGGGGCGCGGGTTCGCCGGGGGCATCAAGCGCCACAACTTCAAAGGCCAGGGGGCCAGCCACGGCAACCACAAGCACCACCGGGCCCCTGGTTCGGTTGGTGCGTGCGCCACGCCCGCTCGCGTCTTCAAGGGCACCCGCATGGCAGGCCGGATGGGCAACGAGCGGGTCACCACGCTCAACCTCGAGGTGGTCTCGGCCGACGCCGAGCGGAACCTCCTGCTCATCAAGGGCGCGGTACCCGGTCCGCGGGGTGGTTTGGTGGTCATTCGCGATGCCGTGAAGGGGGACGGGTGAGCACCTTGCTGGACGTGAAGTCGATGGGCGGCACGGTCACGGCCACCGTCGCCCTCGACACCGACGTGTTCGGTGTACAGCCCAACGTGCCCGTGATGCACCAGGTCGTCACGGCCCAGCTGGCTGCCGCCCGGGCCGGTACTCAGAGCACCAAGACGAGGGCCGAGGTGGCGGGTGGGGGCGCGAAGCCGTTCAAGCAGAAAGGGACGGGCCGTGCCCGCCAGGGCAGCATTCGCGCTCCGCACTACGCCGGTGGCGGCGTCGCCCTTGGCCCCAAGCCGCGCAAGTACCGCCAGCGCACGCCACGCAAGATGATCCAGCTGGCATTGCACGGCGCCTTGTCCGACCGGGCGAGCTCGGACCATATCGCCGTCCTCGACAAGTGGGACTTCGAGATCCCCAACACCAAGGCCGCGCTAGGTGCGCTCGGTGCTCTTGGCGTTGCCGGCCGCGCCCTTGTCGTCCTCTCCCGTGACGACGAAATAGCGTACAAGTCGCTGCGCAACCTGGCCGATGTCGAGCTGGTACTGGTTGGCGAACTCGCTGCCTACGACGTGTTGTGCGCGGATTGGCTGGTCTTCAGCCGCGACACCCTCCCTGGCAACAATGTATGGGCCGATGCGCCGGTAGCCGACGCCGACGACGCCGCCGACGCCGAGGCGGTTGCGAGCGCCGCACCTGCGGCGGCGGACATTGAGGCCGAACAAGAAGAGGAGGCCTGATGGAGGATCCCCGCAATGCCATCGTGCGGCCGATCGTGTCTGAGAAGTCGTACGCCCTGAGCGAAAAGGGCGTGTACATGTTCGTCGTGCCCGGCGCCGCCAACAAAATCGAGATCCGTCGTGCGGTGGAGCAGGTCTTTCAAGTCGATGTCAGCAAGGTCAACACGCTCAACCGGCCGGGCAAGCGCAAGCGCAACAGGAAAAAGCCGACCTACGGCAAGCGCCCGGACACCAAGCGCGCCTTCGTCACCTTGGCCCAAGGCCAGTCGATCCCGTTGTTCGAGAGCAGTTAAGGGATAGCGATGCTCCGTTCCCGCAAACCGACCAGCGCCGGGCGGCGGTTCCAGACCGTCTCGGCCTTCACCGAGATCACCAAGGACCGGCCCGAGCGTTCCCTGACGGTGCCCAAGCCCGGCACGGGCGGCCGCAACGCCTACGGTCGCATTACTGCCCGCCACCGCGGCACCGGTCATAAGCGGCAGTACCGCCTCGTTGACTTCAAGCGCTCCAAGGACGGGGTGCCCGCGACGGTCGCCGCTATCGAGTACGACCCAAACCGCAACGCGCGCATCGCCCTGCTGCACTACCACGACGGGGAAAAGCGCTACATCCTGGCCCCCAATCGTGTGGCCGTCGGCGACATCCTGCGCAGCGGGCAAGGCGCGGAGATACGGCCCGGCAATGCCCTGCCCATGCGCTTCATCCCGGTCGGCTCGGTTGTGCACAACGTCGAGCTCAAACCGGGGGGCGGGGGCAAGTTGGCCCGGAGCGCCGGCTCCAGCGTGCAGCTGGTAG